>CAIWAH010000001.1 GCA_903910585.1 uncultured Verrucomicrobiota bacterium
CGAAGCCCAAGGCGAGGCCGAGCAGGGCCGGAACGATCTTACTGGTTTTCATTCTTCTCCTCCTGTGCGCGTTTCTGAAGCAACCGTTTCAAAACATCACTGACCTCGCCGCCGGCATCGCCGCCGGACGACTCCGCCGAACTGTTCGTCGGCGCAGACGCAGCCACGGCATGGGAAACGCCGGAACTGGAAACCTCCCAAGGGCCTTCGTCCTCCCGCCGCAGGGTGCCGCCCACGTTCAGCTTGAACTTTTTGCCGTCCGCCTCGAGCTCGACCTGCTCGGCGGTGATCGCCACCACCTTGTGACCGGCACTGGTGTCTCCCAGTTTCAGGGCTCTCCGGTAAGAACCGCTGCTGCCGTCGAAGAACACGAGGTCGCCTTTTCCATAGGCCATCGTGCCCACCACCGTCAGCGACTCGACCTGCGGAACCCGCGGGCGTTCACCGGACCGGGCGGAACGGGCGCTGCGGCCGGAATTGAAGATGTTCCGGTCGGCGATCTTGCGGAAGGCGCTGAAGTCCAGCGATGTCGGCCCGGAATCGGCCTCGGCCGCCTTGGCCGGGGATACGCCCGCAGCCGGAACGGAATTGGTGGCCGTTGCCGTGGGCGCATTGGTCCCGGCGGGTTTTTCTCCGGTTGCCTCGGCAGCCCAACCGGCGGGCAGCAACAAGGCCAGCCCAAGGCTTGCGCCGACCAAGGCCGTCTTGGCCACGATGGATGGTTTGAAGTTCATCGTTTCTCCGTGCTCAGGACCAGGCCGCTGACCTGAAGGCCCAGCGTCAGTTGCGCGCCGGCGGTGTCGCGCGAACCCAATTCCACCGAATCCACCTTCAGCGCCAGCGGGTCCGCCTCCACTTCGTAAAGGAACCGGCTGATGGTGGACAGGCTGCCGGCGGCATCCACGCGGCATTCGAGCACCATGAAATCGTCCGCCGTCCGCTTCCACTGCGGCTTGATCGAGGTGACACTGACCCGGCTCTCCTGCGACCAGCCGTCGAACGCCCCGAGCACCCGGCCTTCGGCGACCGAGACCTCGGTCGGAAGCGTGTTGGTCTGCATCACCTTCCACCGGTCCCGCAGGCTGCGTTCCCGGGTCAGCAACTGCTGCCCGTCGGCCACCTTTTTGCGCAGGTCGGCGATGGCCTTGGTCCGGTTGTTCCAGCTGGCGATCAGGGGGCTGATGAGGAGATTGTCGGCGGTCCAGATGCCGACCACGCCGAACGCCAACGCCATCAGGAGCTGCTGCCGGTTCTTGGGGTCCAAGTTGAGGTTCATCGGGTCACTCCTCCGGTCCAGTGGAAGTTGAAGGTGAACTGCAGCGGGGACTTGCCGCGGAGCTGGTCCACCTGGACGTCCGCCACGTCCTGCGAAGCCCGGAGCCGGTCCAGGGTCTTGAGCAGCGCGGTGTTGTCGCTGGCGGTGCCGGTGCAGATCACGGCACCGTCGTCACGGAGTTCGATCGTTTTCGCGGTCACGTCCCCGTTTTCGGGAAAGGCCTCGGTCAGCCGCCGCAGGATGCTGAGGCTGCGGATCGAATCGTCATACCAGGGACGGAAACGCCGGATCTGCTGCTGCAGGTTCTCGAGCTCGCGGACCTTGGCGGACATGCCGTTCCACTCCGAACGCAACCGCAGGAGCTGCACCTGCTGGAACAGGAACGCCAGCAGCGCCAGGGCGACCACGCCGGCACCGAACTTGCCCGCCAGCACCAGTTTGCCGCCGGAATGTTTCCCGGCGAACTGCTGCCAGGCCGAAACCCGCGGGGGCAGGAATTCCAGTCCCGCCACCGTGCCGGCCAGATAACGCACACCGACCGCCACGGCGGCGTTCACGGGGGCGGATTCGGCCACCTTTACGCCGAGTTCACCGGGGGCAAACCGGATGACCCGCTCAAGGGAAAGCCCCAACGCGGTCGCGCGCGGCGCAATTTCCGCGGCCAGTCGGTCTGCCGCGGGGCCACCGAACACGCGCAGGCGGGACAAATCTTCCCGTATCGCCGCCGGCAGCTGTCCGAGCGTGACCCGGAGATCGCGGCCGACGGACTCCGCCGCCACGCGGACCTCACTCCCCTCGCCTTCCGCAGATGCCTCCAATACCCGCACCGTGGCGACGCCGCCACCGGAGACGATCAGCAATTCGACGGCCCGTTCGCCCACAAACAGGGACACCGTCCCCTGCCCCCGCGAAACATTGAGGGGCTGCAGAGCCGCCAGGCCCGGGGTGAATGAAACCGGATTGAGCCGGGATGCCCGAAGCAGCGATTCCAACCGGCCAATCAGCTCGCGGGGCAGCGCCAGCTGGGTCGCGTAGCCGGTGCTGCCTTCGGGACGGAATCGCGAATGGGCGACGGCCAGAAGCTCCGGTGCGAACGGGAAGCCGTTCTCCGCCTCCAGTTGCAGCAGGCTCTGGGTGTCCTCTTCCGAAAGATCGGGCAGCACGGTCTGGAGGGACAGCAAGCTGCCGGTCGGCAGGGCCACCACGCAGTTGCGTTCCCGAATCTCCGCGGCGTCGAGCTGGGCCTTCAGCTCGGCCCCGGCCTTGGCCGGATCCAGCTTGGTCCAATCCGCGCTCAGCGTGCACGAGGCGGTCTGGCCGACCTCGGCGGAACCGTTGCTGCGCCGGATGACCACGGCCTCGACCTTCGTTCCGTCGAACGTCAATCCGAGGACCGACTGCGGCCGCTTTTTCTGGAGCAAATCCTTCATCGGGTGTTCATCGACAACTGTTGCTGCTGCAATTTCGCCTGCCGGCCCAGCGCCCAGCCAAAGTCGCCCAAATCCTGCCGGTAAATGATTTGCGGCACGCCGGTCGAAAGGTCGAACACAAACCGGGTCCGCCGATAGCCCCGGCCCAGATGTCCGACCGCCGCGATGTCCGCGGTGAACTGGTAGCTGCGTCCGGTCAGAAACCGGCCGGCCTGGATCGCATTCTGGCGGCCCAGCACTTCCGCCACCCAGGCCACGGTGTTGAGCCGGCCGGTGTTGGACTGCCGGTAGCCCACCACGGAGGGCGCGAGGTCCACGCCGATTCCGGGGATGCACGCGAGCACCTGTTCGCTGGCGGTGTTCACATTCACCAGGCCCTGCGGCGCGGCGTTGCCCTGGGCGGAATAGATGTCGCCCTCGATCAGCGTAAACTCGTCCATGCTCATGCCGCTCCGGAGATAGAACTCCAGCACGCTGTTCACGGTCACATTGCCGCCGCCACCCGGGCCGCCTCCGCCGCCGAACTGGTTGAGGATCTGATTGGCCCGGCTGGAGCCCAGTGCGGTCTCGATCAGCGTCCGGAGCTGCTGGTTGGCGCCCGGGTTCTGACGGATGTTGACCCGCTGGGTGCCATTGGTCGTCGTCAGGGGTTCCTTGGTGAAGACCGTGAAGTATTCCAGCACCCCGGGATCGAGACGTCCGTTGCGGTCGTCCACCGGCAGCGTTTCGTTGCCGTCGTTTTCGTTGAGGTCCAGCACGCCGTTCCGGTTGAGGTCCTCGCCGTAAAGGATCTCCGCATCCGCACCATTCAGGAGCCGCAACTCGTCCACACTCTCGAACGGCCCGTTCTTGCAGTAGTAGCCGGGATTCCGCAGCAGGTAGGTGTCCTCCTCGGCCCC
This sequence comes from uncultured Verrucomicrobiota bacterium, assembly GCA_903910585.1. GTDB lineage: Bacteria > Verrucomicrobiota > Verrucomicrobiia > Limisphaerales > UBA9464 > CAIWAH01. The sequence goes on from CAIWAH010000001.1 coordinate 3,606, forward strand.
CAGCTCGGTGGGATCCGAATCGGTATCCCGCCAATCCACCATCGAGCTGGCCAGTTCCGGAGTCATCCGCGGAAGCAGCTCCAGCATCGCGGCCGTTGCGGTGTTCAGGTTGAGCTTGGAAGCCTCGTCCACCAGCGCGAAGTAGGGCAGGTCCGTGGTGAGCTGCGAGGCCTGGGGATCGCGGCCGAGGAACCAGAACGTGCCGTTGCCGATGCCGGCGGCCTCGCGCTGATACGTCTTCAGGTCGGGCAGGACACCCGGTTGCTGCAGGTTGCCCAGCAGGAACGCGGCATACCGGGCGGCGCCCTCGATAGTGTGCTCCGCCTCGAGCGCGGCGACTCGGTTGTCCGCCGCCCGGAGGTCCAGGCTGGTCGAGTTGCCGAAATACAGGGCCAGTGCGACCAGCCCAAACGCCACCCACAGGGTGATGATCAGGGCGGATCCCTGCAGGTCGGGCGCATTCGCGGAAGTGGTCAACTTCACAGGGCACCTCCCGTGGAATCCTCGGTGGTGGCCGTCTGGTTCGTCACCGCCGCGATCATGATCGGAACGACCAGCTGGATCGGCGGGCGAAACTGGGAATTCACCGTCCGGGCCGTCTGGGCTTCCTGTCCCTGCAACCGTTCCGGCTCCAGCGTGATCTCGACCCGAATGGCCCGGGGCAGCGTGGTCAGGTCATTGGTCGAATTCCACGAGGTTCGCCAGCTCGTGCCGTCGTAGAACGTGAAGTCCACCCGGTTGACCTCGCTCAGCAACCGCTGCTCCTCCGGCTGCTCTTCCACGGCGGGATACAGGTTCCGCTTCACGACCCGGACAAGGTCGCGGCCGACGCTGCCCAGGCGGTTGGTCGGATCGCGCAGCACGTAGGCCACCTTCTGGATTTCCGCCCACGGCTGCGGATCACGGAACACACCGGAGGTGGTGAAGATCTCCGTGCCGACATTCTGCTCGTTCAGCCCCTGGATGTTGGCGGCACTGTCGAGGATCCCCGCGTAGGTGCCGCCCGGTTTGACGATGCCGGCCAAATCCCGGCGGAGGGTCGTCAGGGTCAGCTCCAAGGGCAGTGCCTTGGCCGCGGCGTCGGCTGACTTCTGGCGCAGGCGCATCGCCCCGAAAAAGACCGCGTTGATGGCCGCGAGGACGACGGCGAAGATGACGATCGTCAGCAACAGCTCGATCAGCGTGAACGCGCCGGCCCGGCCCGTCGGCAGGGCCGGCGGCGCGGGATTCGAGTTGGCACAAAGGCGGTTCACTGCTGGTTGTTGTCCATGAGCGTGCTGAGCTGCACGTCATAGTCCTTGCCCTGCACCTGGTAGTTCACCTGCAACGTCAGCAGCCGCAGGGAATCCCGGTCCCACGATTCGCTGCGGAGATTCCACCGGAACACCCGGGCATTCTCCTCCACGGTGCCGCTCGAGGCGGACTGCTTCCATTGGCCGGTAACGACCAGTTCGTTGAGCAGCCGGTCCGCGACCCGCGCCGCCACCAGCTTCCGGTCCGCCACCTGACCGGCGAGGCTGGCCACCTGCACCGCGTGGACCGCGACGGGAATCACGATGGCCAGGAACGCCAGCGCCGCCAGCGCCTCCGCCAGCGTGAACGCGGACTCGGCGCGCCTAGCGGCGGACGAACGCGGCGTTGTTGGTCTGCACCTCATAGCTGACGCGGTTGAGTGTCTGGGTGATCCAAATCTGCCGCCGGCCTTCGTCGGCACGGCCACCCTGTTCGCGGTCCTTTTCGCGGAACCACAGACTCTGCGGGCTGGATTCGCTGACAAATCCGTCCGGCTGAAACCGGATGGCGAGGGCATTGGCCCCGACATTGAGCGTCCGGGGAAGGACCGGCGTCGGCTGGCCGATTGAGAACCCGCGCTGGTCGAGCTGCAGGTCAACGTCGGGCTCCAGCTGATACTCCAGCGGCTTGGCGTCCGGCTGCCCAAAGCCATATTCCTCGGTGAGCCCGTAGGCTCGACGGTCCGGGTCCAGCCACAGCAGCATGGGCACGCCATCCGATACCGCCCGGCTGCGGGCGTAGCGGCAAAGCGCGAGGAATCTGCGGGTCTCGGAATCAAGGTTACGTCCGCGAAAGAAGTTGCCCAGCGAAGGCGCGACCAGGGCCATCACGACCACCATCAGCGTCATCACGAGCACCAGCTCGATCAGCGTGAAGGCGCCGCGGCGGCGTTCAGCGTTTCGTGGTCCAGTTGTTGATGTCATCGGTGCCCCCGAGCTGTCCGTCCGGGCCCATGGAGGTGATGTCGTAGGAAGTGGGGTTGTTCTTGCCCGGGCATTCGTAAACGTAGTCGTTGCCCCAGGGATCCTTGGGCACTTCCTTGATGTAGGGTCCGCGCCAGTTCTTCGCGTCGCGCGGGGACTGAACCAGATCGCCAAGCCCGTTCTTGCCCTTGGGATAGTAGCCGTTGTCCACCTCGAAGGCGTCCAGCACGGTGCCAAAGGTCGCGATCTGGGTCTTGGCCGCCGCCTCGCGGGCCTGCTCCGTGCGGCCGGCGAACTTCGGCACGACGATGGCCGCCAGCACGCCGAGAATGACGAGCACGAGCAGCAGTTCGATGAGCGTGAAGCCGCGCGCGGAACGGCGGCGGGAGACGGGATGTTTTTGAGCGGTGGTTTTCATGGAAAACAGGCAATGGAAGGCGAAGTCACTTGATCTGTTCCTGCAGCGAGAAGATGGGCAGCACCATGCCGATGACGATGACGCCGACCAGAGCGGCGACGAGGAACAGCATCAGCGGCTCCGCCATCGAGACGGCGGCCTTGAGCTGACGGTCCAGGTCGCCTTCGGTGACATTGGCGATGCGCACAAGTTCCTGGTCCAGCCGGCCGCTTTCCTCCGCGACGGAAATCATCTCCAGCGTCGCTCCGGAGAACAGCTCCCGGCAGTCTCCCAGGCTTGGCCCCAGCTGCTTGCCCTCTTTCACACGGTCGATCGAATTGGAGACCGCGTCCACGAGGATCTGGTTTCCGATCGAACGACGGGCGACGTTCAGCCCGGCGATTAGCGGCACACCGGCGCCGAGCAGGGTGCCCAGCATCCGGCAGAACCGGGACATCGCGAACTGCGCCACCAGCGGTCCGATCACGGGAGCCCGCAGCATGCCGCCTTCCCAGGCCCGCCGGCCAACCTCGGAGGAAAACCAGGACCGCAGCATGAACAACCCGATGCCGATACCGAGCGCGCCGAGCAACCCGTAGCTGCGCATGAACTCGCTCACGCCCACGATGATCCGCGTAATCAGCGGCAGCTGCCCGCCGAACCCCTGAAAGATCAGCTGGAAACGCGGGATGAAGAAGACCAGCAGGAAGATCAGCACCGCGATGGCCAGCACCAGAATGATCACCGGATACAGCAGCGCGTTGATGACCTTGGACTTCATCTCGCCTTCCCGGGCCTGAAAGTCCGCGATCTGCCCCAGCACCACGTCGAGAAAGCCGCCGGCTTCACCCGCCTCCACCATCGCCACGTAAACCCGGGGAAACACGTCCGGCTGCCGTGACATCGCGTCGGTGAGCGCCAGTCCGTCCACCACCGCGTCGTGAACCTGCTTCCACTTTTCTCCCGCCAGGGGCGTCGCCGCCTCCCGGGTCATGATGGTCAGCGCCCGGCTCAGCGGCACGCCGGCGGAAAGGAGGCTCGCCAGCAGCCGGGTGAAGTTCTCGAGGATCCGCGGGGTGATCTTGCCCGGCCCACCCAAGGAGAACTTCGGCGCCCCGGCGGCGGTCGGCTTGGCTTCCTTCTTGGTGTCCTTCGCCGGCTCCTTGGCTTTGGCCGCGGGACGCGAAGCGGGTTTCGCCACGCCGTTTCGTTCCGCGACCCGGATGGGACGCAGGCCGCGGCCTTCGACCAGTTTCAGGGCCTCATGGCGGCCGCCGGCCTCGACTTCGCCCTCGATGGCGCGTCCGTCCCCCTGCAACGCCTTGTATGCGAAGACCGGCATGATCAGTCGCGGGAAACCGCCAGCTCGGCGGTCGTGGCTTGGCCGCCCTCGGAGCGTTCATCCACCGGCGTCCGGGAAACCTCCTTCGCGGTGGTCACGCTCAGCACCTCCTCCACCGTGGTCAGGCCCTGCCGGACAAGCCGCCAGCCGTCCTCGGCGAGCGTGCGCATGCCGTCCTTACGGGCAGCGTCACGGATGGCATCGGTGGAGGCGCTGTTGAGGATGAGCTGCCGGATTTCGTTGCTGGAATCCATCCACTCGTAGATCGCGTGCCGGCCGTGGAAACCGGTGTTGCGACATTCGCGGCAGCCGACCGAGCGGTAGGTGGGATGGTCCGCGGGAATGCCCAGCTTCACCTTGAACGCCTGCGCCGTGGGGGACGTGTCCACCTGCTTGCAATGCTTGCACAGCACCCGCACGAGACGCTGGGCCAGGACTGCTTCCAGTGAGGAGGCAACCAGATAAGGTTCCACGCCCATGTCCACCAACCGGGTGCAGGCACCCGCCGCATCATTGGTGTGCAGCGTCGAGAAAACCAAGTGGCCGGTCAGCGACGCCTGCACGGCAATCTGGGCCGTTTCCGCGTCGCGGATTTCGCCGATCAGCACGACGTCCGGGTCGTGACGGAGAATTGAGCGCAGACCACGGGCAAACGTGAGGCCCGACTTCTCGTTGACCTGGATCTGGTTGACTCCCCGGAGCTGATACTCAATCGGATCCTCGATGGTGATGATCTTGCGCTCGGTGTCGTTGATCGCCGCCAGGGCCGTGTAGAGCGTCGAGGTCTTGCCGGAACCGGTCGGTCCCGTGACCAGGATGATCCCGTGCGGGAGCTGCAGCACCTGGTTGAAGCAGTTCAGCTCGCGGGGCGCCATGCCGAGGTCCTTCATGGTCCGCAGCGTCGAGTTCTGCCGCAGCAGACGCATGACGACCGCCTCGCCGTGGAGCATCGGAATGATCGAGACCCGGATGTCCACCTCGGCGTCCTCGATGCGGACCTTGATGCGGCCGTCCTGCGGTAGCCGCTTCTCGGCGATGTTCAGATGGCTGAGGATCTTGACGCGGGAGACGATGGCCGGCTGGAAGCGCTTGATCTGCGCCGGCACCGGCACTTCCTGCAGCACGCCGTCGATGCGGTAGCGGATGCGCAGTTCATCCTCGAACGGTTCAAGGTGGATGTCGGACGCCCGCAGTTCGATGGCGTCCTTCAGGAACTGGTTGACGAAGCGGATGATCGAGGCGTCTTCCGCGGCGGAGTCGAGGTCGCCATCCTCGTCCGCACCTTCGTCCACGAACTGAAATCCGCCCTCCTCCGCCAGCGTGTCGATCGTGTCCGCACCCACGCCGAGACGCTTCTTCATCTCGCGCTGGATGGCCTCGCGGGGAGCGAGGACCGGCTGCAACCGCAGTCCGGTCATCGTCTTGAGCACGTCGAACCCCTGCGTCGCGAAGAGGCGGCTGGTGGCCACCTCAACCGCGCCGTTTTGCCGCCGCAGCGGCAGCAGCTCTTCCTTCAGGAGGATGCGCGCCGGGAAAAGCCCCAGCACCTGCTTGTCCGGCTCCACCTCTTCCAACGGGGTGAAAGGCACGCCGTATTCGCCTGCCACCCACTGGAGCACCTCGGCCTCGGAATTGCCCACCCGGTCGCCGTTGGTCGCGAGGGCGAGGGATCGTGCGTCGGCGGCTGACAATTGGCGGTCAGCCACCATGCGCTCGATCAACTGGTCGAATGATCCGGCTTCAGCCATGGGCCAGTGGGGGAAGGTGTCGGCTCCGGCTCACTTCAGGTAACCGGCGAGCACCGCGGCGGCTTCCTGCTTCACCGTCAGCACTTCCCGCAATTCGGTCTGGGCCTTGGCCAGCTTCTCTTCCTTCACCTTCTGGGACTCGCGATACTTCGCCAGCTTGGCCTTGATGTCATCGGCCGAGGCGTTGTTTTCGATGGCTGTCTGCAGCGCCGCCGCCTCCGGGCTTTGCTCGCCGCCAAATCCGCCCCGGCCGCCGCCGCCGCCACCAGGACCGCCGCCACGGCCGCCGAAGCGCATGTTCATGCCCATCATGCCCACCTCGCGACGGGCTGTGGTCACCTTCTCAATCCGCTCCGAGATCAGTTTCCATTCCTCGTCGTCTTTCACGGCGAGCTGCTCGCGCACCCGCTCCATCATCCGCTGACGCATCTGTTCCGGATCGAAATTGCCGCCGCCCGGACCGCCCGGACCGCCCTGGCGATTGCGTCGGCCGCCCTGATCGTTGTTGTTGGCGTCCTGGCCCAGCAAAGACGCCGAACCGAGGGTGAGCGCCGCGGTCAGACCCGCGGCAAACAGGAGTTGCGAGAGTTTTTTCATGTGTGCTTTGAAACCAACGTGTTGAGTCGAATTGGAACGAGCGTGCGCAGCCAATGACGCCTCCGCCCAAGGTCCGGTTACCAGAATCCACCAACCTCACTTCCGGCGCGAATCCACCTTGCAACGGAGCCTGGCAGAGGCAGTCAACGGCTGAACGGTGTCCAGCATGGGTAAAGCCCGGATGTCAGTCGCCGGGAGAATTGTTAAGGCAACGTAAAGGCTCTGGCAGCAGGCCATTTCGCGTCCGGACCGGGAGGCGCCCGACGCCAGGCAACCGCAATCGCAGTCCGCCCACCGCCGCTCCGAAGTCGCCCGCTTGGCCGAACGAACGAAAAGCGCGGCAAGGTTTGGGGGACCTTGCCGCGCCGTTCTACGGTGGATTGCTCCACCCATCCTTGGCGTCTTCGGACCGATCCGGTTGCGTGGAAACCAGGAATCAGGCCGGAAAATCAGGTTTTTTACCTTCCGCCCCCCGTGGCCGCGATGGAAACGGTCGTCACAGTGTTGTCGGCGGAGGTGTAGGTGTAGCCCGCCTTGCTCAGGGCGGTGACAGTGAAGGTCAACGTGCCACCGTTGGAGAAGGTCTTGGACGCGACCGCGATGGCACCGGCCGCATCAGTGGTCGCGGAACTGCTTCCAGAAACCACGCCGGACCAGCGGAAGGACACTTTCACACCGGAAACCGGGTTGCCCGCGGTGTCCGTGACTGCCACGGACGCATTGCCGAGGGACTTCGTGCCGGACTTCCCCACGGCCAGACCAATGGCGGCCACCCGCAGTTTGCTGCTCGTGGGCGCGGTCACCGTAATGACGATCGTCGCGGTCGAGGTTGCTCCGCGGTCGTCCGTCACGGTGAGCATCGCCGTGTAGGTGCCCGGGTCGGAGAAGGCCTTGGCGACCACACTGCCATTGGCGGACGTGCCGTCGGAGAAGGTCCAGGCGTGGGCGACCAGGCTGCCGTCGCTGTCAGTGGAGGCCGAGCCATCGAAGGTCACGGTCGCCGGGGCCGTCACCACCAGCGAGCTCGCGTCGGCGACCGCCACGGGAGGAACGTTGGGAACGGACACGGTCACCACTCCGGACGCAGTATCGGCCAGACCGGAGTCGTCCGTCACCGTCAACGTAACCGCATAGCTACCCGCGACCGCATAGACCTTGGACGCCTGCGCGCCCTGGGCGGTCGTGCCGTCGCCAAAATCCCAGGCATAGCCCACGATCAGCCCATCCGAGTCTTGGGAAGCCGAAGCGTCGAAACTGAACAAAGTGGTTCCGGCCTCGCCTTCGCTGGTGCTGAAGATGGCCGCGGCGACCGGTGGAACCGGTTGAACCACGTCCGGCCACCCGTCGGGATCGGCCTCCGTCACCGGCTCAACGGTGAGGCAGTAGTTGCCCAGGGATCCGTAATTGGAATAGCCGCCGGCCAGCGGATCGCCCACCCCAGCCCCGCGAAGGAGCAGCGTGTAACTCCCTTCCGGCAAGTCCACCGTCAGAGCCGCCGCCACCGTTTCGGCCGGATCGGCAACAGCGACCTCGGTGCCGTCCGCGGAACGCAGTTCGAGGCTCAAGTCCAGATTGGCACCAATCGCAGCCGGATTTGCCGTCACACTCCAGGTTCCGGCCGGCACCACGAATTGCAACGCATCCACGTCGCCGGTCCGCTCGATGACTCCGGTCCGGAACCACGAGCCGGTTTCCGCGACGACGCTAGCCAGTTCCGCAGTGTCGCCGTGGTCATCCGCCCGCCGGGGCAGACCAAACGTGCCCATCACCGTCAGATCGTCCTCCAGGTTGGTGGCACCCGGATATTCGCCCCGGCTCCATTGAGTCAGGCTGGCGTAGTAGCCAACTCCCATCAGGGGCGCCCAGTAGGTTTCGCCCGTGCCATGGCCGCCGTAGTAGGAGGAACCGCCGGTCACGCCATCGTGGTTCAACCCCAGCGAGTGCCCGCACTCATGGGCAGCCGCTTCGGCGATGAACTTTGCCCGGCCGGACAACCGTTCCGGAAACACCAGTGCGGTTTTGTAAAGATCACCGATGTCGTCAAAGGTCCCGACGTAGGCCAACCCGCCGTAGCTGCCGAAATACGAACTGATCGGGCTGATCAGGATACGGGTGCCGAAGACATCGTCCGACCAGATCGGGCGGGAAAGGCGGTCTTCGCCGGGCTGCTCCGTGGTCACATCGACGTCGAACGGGGCAAAATCCTCGGCCATCCGCAGCCAGACTTCCTGGACCACCGCCTGTTCCGCCGCGTTGAACGTGACGGGATCGCCGTCGAGATCGAACGGCGGCGCCACGATGTCGGCACCGGCGTTGTAATTCATATTCCAGCCCGTGCCGCTCAGGACATGGCCGTCGAAATCGAGGTAGATGGTCCGCTTTGCTCCCGGACGGCTGTGCAACTGGAAGGTGTGTTCCGGCGCGATCACGGGCACTTCCCCGCCCGTGGCGAGCGGCATTTCCACGGCCTGCGGCACCGGTTCCGCGTAATGCAGGCGTCCGGCCTGGTCGGCGGCGAGCGTCGGGTCGGCCAGGAATCTCCGGCGCAGTTCCGCCGCGGGAACCCCGTAGCAGCGGGCCACCTGGGGCAGGTTGGCCCCCAATCGGTCCACCGCCGCATGGCCCCGCTCGGGACGATCGAGCCGGACCCGAGGAAAGTCCCGGTGTCCGGAGCCGCGGTCAGGACCGCCGAAGGCAGGTTGCGAGATCAATCCGGCCGCAAGGACGAGCGCGGCGACAGAACGGGACACGGTGGGAGCGTTCATGGTGGGGGGTGAACCATGCCAGAGTGGGGGATCGGACGGAAACCGGCGCGGACTATCGCACGGCCGGAGCCGTGACGGCAGCCGGAGCCGGCGTTGGCGCCTTGGCAGCGGCGCCGTTGCCGGCATCAAGTCGAACGCAGGAGGTGAACGTCGCGGCGGCGGCCAGCGTCGCGATCCAGAGAGATTTAACGAACTTCAACATGTGGGGTGTGTTGTTCGTGTTCACCTATCCACCCGAAACACCCACTTTTGAATCGCCAAAGGTGATTAGTTCGGGCGTTTCCGCCGGGCCCGGATACCCAAAACTGATTACCTTCCCCGCCCCTTTGCGATTCAGGCCGGCCAACCCCGTCCCAGGGCCATGGTCGGAGGTCCGCCCGCCCACCCGGAAACCAAAAGAAACGGCGAGGCCGGGAGACCTCGCCGTTAACGCACCCGTTGGAGGAAAAATGGCCCACGTGGCGGTTACGTGATGAGCATGTCGAACCGCGATGGCCTCCGCTATCGCCAGATTTAATCACGGTTTGTGCAGTCTTCGCCGTGGGCGATGGAATCCGCGGGCCGCTGCGATAATGCCTTCAATGGAAAACAAAAAGGCGGCGGGCAAACGCCCGCCGCCGTATCTGACCGCCGCCGACTCACGGAATCGTCACCGAAGTGACCACGTTGTTCGCGGCGCTGTAGGTGTAGCCCGACTTGCTCAGGCCGGTGATGGTGAATGTCACCGCGCTGTTCGAGGTGAACGTCGCCGAAGTCAGCGTAACCGTTCCGAGAGATTTCCCCGCCGTCGCGGTGGTCCCGGACTTCGTTCCGCTCACGGCGCCCGAGAAGACGCCGTTGACGGTGACTCCGCCGATGGTCTTGCCCGTCTGGTCTACCACGGTCACCACCGCGCTGGCGGTGTATTTGCCCTTCGAGAGCTTCTTGGTCAGCGCGATCGATTTCACCTTCACGATCTGCGGCGGTGCACTGACCGAGATCACTTGGCTCGCGCTCGCCGTCGCTCCGCGGTCATCCGTGACCGTCAAGGTGGCGGTGTAGTTGCCCGCGGCGCTGTAGGTCTTGCTGACCGTCGCGCCCGTGCCCGTCGTTCCGTCTCCAAAACTCCAGGCATAGCTGGCGATCGTGCCATCCGGGTCGGAGGAGCCGGTGCCGCTGAAACTCACCGCCAGCGGGGCCGTGCCGGTGACCGGCGTCGCCGAGATCACCGCGGTCGGGGCGCTGTTCGGGACCGCCACGGTGCCCGTGATGGAATACTGGCCGAGCGAACCGAAGTCGGTGTAGCCCGTGCCCAGCGGATCACCCAGACCCGCCCCGCCAACCGTCAGGTAGTAGGTGCCGGCATTCAGGGTGCCGGTGAAGGCCGCATTGACGCTGGTGGCGGGGTTGGCGGTGCCCAGCAGGGTCCCCGCCGCGTCGCGAAGTTCCGCGACGATGTCCAGGTTGGGACCGGGATTCGCCGCCGCCACGTTGAGCGTGATTGAGGAAGTCGCCCCGACCGAAAACCAGTGCACGTCCACGTCGGCCGCAGTGCCGATCACGCCGGAACCCGTCAGCGAACTGCTGCCGGCGAGCGGCGAAGCGGTGGCCTGGGAATCGCCATGGTCGTCCGCCCGGGCCGGCAGGCCGTAGGTCGAGATGATCGCCAGGTCGTTTTCCGTGTTGTTGGCGCCGAGATACTCGCCGCGGCTCCACTGCGACAGATTCTGGTAGTAACCGACGCCCATGATCGGCGCCCAGCCGGTCTCGCCGGAACCGTGGCCGGAATAGTAGCCCACGCTGGCCGTCCCATCGTGGCTCAGGCCGAGGTTGTGGCCGGCTTCGTGCGAGGCCGCTTCGGCGATGTTCTTGGCCGTCCAGCCCAGGTTCTCCGGGAACACCAGCGCCGGCTTGTAGTAGTCGCCCACCGCATCAAAGACGCCGACGTAGGCGATTCCGCCGTAATTGCCCCAGTATTGGCTGATCGGGCTGACCAGCACCCGGGTCCCAAACACGGTGTCGGTGCTGCCGCTGCGGGTCAGCAGGGCTTCGCTGGTCAGCTCCGTGGTTACGTCCACATCGAACGGCGCGTAGTCCTCCGCCACCCGTTGCCACGTCTCGATGACGACATTGCGCTCGGCCGTGCTGAAGGACCCCGGATTGCCGTCGGTGTCGAACGCCGGCGCGACGATGTTGGCGCCCGCGTTGTAGTTCACCGTCCACCCGTTGCCGGAAAGGGTATGACCGTTGAAATCGAGGTAAATCGTGCGACTCGCGCCCGGACGACTGTGCAAGGTGAACGCCGACGCCGGGTCAATGGCCGAGACTGCCGGCGCACCCGCGGTGGCTCCCACCGGTCCGAGGGCCACGGAGGAGTCCAGATAGTGGAGCCGCCCCTCACCGTCCACCGCCAGGTCGCGGTCCCGGAGCAGCAGGGTCCGCAGGGACGCCGCGCCCACCCCGTAGGACGAAGCGACCCCCGGCAGGTGAGCCCCGAGTTCAGCCACCGCCGCCGTGCCGCCGACTGGTCCCCGCAGCTTGAGTTTGGGAAAACGGTCCGCATCGGCCCCGCGACCGGGGCCCCCAAAAGCGGAACAGAGTCCCGCCGTGAACAACAGCCCGCCGCCAATCGCAGGCGCGAGCAGAGAACGAATGGATCGATATACCTTCATAGAACCCCCTCAGCATGCAAACGGCGGCGAGCGCACAGAATCGCCAAAAGCCAGTAGCCCCAGGCATCCAGCGTGGAACCGAAGTGTTCCCCGCCCACGCCCGCCCGCCCCGGCTTTGGCAGTCGCCGACCGCTACGAATGCTGAAAACGCCGGCCAACCTACATCAGCAGCCGCGGGATGCGGGTAACCAAATGTAGCTAGTAGCCGTGCATTGACCGGGCCCACTCTTTTTTGTCTATCATAGCCACCCGATACCGGAAGGAACGACACCTTGCGGCAAATTTGGACTGGGAGTTGTCATGGGATTGAGCGCAAAAAACAGCATTCTGTTGGCGGTAACGATGGCCTTGGGAGCCGCCTCGGGCAGCGCCCAGTCCTTGACCTACGACCTCACGACTGACGGCTCCTCGATTTTGGTGGATGGCGCCTATCTGTTCCAGGTGACCTCCACCACCGCCACCGGCACGGGCATCTTCAACACTTTTCTGCGCCAGCAGGATGTCAGCGGCGGCGGCGACCCAGGCGGTGCGACCCAAGCCGAAGGCTTCAACAGTGAATCTGTCCAGAATCCGATGGCCTTGGAACTGGATCAGTCGCAGACATTTTTCCTCCGCGGTGATGCAACTTCCGGTTCCACCAAAATCCTGACATCCTCGTCATTGGCGAATGTTTCAGGCTCTTTCTATTCGTTTGGGTTCGACATCAATGAGCCCAACAGCGGCAAGAACGATTACCTGTCCATCGACGAACTGGAGGTCTGGGTCAGCTCGTCACCGATCAACAATCCGACGGGCTACACCAGCTTGACCGGTTCAGGCGCCACCAAGATCTACGAACTCGATACCACCACCCGGGATGTAACGGTTCTCGGCCGGGCGGTTCCTTCCGCCTCCGGCAGCGGCAAGGCGGACTACGCGTTCCTGGTGCCGCAGACGAAATTCACGAGCGTTTCCGGGTGGAACGGCACCTGGTATGTTTACCTCTGGTCCATGGTGGGCGGAGTGGGAGCTTTGGCCGGCTTGGATTACGGTGAAAACGGCGGCTTCGAAGAATGGGGCACCATCACCGGCTACACGTTCACGGTGCCTCCGCCGGTGCCGGAGGCCGGCACTTTCGCCGCCGCAGGATTGGGCTTCGTCCTCGTGGCGCACGGCTGGCTGCGACGGCGCGGTCAGGCCTGAGAGTGGACGGGGCTGCCCCTGATCGGTGCGTCTGCCGGCATTCGGTTCCGGACCTCGCCAGACGACGTCCTGCCAATACTCACAGGGCTCCCGCGTGATGGCATGTGCCGGAACTTACACTCGGCATGAGGATTTGGTCTTTGTCTCGCCGGTTTCCCAAATTTTCACTGTCGATCCGCTCCACACCTTGCTGCCTTCCGATTCCAAAGAAGTTCGTCGCCTCAAATTTGGCCCCCGCCTGGTCGGAGTGAGCCTGCTGGTCTTCCTTGCGGCGGTGGTCGTGGCGGTGGTCGGAGCCAAACCGGCCTGGCACGCCTGGCGGCAGGAGCAGGCGATGAACTTCGTCCGGCAGGCCCGTGCCGCCTTGGACGCGGACGACCAGACCGCCTTCCTCGGCAACCTGCGGGCGGCGAACAATCTCGCGCCCACCCTGCCGGAAGTTCTCCGGCTCAACGGCGAGCATTACTCCCGATACCGCCACTCCGACGGGCTGATCCATTGGCATCAGCTGCGCCAAACCGGCGCCGCCACGCGGGAAGATCTCCTGCAATATGCCCGACTGGCCATCCACTGCGACCGCACTGAACTGGCCCGGGAGATCGTCAAGCCGCTCCACTACGGTGCCCCGAATGATGCGGAAGTGCTCGTCGTGCTGTCCGAGCTTTTTGAAAAGGAGGGGGACCTCCCCCAAGCCCGGGAGGCCGCGCTCGACGCCATCACCCGCAACCCCAGGGATGCGGCGGCGGAACTGCGCGTGGCCCGGCTCGAACTCGCGAGCCAAAGGCCGGCCCAGCGGATCGCGGCCCGCGGCCGCCTGTATGCCCTGATGGCGGGCACCAACCGGGTGCGGGTGGACGCCGCGTTCGCGCTGATGCTCGATGACCGGCCCAGCAACGCCGACTACGACCTGATCGTCCGGATGATGAACCGCAGCCCGGAGCCCAGTTTGGGCGAAAAGCTGGCCACGATGTTGGTTTCCCTGCGGCGGAAAGAGACCACTCCGGAGGCGGTCTCGGCGGGGCTAAAGGCTTTCCTCGGACGCGAGCCAAATCCATGGGAGCGGATGGTGGCCGCGGAACGTCTGGGGGCGGCCGGCGAATTCAACGCCGTGCTGGACCTGCTGCCCGAGAAGGTGGCCCTGACCGACCGGAACCTCGCCGCCTTCCGGCTGGGCGCACTGGCCTCCCTGCGCGATTCGGCCGGCATGGAACGATTCCTCAAGGATCCCGGACAGCCCCTTCCCCGGGCATCCCGCGACACCTACTGGGCGACCGCCGCCGCGCTCGCCTACCTGACCAACGAGACTCCCGCGCTCTGGCGAACCGCCCTCGCCTCCTGCGGTCAGGATGAGGCGGCGGTGAAGGCGTTGGCCATTCAGGCGGAGAACGCCGGAGCCACCGACACGGCGGTCGAATGCTGGAACCACCTGCTGCCGAACCCGGCCATCGCCCCGCAGGCCGCCTCCCAGCTGCTGCGAATCGCCGAACGGAAGAATGATCCCCGGGGAATCTACCTCGCGCTTCGCCGCCTGGCGTCCCTGCGGCCGGGCCGGATCGAATACGAGCTGCCGCTCGCATTTTACCAGGCGTTGCTTGAACTCGAGCCGGGCGATTCCAGCCGGATTCTCAGCCAATGGGAGGCCAGGGCGACTGCCAGCCCCTGGTTCGCGGCCGCGAAGGCCCTTTTCCTCCTGCGCAACCGTCAGCCCGACCGGGCCGTCCAGCAGCTCGAAGCCGCCGCGATTGACTGGGACTCCGCCCCGGCGGTTTGGATGGCGGTGAGGATAGCCGCCCTGGGTGAATCCGGTGACCACACCGGAGCGCGCCAACTGGCCCGCAACCTGGTTCCCGACCGGCTCTCCGCCCTGGAGTTGAACCTTGTGTCCTCCTGGTTGCCGCCGGCGCAGGACAAGAGCCCGTAGTCGTCCCTGCCGGGCCCGCGGATCACTTCCGCTTCGCCGACCACTCCGTGATGATGGGATTGCCGTCCATTTCCGCCGCCGTTTTGCCGGACAGCTTGCCGTCCACCAACGTGCCGGACATCCGGTAAACCATCGTGCCGCCGCCGTCCCGGTCGCGTTTGATGACCCAGCTCACCTTGGCGCCGTCCACCTTTCCGTCCTGAAGTTCGAGGAATTTCCCCGCCTGCTCACCGCGAGCCACCCGACCGGTCAACCGGTTGCCGTCCTGTTTCAGCGTCGTGGGAAAGTTCAACGGCTGTCCGTCGGGTCCGGGAATGGTCAGCACCCACTCCCCGCTCAGCGCGCCGCCACCACCGCTTTCTCCGGCTGCCGGCGCGTCGCCCAGGATCTTTGCCAAACTTGGCTCCAGCGCCTCCGCCCAGATCTCGTAGCCGTGCTTCGACAGGTGGAGGTAATCCGGCATCAGGTCCCGGGGCATCGTGCCGTCGTCGTTGAGGAACCGGTGGCCGAAGTCCACCCAGATGACGTTCTGGCCGTCGGCGGCCCGTTGCAGCACCTGGTTGATCTGCGCCAGTTTGCCCCGCTGGACGCTGAAGTTTTCGCTCCGCGGGAAAATCGCGAGCAGCAGCACCTTGGTGTCGGGGAGTTTCGCCCGCAGCTTGTCCACGATGGCGCGGACGCCCTCGACGATCTGTTCCGGCGTGTTGTCCTCGCCGTTGGAGTTGTTGGTGCCGATCATGACGACCGCCGCCTTGGGCTTGAGGCCGGCCAGGTTGCCGTTGTTCAGCCGCCAGAGCACATGCTGGGTGCGGTCGCCGCCGATGCCGAGGTTGAGGGCGTTCCGGGGCGCGTAATGGCGGGCCCACAC
>CAIWAH010000002.1 GCA_903910585.1 uncultured Verrucomicrobiota bacterium
CTTGTTGGGCTTCAGCTTCTGGGAATATAGGCAGCGAGGCGTATTTGTTCGGAAGTGGCGGCAACGGTTCTCGATGGATCGGAGTTCGGGCACAATATGTAAGAGCCTGTCTGAAAAGTCGTGGAAGCTGAGGGATCAGGCGAGTCTGCGGAGCATGAGACGTATCATGGCGACATAGATCCAGCCCTCGGCGCTGGTTTCGGTGCGTTCGTAGTCGCGGACGAGGCGGCGGTGGCGCATGAGCCAGCCGAAGGTGCGCTCGACGAGCCAGCGCTTGGGCAGGACCTCGAAGCCGTGGGCGGTGTCGCTGCGTTTGACCACTTCGACCACGAGCCTGGGCCGGTGGTGGCGGGCCGCCGTGGCGAACTCCGGGCCGGCGTAACCGCCGTCCACCCAGAGGTGCCGGAACCACTTGAGCCAGCCGAGCACCAAGGCCAGCAGGGTCAGGCCGCCGGCCCGTTCGGGCGTGCTGGCGGGCGTGACCGCCACGCCCAAGACGAGGCCGAGGGTGTCCACCAGCAGGTGACGCTTGCGCCCCTTGATCCGTTTGGCGGCGTCGTAGCCGACCGCGCCGCCGTGCGGGTCGGACTTCACGCTCTGGCTGTCCAGGACGCCGGCCGTGGGCCGGCAGCGCTTGCCGGCGGCGGCCCGCACCTGGGCGCGCAGGCGGTCGTTGAGCCGGGCCCAGGTGCCGTCGCCGCACCAGCGGCGGAAGACATGATACACGGTCTGCCAGGGCGGGAAGGTCTTGGGGAGCAGTCGCCAGGGACAACCGCTTTTGACCACATAGAGGATCGCGTCCAGCACCCGGCGCGGGTCGGTGGGTGGCCGGCCCCGCGGGGCCGGCGGGGGCACCAAGCGGCCAAGCAGCCGCCATTGGGGTTCGGTGAGGTCGGTGTCAAAACGGGCGTTTGCCATCGCCCAACACCGCTGTCGCGAGAATCAGCCACCCCACTGCCCTGCCCATGTCAAGCCGCTTTCATATAGGTTATCCACTTTTCAGACAGGCTCTGATCGAAAAAGCAGATGCGGCAGTCAAACGCCACGACGATTTGGCAACTCTTATCAGAGAGCTCGGTGCACCCGACAACACCAACCAGAATCCAAGCCTCGGAATGATTATCGAGTATTTTGATTTCAGTGACCACCCCAGCCAGTGGAATGGCGATATGATTGGCGGAGTGCAAATTGTGATAACCAACGGTAGAGCAGACAAGATGTTTCCCGTGTTTCGCTTGCAGTAGCTTCAGTTCCCTGTTCAGCGGTTGTTTCAACTTTCTCGTAAGTTCCAGTGAATGATTCCTGAAACACACGGCCCAACGGACAGACAATTCACTCAACCACGAGGGACTATTCGAAATAATTCGGCGGCGCGTCCGCTTTCCCGCTGCCCCATTTCTCATTGGGCTTCGGCCCCATTTCAAACTCCAGCACGCCGCCGGCGGTGATCGTGTCGTGGGTCAGCCACGTCCGGGTGAACTTCCGGCCGTTGAGCCGCGCGGACTGGATATAGCGGTTCGCCGGTCCGTTGTTCCGCGCGCGGACCGTGAAGGTCCGGCCTTGCCCCAGCCGGAGGTCGGTCTGTTCAAACAGCGGGCTGCCGATCAGGTAACACGGGGTCCCGGGGCAGAACGGATAAAGTCCGGCGGCGTTGAACACATACCAGGCCGACATCTCGCCGGTGTCCTCGTCGCCGACCATGCCGTCCCGGTTGTAGAGTTCGTCCATGACCCGGCGGACGGCGTGCTGCGTCTTCCACGGCTGGCGGACGTAGTTGTAGAAATACAGCAGGTGATGGTTGGGCTCATTGATGTGGGCATACTGGCCCATCCGGGCGAATTCCACCTCGCGCATCTCGTGGATCACATGCCCGTAGCTCCCGACCACGGTGGTGCTCGGCATGGTGAGGAATTCATCGAGCCTGGCCGCCATGGGTTCGCGGCCACCGAGCAGTTTCATCAGCCCGTAGGGATCGTGCTGGACCGACCACAGCCACTGCCAGGCATTGCCCTCGACGTAGGCGCCGCCCCACGCCAGCGGATCGAACGGTTCCTGCCAGCGGCCATCAGAGCGCTTCCCGCGCATGAAGCCGGACTGGGGATCCCAGACGTTTTCGTAGTTCCGGGCTCGCCGGAACATTTCCTTGGCGACGTCTTCCTTCCCGGCGGCCTTGGACATCACGCCCACACAGAAATCACCGTAGGCATACTCCAGCGTGCAGGAAGTCGCGGCGTCCTTGCGCTTGTCGGCCGGGACATAGCCGAGCCGGAGGTAATCCTCCATGAAGTCGCGTCCGGCCCACGAATCGCTGGTCTGGGCGTTCTTCAGGGTCGCCGCATGCGCGGCCTGCACATTGAAGGTCCGCAAGCCTTTCACCCACGCGTCGGCAAAGATCGAATCCGCGTGCGATCCGATCATGCAGGGGCGGTTGCCGGGACTCGGCCACGCCGGCAGACGGCCGCCTTCCCGATAGGCGTTCAGCCAGCCTTCGAGGATGTCGGCGCTCCAGTCGGGCGTGTAGAGCACGAAGAACGGAAACGCGGCGCGGAACGTGTCCCACAGGCCATTGTCGGTGTAGAGCGGTCCATCGTGGATCTTGCCATTGTCGAACGGGCTGTAGTGCCGCCGTTTCCCGTCGGCGTCCGGCTCATGGAACTGGCGGGGAAACTGCAACGAGCGGTAGAGCGCCGTGTAGAAGGTGGACCGCTGGTCCGGCGAACCGCCCTGGATCACCACGCGGGAAAGTTCCTTCGCCCACGCTGCTTTCGCCCGCGCCTTCGCCGCGTCGAAACTCCAGTCCGGCACTTCGCGCCGGAGATTCAGCGCAGCCTGCTCCTGGCTGATGAACGAGGTTCCGACCCGCATCAACAGGGGTCGGCTCGCCTTGGCCTGGTCGAACCGGACGGCGGCGGTGGTCAGCTTGCCCTCCCGCTTGAACTCGACGCCCGCGAAGGGCTGCTCGAACTCGGCGACGAAGAACATCCCGAAGCCGCCGGGCGCGCCGAAGGTGACATGGGTCGCCTTGCCGCGAAGCTGCCGCGTTTCGCCGGCGGCGGGCGGCTCGGCCGGCCCTTCCAGATGGAACACTACGAACGCCCGGTTGGTGTCGGGGAACGTGAACTGCATCAGCATGCAGCGCTCGGTGGGCGTAAGTTCGGCGCGGGTGGCGTAGCGTTCGAGGTCCACCGAGTAGTGGTAGGGACGCGCGAGTTCCCGTTCGTGGCTGAACTTCGATGCGCGGTCCTTGCGTGACCCTTCCCACGATCCGACCACGGGCGTGATCAGGAGATCACCGTAATCCCGAATCCAGATGCTTGGCTGGTGGGTGGCGCGGATGCCTTCAAACAGCCCGTGCTTCATCTGGTAGAACGGGCTGGC
>CAIWAH010000003.1 GCA_903910585.1 uncultured Verrucomicrobiota bacterium
GCATCGGCCATCACCCCGGCAATGCTGACAGTGGAAGAGGCCGCCAAGGGGCGAGCCAATCCGGTGGTATCGTTGTTCTCGAAGGCGTCGTCCTGAAGAACGCCCGTGACACTGATGGAGTACTTGCCAACGCTCGTGGTGTCGTAACTTGTCACGGCGAACTGGTAGGTCACACCCGCGGACAATGTCGCCGTCGCCAAGCTGTTTGTGGTGCGACTGGAGGCGTCGTCGTTGAGGGCGATGCGCTTGCCGTCGGCATCGTACACCGCGATCACGGGGTCCATTTTGGAACGGAACGACTCCCCGGTGAACCGGTAGGAACCGCTCCAAGCCGGGGTGAAGGAGTAGATATCGACCTCACCCCCCACATTGGTGGACTGCCGCGTCGCCCGCTGCTGGTTGTTCAGGGTTAATGAATCGTTGTAAATGTCGGTGGTGCTCGCCACCAACTCGTCCATTGTCGGCAGCAAGTTGGAGATCGTTGGAACTTCGCGGCGTTCCAGCAACTCGAGGCCCAAAGCTTTACGGAAAGCATGGGGTTTGCGGCTGGCGGAACGGGGATTGCGCGCGAACAGGGTCATTCATCGTCTCCTCAAGTGGATTGCCGCATTTTACTGCGACCTCAATCCAAGAAGCGACCGCAGGCGCGGAAACCGGACACGGTTTCCGCTTTTTCATAAAAGTTTTTATCGCACACCAATCCACCTTCATGCCGTGGGGCAGTTAATGCGGGATTCGGAACCAACGTTTTCAAGACTTTGCATTTTACGAGCGCCACAAACCCAATCCGTGGCCCAAACCCGGCAACTTGAGGCCTGGGCCATGGAAACACTGGGACTGCCGTCCCTGGTGCTGATGGAAAACGCCGCGCGGAACATCGCGGAACTGATCACCACCCGCATTCGATTCTTCCCGCCCCCCGTGGCGATCATTGCCGGGCCGGGCAACAACGGCGGCGACGGATTGGCGATCGCGCGCCAACTGGATGGCGCCGGCATACCATCGCGCGCGCTTTTGGTTGGGACATTGGAATCGTGCAGCCCTGAATGCCGGACACAGGCGCATGCGCTGCAAGCCGCAGGCTACCCGTTGCAACTTATCAGCAACGCCGAGGATGTCGCACTTTGGCTGCAGGGCGCTGGCTGTGTGGTGGACGCGCTGTTCGGAGTCGGTCTCAGGCGCCCGATCTCCGGGCCTTTCGCATCGGCCGTGGAGGCGATCAATCGCAGCGGTTTGCCCGTTTTGGCCGTGGATGTGCCGAGTGGCCTCGATGCCGACACTGGTGCTTCGGTTGGAGACCTTTCTGTTCGCGCCAACCTGACCGCCAGCATCGGGGGACTCAAGGCCGGCTTATTGCGACCTGAAGCGCGCCCATGCGCCGGGGAACTGGTGGCTGTGAGCCTTGGATTGCCAACGAACAGGATCTGACCTTATTGCAACGGGCCTCATGGGATGTGAAACTATCACTGCATCATGGCTACCAATGGAGGAAGTGATTCATGGGAAAAGGATTCAAGGCTTGGGCCGGGCTGGCCTGCGCCCTAGCCCTTGTGACGGGAGGAATCGGTATGACCGCCGATCCGATCACGCTGGAAGGAAAACCGGCGCCGGATATCGAGCTGACCGCGGTAAGCGCGGGAGGCAAATCCGAACAGGTGAAGCTTTCGAGCTTCAAGGGAAAGAAAAATGTCGTGCTCGCCTTCTACCCGAAGGCCATGACCCCTGGGTGAACGGCGGAATGCCGCGCCTTCAGCCAGTTGGCTGACAAGCTCGCGGAACTTGACACCGTGGTTTTCGGCATCAGCACGGACAACGCCGCCACCCAAGGCAAGTTCATTGAAAAGGAGTCGCTCAAGATCCAGCTTTTGGCGGATGACGGCAAGAAAATGTCGGAGGCCCTCGGGGCCCTTTCCCCCCGCGGCATGTCCAGCCGCTACAGCTATGTGATCGACAAGGAGGGGGTCATCCGCAAGGTGTACACCAAGGTCACCCCCGCCAGCCATGCCGAGGAAGTGGCGACCTTCATCAAGGCCAACCTGAAAAAGTAAATCGAGCGAAAAAAAGAAGAGGGGCTGGAACCCAAGGTTCCAGCCCCTCTTTGTTTCAACCGCTTGTGTTACCAGCGGATGATGAAGTCGGCGGCGGCGGTGAACAACCCGTTGTTCCCGCTGTAGGCCGCCGTGGTGCCGTTGTAGTCGTACCGGAATTCGGGACGCAGCCACAAGCCGTCGGTGGCCTTCCACACCGCACCCAGCGTGTAGGTGGTGTAGATGCCTTCGTAACCGGTGCGGTAGCCCTTGTTGTCGTCGAACACTTCAAACCGGAAGGTGCTTTGGAAGGAATCCGTCCAGGTGTAGCTGAAGTAGTTGACGAACCCGTACCAAGTGGCGTTGCCATCGAAGGTTCGCGGGGTGATACCGTCGCGCTCGAAGATACCGGCACCAGAGATGCCATTCTGCAAGCTGTACATGACATCCAGCAGATAGTTGAACTTCTCGGTGAAGTTATGGCTGAACTGAAGCTCAAAGACATTGTATTGGTTGTTCGTCCGGAGGTACTGGTTGAACTCGGCCGAA
>CAIWAH010000004.1 GCA_903910585.1 uncultured Verrucomicrobiota bacterium
CCGGCCAGTCCCAGCAGGGCGCCGAGCAGCCAGTTCGCGGTGGCCACGACCGCGGTGAAGGCGATCAGCATCGCGATCACGTTGAGGGAAAGTTTCATGCCGTCCGCGGCCCCGGTGCACAGGGCGTCGATGGCGTTGAGGTGATCGCCTTCCGTCCGGGCGTGCGTGCCGGCGGCGGTCTCGCTCGTCTCCGTCTCCGGCACGAGCACCTTGGCGATCAGGAGGGCGGCCGGGGCGCTCATCACCGAC
Source organism: uncultured Verrucomicrobiota bacterium (assembly GCA_903910585.1). Classification (GTDB taxonomy): domain Bacteria; phylum Verrucomicrobiota; class Verrucomicrobiia; order Limisphaerales; family UBA9464; genus CAIWAH01. The sequence goes on from CAIWAH010000004.1 coordinate 250, forward strand.
GCGGTGAGGAGGTGTCCGGCGGGAACCTTGAGGACGCCGGAATAGACGGCCGCGACCCCGCCTGCGATGGTGGCGAAGCCGCCGACCATCATGCAGTTGATCTCCGAACGGGTCATGCGGGCGAGGTAGGGCTTGATGACCAGCGGGGCCTCGGTCTGGCCCATGAAGATGTTGGCCGCCGCCGACAGGGTTTCGCTGCCGCTGGTGCCCATCACGCGGCGCATCACCCACGCCATGCCGCGCACGACCCATTGGAGAACGCCCCAATGGTAAAGCAGGGCCGAGAGCGTGCTCACAAGGATGATTGTGCCGGCAACCACGATGGCCAGGACCACGGCGTTGCCGGGGCCGAACGCCTGGCCCATGAGCGGCTGCCTGGCGAGCGGACCAAAGACCAGCCCGGTGCCCTCGTCAGCGAACGTGATGAACTTCACGACCAGGTCCTGGGCCCAGAGGAAGACCTGCTCGCCGCCGCGGGTCTTGAGAATCAGGGCGCCGAACAGGAACTGGAGACCGACGCCCCACAGCACCTGACGCCACGGGAATTTCCGGCGGTTCTCGGACAACAGCCACGCCGCCGCGATGAGGACGACGATCCCGCACGCACTCGTCAGTTTGAGCGTCACGGGCCGGCAGCCTACGGCGCGCGGGCCGCGGATGTCGAACGCGGACACCGGCGGCGGAACCGGCCGGAGTTTCCAATTGTTCGCCCCCGCTTCGCCCGGCACTGTCCGCCGCTCGATATGCAGCAGGTGAAACTTGGACTCGTGGGCGGCGGCACCGTGGGCGGAGGCGTGTGGAATGCCCTGCGGCGAAACGGCGCCCTCATGGCGTCGCGTCTCGGGGTGGAGCTGACCGTGGCCCGGGTCGCCGTGCGGGACCTGAAACGCGCCCGGACGGCCGACATTCCCGCGGCGCTGCTGACCGGCAACTGGCGCGAGGTGGTCGAGGATCCCGCGGTGCAGGTCGTGGTCGAGCTGATGGGCGGCACCACGACCGCCCGCGAGGTCGTGCTGGCCGCGCTCCGGCTCGGCAAACCGGTGGTGACCGCCAACAAGGCGCTGCTTTCCGCGCATGGCGAGGAGCTGTTCGCCGAGGCGGCCCGGCGCGGGGCCAACCTGTATTACGAGGCCTCGGTCGCCGGCGGCATCCCGATCATCAAGGTCCTGCGCGAATCGCTGGTCGGCAACCGCGTCACCCGCGTCGCCGGCATCGTGAACGGCACCTGCAACTACATCCTCACGCGCATGAAGCTCGAGGGCGCGGACTTCGGCGACGTGCTCGCCGACGCCCAACGGCTGGGTTACGCCGAGGCGGAGCCTTCGCTGGATGTGGACGGTCACGACGCCGCCCACAAGACCGGGATTCTGGCCTCGTTGGCGCACGGTTTCTGGGTGAAACCCGAACAGGTCCACGTCGAGGGCATCCGCCGGATCGGGAAGCTCGACATCCAGTTCGCGGCCCAGCTCGGTTACACGATCAAGCTCCTCGGGCTCGTGAAAACCGTGGAAGCCGGGCCGTCCAAATCCCGTTCCGGGAAGGCGTCCGCGCGGAAGGCGAAGGCCTCGGACATCGAGGTTGCGGTGTATCCGGCGCTGGTGCCCAACTCGCACGTTCTGGCCTCCGTGAATTACGCCTTCAACGCGGTGGCCGTTCGCGGCGACGTGGTGGGCGACACGCTGTTCTACGGGCGCGGCGCGGGCGCGGAGGCGACGGCCAGTTCAGTCCTGAGCGATCTGGCCGACGCGGCCCTCGACCTGAAGCACGGCTCGCACCGCCGGGTTCCGTGTTTTGTCGCCCACGCCGGCGGCGGCCGGGTGCGGCCGGTGGCCGAAATGGTGTCGAAGTATTACGTGCGCCTGACCGTGCTGGACCGGCCCGGGGTGTTCGCACGCATCGCCGCGGTGCTGGCCCGGGCGAAGATCGGCATCTCATCCATCTTCCAGCCCGAAGGCCACGCCGGCGAATCCGTGCCGGTCGTCCTGATGATCCATGATGCGCCCTTCGCGGCGATGGAGCGGGCGCTGCGGCAGATCGCGAAGCTGCCCGCCGTCAAGGGCGAGCCCGTGATGATC
>CAIWAH010000005.1 GCA_903910585.1 uncultured Verrucomicrobiota bacterium
GCCCGGGACAACGCGTCATCCTGCGCAGCATCATCGGGATGGGTAAACTCGCCGACCGTCCGGCCCACAAGTTCGTTTTCGGCCCGGCCCAGCATCGAACCCAGTGTGCGGTTCCCGCGAAGCCACCGGCCATCCGGGGAGATCAGGGCCATGCCGATGCCGGCGGATTCGAAGGCTGACCGGAATCTTTCCTCGCTCTCCCGCAAAGCCCGTTCGCTCTGGCGCAGGCGCTCGGCAGCCTCGCGCGCTTCGGTGATGTCCAGATGCGTCCCCAGCATCCGGGCCGCCCGGCCACCGGCATCCCGCTGGAGAATGCCATCGCATTGGATGTGCCGCACCAGACCGTCGGCCCGGCGGATCCGGAACTCGGAGTGAAATCCGCCCAGGCCTGCCATGGCCGAATGCAGCTCGATCTGAAACCGTTCGACGTCCTCGGGGTGAACCAGCTCGCGCCATTGCCGGATGACCGGCACGAAATCCTCCCGACGCAGCCCGTGGATCTGCAACGCGCGGTCATCCCACTGCAACCGGTCCTTGGCGAGATCCCAATCCCACACCCCGATCCGGGCCGCCAAGGTCGCCAAATGAAGGCGCTCCGAGGCTGCTTCCAGTTCCCGTCGCACCGACTTCGTCTCGGTGATGTCCTGAACCGCTCCGAACAGGCCGACGACCTTGCCATCGGCTCCAAGCTGGGCTTCTCCCGTGGCGAGCACCTCACGGACCGTTCCGCCGGGAAGTTCCAGGGTCAGTTCCAGCCGATACGGGACCCCCTCGGCCAACGCCTGCCGAAGGGCGTATTCGAGGAAGGCCCGGCTATCCTGTCGATACGCTGCCAACTGTTCGAACAGCTTCGGCGCCGGCTGGTCTGCAGGGTGATCCATGATCCGGCAGAGGCCCTCGGACCAGTTCACCCGATCGGTCGCGGCCTCCCAATCCCAGTAACCCAAGCGCCCAAGCCGCTGCGCCTCCCGAAGCCGTTGTTCGCGCTGGGCCAGACGCAGTTCAAAGTTTTTGCGCGAGGAGATGTCCCGCAAATGGACAACGACCAGCGGCTCGCCCGTGCGGACGGAAACTTTGCCGCCCGCTTCCGCGAAAAAATGCGACCCGTCGTGACGCCGGCAAAGCAGCTCCACGAATCCCGAATCACCGGCACCTTCTGGACGGCCACCAAGCTGCGTCAGCCATTCCAGCCAGACCGCCTCGGCCCCGGGCGCCGCGAGGCATTCCAGCCGCTGCCCGACCAATTCCGACCGCTTCCAGCAAAACACCTGTTCCGCGCATCGGTTGAGCGCCTTGATCACGCCGTCGTTCCCGACCACCAGCATGCAGACCGGTGCACCTTCGAAGAACGTGTGAGCCTGATCCAATGCCACCTCGGCCGACCGCAGATGCCGTTCGGCAGTCCGTTCAAAGCGGCGCCGTTGGCGGTCCATCGCGTCGAGGGACAAGGCGTTGCCCAGCGACACCCAGAAGGTTCCGGCCATCATGAGCAGGGTTCCGCCGCCCAGCACCCAAGCCGGCTCCACCGGAAGATGCCGCTCCACGGCCAACCGGAGCAGCGCGATGAGGAACGGCAAAGCGACCAGCAGCGGCATCATCCGGCGGAAAATCCGCCCGGCCAGATGGGCGGCCACGGCCACCCGCATCATCCCCTCGAACGGACGCAATGCGATCGCCCCGGCCGC
>CAIWAH010000006.1 GCA_903910585.1 uncultured Verrucomicrobiota bacterium
CCTTGATGGTCATGTCGGAGGCCGGAATGTCACGCTGCAGGTAGAGCAGACGGAAGGACGGAACTGCGATCACCACCAGGATGAGGATCGGCACCACCGTCCAGAGAACCTCGATGAACGTGTTGTGGGTGGTGCGCGAGGGAACCGGATTCGCCTTTGAGTTGAATTTCACCACCACAATCATCAGCAAGGCCAGGACGAACAGGGCGATCACCGTGATGATCGGCAGCAGCAGGCCGTTGTGGAACCAGTGGATGCCCTCCATGGAGGGCGAAGCCGCCGGCTGGAGCCCCATCTGCCAGGGTTTCGCATAGCCCTCGATGGCATGGGCTGCGGGAACGCCCGCGAAACCTGCCAGAAGGCCCAGAAACGCTGTCGACATGGTCCGGAATGTCATCGCTACCTTCTCCCTCAAAGGCCCTGCATTATGAAGCAGGGCGGTGGGGGTCCGGCGGTGCGCAGAGCCCCCATGCCAATGGGTCTGTGAACCACATTCGGAGGCCCGCCGCAACGTGGCCGGGCGCGGCAAAACGTCGTGGCGCAGGGCCGGGACGGGCGAACCGGAATTCGGCCCCATTTGCCCTGCAGATCCCTCTCCGCTGCCCGGTCGGGAACCGCTGCGCCGCCCGTAATCCGGGTTGTCTAAGAGATTGGCTGGCGCTAAACCGGCCGAATCGGGAACCAGAGGGTCATCATCCGTGCGAATCACCACCATATCGAGCCGACTTGCCGCCCTTCCCGCCTGGATGCTTGCCCTTGTCCTCGGCATGGGTGGGCTGGCGGCCGCTCAGGAGACCGCCCAGCCGGAGCCCGGACAGGCCCAGTTTGGACCCCGCGCCAACAAGCAGGGCCAGCAGCCCGGACAGCCTCCCCAGCCCGGCCAGCCGCCGGCTCCCCAGATCGAGGTGATTGCCGAAAACGGCAAGTGGAAGGTCCAGTGCGAGACCGTCCCGGGTGCCGAGGGTCAGGCTCCGGACAGGCAGTGCGGCATGATCCAGTCCACGCAGAACGAGAAGAATCCCAAGGCGGCGCTCACGCTGGTTCTGGTGAAGGCCGTGGCCGGCGACAAGACCACCATCAACATGCGGGTGATCGCGCCGATCGGCGTCTTCCTGCCCACCGGCGTGGCGCTCGAGATCGACGGCGATGCGGTTGGCCGCGTGCCCTTCACGCGCTGCATGCCGCAGGTCTGCATGGCCTTTGCCGAAGCCTCGCCGGAAACCCTGGCCAAGATGAAGAAGGGCAAAGAGGCCAATTTCATGATCTATGAGGCACCTGGGATCGGGCTGCCCATGAAGCTCTCGCTGGAAGGCTTCTCGGCCTCGCTGGCCGCGCTCGACAAGAACTGATCGCCAACCGATCACGGAACCGATCCTGCTGGCGAAAGCCCCGGCTGTCACCTATCTTGAGGCGATCCGCCACCGAGCCAGAGGTTGAAGCCCTTGACCCCGCCCGAGTCCCCGTCGCCTTTCGAGGCCGCCGAATTCAGCCGCGCCCAGGCGGAGACCCTTGTCGCGGACACGCTCAGGGGGGCGGAGGACGGCGAGTTGTTCCTCGAGCGGCGTCAGACGGAAAACCTCGTCTGGGATGACGGCAAGCTGCGGTCCGCCAGCTTTGACGAATCCCAGGGCTTCGGTCTCCGGGCCGTGCGGGGCGAAACGGCGGCCTATGCCCATGCCACCGATCTCTCCGTCTCCGCGCTCAGGCGCGCCGCCGAGGTCTGCCGCACCGTGGCCAGCGGCGATGCCGCCGTCCACGCGGTCTCGCCGGCGCGGACCAACCGCCAGCTCTATTCCGCCACCAATCCCTCCGGAGCCATGGATTTTTCCGGCAAGATCGCGCTGCTGCAGAAGGCCGACGCCTTCGCGCGCGGGCTCGACCCGCGCGTCCGGCAGGTGTCGGTGTCGATGGCGGCGGACTGGCAGTCGGTCGAGATCCTGCGGGCCGATGGCGCTTCCTATCGCGATGTGCGCCCATTGGTGCGCTTCAACATTTCGATCGTGGCCTCGGACGGCAAGGAACA
>CAIWAH010000007.1 GCA_903910585.1 uncultured Verrucomicrobiota bacterium
AACCGGCCCATCGCCCGCGTCGGGGAGAACCGCAACCGTGAACGCACCGGCCTCGGTATCGTCCGTGCCCTGGTCCACGCCTACGGCCAGTGCTGGACGAACCTGGTGCGGCACGACCCGCGCTATCCCGCGCCCGCCACGGTGCTCGCCCGCACCGTGGCCGGCTACGACGACACCGACGCAGGCGTGAACCGGATCATTGCCGCCGTGGATGCGCCCGATCCGCGTCCGCTCTGGTATTCCGACTGGGGTTCCGACAACGGCGCCGCCACCAACAACCTGCGCCGCGCGCTCGACTGGGTGCTCCGCGAGCGTGGTCCCGAAGGTTACGCCCGGTTCAAGGGTCGCCTCCGCCTCGCCAGCTACGACAAGTTCGGCGAGCACACCCGCACCGGCCCGCCGTGGACACTTTGGGTCAATACCTGGCAGCCCGAGTTGGACGGCCGCCGCTGGTATCACCGCTTCTCCGCGCTCACGGCCAAGGCGGGCGGCTTTGACCTGCAACGCGACGTGGTCACCGGCCACGGTCCGCTCGGCGCGCTCTATCCCGCCAACACCACGCACCCGCAGAAGGAGGGCGATACCGCCTCGTTCCTCTACCTCGTGCCCACCGGCCTGAACGATCCGGAGGAACCCACCTGGGGCAGTTGGGCGGGCCGTTACGGACTGCGCGAAGACGCTGCCGGCAAGGCGTGGTTCTGGGCCAACCAGACCGACGCCTGGCGCGGCACCACGAACCGCGACAACACGCTCCTGCGTTGGGCCGCGCATTTGCAGAACGACTTCCGCGCCCGCCTCGACTGGTGTGTGCGCGCCACCAACGCCGCCAACCATCCGCCGGCCGTCGTGCTCAACGGCGATGCCGGAACCGGAGTGCTCCACCTCCGCGCACGACCCGGAGAAACCGTCACACTCGACGCCAGCGGAACCACCGACCGCGATGGCCACGCGCTGAACTTCGAGTGGTTCACCTATCCCGAAGCCGGCACTTACCGGGGCGAAGTTGCGTTGGAAGTTGACCCTGGGACTTCCGTTCGCGTGCGGGTTCCGGCCGACGCCGCGGGCAGGACGATCCATGTGCTCGTCGCGGTCACCGACCGGGGCGATCCCCCGCTGACCCGGTATCGTCGCGCCATCCTCGAAGTCGCCTCCCCTGCTTCCGCGCCACCGGGCTTCGATGCGTTGTTCCAGCCGCCTGCCAAGTTTGCCGGCGACTTCGGCCCGTATCGCTCACCGCTGCGCTTTCGCGACGGCACGGCGGTGAAGACACCCGCCGACTGGACCCGCCGGCGCGCGGAATTGCTCCGAGAATGGCACGACTTCATGGGCCCGTGGCCGGCCGTGATCGAACAGCCCGCCTGCAAGATCCTCTCAACGACCAATCAGGGCGAACTCACCCAGCTGCGCGTGCGTTTGGAAATCGCCCCCGGTCAGACCGGCGAAGGCTGGCTGCTCGTGCCGCCGGGCCGCGGCCCCTTCCCGGCCGTGCTCGTAGTCTATTACGAGCCGGAAACCAGCGTCGGCCTCAATGACAAGCAACCGCTCCGCGACTTCGGCCTGCAATTGGCGCGACGAGGCTTCGTGACGCTCAGCCTCGGCACGCCCGGCGGCAATGCGTGGAAGCCGGAACTCGGCTCCGCCCAATGCCAGCCGCTGTCCTTTCACGCCTACGTCGCGGCCAACGCGTGGCAGGCGCTCGCCGCCCGCCCCGAGGTGGACTCCTCGCGGATCGGCATCGTGGGACACAGCTACGGCGGCAAGTGGGCGCTGTTTTCCGGAGCGCTGTGGGACCGGTTCGCCGCCGTCGCCGTGAGCGATCCCGGCATCGTCTTCGACGAGACGCGGCCCAACGTGAACTATTGGGAACCGTGGTATCTGGGCGCCGACCCGGTGGCGAAGCGGCCGAAAGCCGGCGCGCCCACCGCCGACAACTCGCGCACCGGCGCTTATCGCCGTCTCGTCGAGGCTGGCCACGACCTGCACGAACTCCACGCCCTGATCGCCCCGCGCCCGTTCTTCGTCTCCGGCGGCTCCGAAGACCCGGCTTCCCGCTGGACCGCTCTGAACCACGCTGTCGCCGTCAACACGCTGCTGGGCTTCACCAACCGGGTCGGCTTCAGCCAGCGGGCGGGTCACGACCCGACGGAGGAATCCAACGCGCAGGTTAATGCGTTCTTCGAGCGGTTCCTCACGGGGAAACCCGACTGACAACTCAACGGAGCTTCCGCCCATCCTGCACCGCAGTCGCCGCCTCGATCCGGTTTCCCTCCGCCGTCACGGCGCCGACCTTTTCCTCCAGCTTGATGCCCACGGTCTGCCGGCGGGCGTCGCCGGTGCGGGTGTCGCGGATGGTGTTGCCCTTGAAGACCAGGTCGCGCGTCTCGCCGCGCACGCGGATGCCGGCGGCGGGCTCCTTCGCGCCGTTGTTCTCGATGACGTTGTCCTCGATCCGGTTGCGGTTGCCGGCCATCCCCTCGCTTTCGTTGCGGAAGAAGACGCCATCCGCGCCGTTGCCGATGACCTTGTTGTTCCGGAGCAGGTTGTCGGTGTCCTTGTGGCCGATGCTGATGCCGAAACGGCCGTTGCCTTCGAGCGTGTTGCCCTCGAACAGGCCGTGCTTCACGCGCCAACAGAGGAACAATCCGTCGTCCCCGTTGCCGCGGGCCACGCTGTCGCGCACCACCGGCCGCTGCGACCCGCTGCCGGGATGGAAGCCGAGGGACGCGTTGCCCTCCGCGACGCAGCCAGTGACCGTCACGTCATTGCTCTGCTGGAAGCTGATGCCGTCGCCGTGGTAGTGGCGCACGATGCACCGCTCGATCACCGCGCCGGAGCAGCGGTAGAGAAAGATTCCGCCGCCCCGGCAGCCATCGATGTTCACGTTCTCCTCGCGGTTGCCCTCGATGGTCAGGCCGCTCACCCGGACGCCGTCAAGGTGGTAGCCGCTCACGACCGGAAAGACCGTCGCGGCCTGCGCGCCACTGCCCGCCATGCAGTCGGCCATCAGGGGCAGACTGATCGAGAAGGTGTTGCCGCTGCGCCCGGTGATGCGCGCGACAGTCCGGTGAAAGCCGTTCGCGTTCTTGTCCCAGATCGCCACGCCGTCGCCCACCGCGAAGCCCTCGGGGTTCTTCACGGTGATCTGTTCCTCGCCGAAGTCGCCGTCGAGTTCGAGGGGCGACACGGCGGCCTTGGCCTTGCGCAGCACGGTTTTTTCGCCCTGCCCGCGCACCGCGACGTTGGCGCGCAGGTGCAGCGAGTCGCGCATCAGGAATTCCCCCTCACCGATCTCCACGGTGCCGCCGCCCAGCGCACCGACGTAATCCACCGCCGCCTGCAGCACCCGGTTGTCCCGGCCCGCGAAGTCCCCTTCCCCCACGCCCACGCGGACCACGGGGCGTTCGCTCATCGTGCCGTGCATGGCCTTGGGCAACTGACGGTGTGGCCCGGCTTCTTCGGCACGGGACACGGACAGGGATGCCGCGGCCAACAGGGCCAGCGGCAGGACGCAGGATGGTTTCATGGCAGGGCGCGCGGGGAACTTTCCCGGCGCGCTACCGGTGCGCATTCCGCAGGCGAGCGCCGAAAACAGGGCCGGCACCGTGCAGCCGATCGTTGGCCGAAGGGAAAGGCTCCCGCCCAAAAAGTCCCTTCTGCGCCTTGCCGCCCTGGCGTTAGCCCGCTCACTTCCCACCATGCAACGCACCCTGCTCACCTTCGTGGACGACATCTACGAGGACCTCGAACTTTGGTATCCGCTACTGCGTTTGCAGGAGGCGGGCTTCGGGATGCGGCTCGCCGCACCGGCCCTGAAGATCTACGCCGGCAAGCACGGTTATCCGGCGACCGCCGACCTGCTGCTCGCTGACGCCCGCAGCGAGGACTTCTGCGGCCTGCTGATTCCCGGCGGGTTCATGCCCGACAAGCTGCGGCGCGATCCCAAGGTGCTGGCCCTGACCCGCGAATTCCACGAACAGGGCAAGCTGGTGGCGTTCATCTGCCACGGCGGCTGGATTCCCATCTCCGCCCGCATCCTGCGCGGCCGCAAGGCGACCGGCTCACTCGGCATCCGCGACGACCTGGAAAACGCCGGCGCCCTCTGGGTGGACGAGCCGGTGGTCGTGGACGGCAACCTGATCTCCAGCCGCACGCCCCGCGACCTCGCGCCGTTCGGGAAGGCGATGGTGGAGTTTCTGAAGGCGAAGACCTGAGGAGGATGTGCTTCCGGTGGTTTCCCCGCGGCAACGATTCTGACGCGCCGGCCGGCCCGCCCCGACTTTTCCCTCCCGCTTCGGCAATTTCCCGTCTTTGCTTGGCGGACAGCAATGTCCTCGCCTCGTCTTTCGCGGTTCCTGATGAACCCGTCCCTGTCCGGGCTGTTCGCCGCGTGCGCGCTCGCGCTCACGGTGAATGCCGCCGAACCCAACAACCATCCCCACGCGCCGCAGGCGGAGCCGCCCGCCGCCGCTTCGGCCCGCGCCCAGAAGGTCGCCGCCCCGGGCACCGGCGAGCGGATCGTCTTCCTCGGCAACGGCCTGGCCGAGCGTGATGTCTATTTCGGCTGGCTGGAGACGGAGCTGCACCTGCGCTTCCCCGATCAAAAGCTGCTCGTCCGCAATATGGGCCGGCCGGGCGACACGCCGGGCTTCCGGCCGCATCCGGCGCGGGTCTCGCAATGGGCCTTCCCCGGGGCGGACCAGTTTCATCCGGAGCTGAACTCGCACTTCGGCAAGGGCTTCTTCCCGACGCCCGACCAGTGGCTCACCCATCTCCAGTCCGACACGATCATCGCGTTCTTCGGCTACAACGAGTCGTTCGATGGACCGGCGCGAGTGGCGAACTTCGAGGCCGAGCTCGACGCCTTCGCGAAGCACACGCTGTCCAAGGCTTACAACGGCACCGCCGCGCCGCGACTGGTGCTGGTGACGCCACTCGCCTTTGAGGACCTGTCGGCCAAGCGCGACCTGCCGAACGGCAAGGCGGAGAACGCCAACCTCGCGCTTTACGCCGAGGCGGTCCGCAAGGTCGCCGCGAAACACGGGCTGACCTGCGTGGACTTCTTCAAGGCGACCCAGATGCGCTACGCCCAGAAAAAGGTCCAGCCGCCGCTCACGATCAACGGATTCCTGCCCACCGAAGCCGGTTACCGCGAGCTCGCCACGATTCTTGCCGACGGCGCGTTCGGGAAAACCAAGCGCCGGGCCAAGTCCACGCCGGAACTGCTGAACGCGGCGGTGCGCGAGAAGGACTATTTCTGGAACAACGACTACAACCTGGTGAACGGCGTCCACACGCACGGCCAGCGATACAATCCCTTCGGTCCGCAGAATTACCCGGCCGAGGTCGCCAAGACACGCGAGATGATGTCGCTGCGGGACGCGCTGATCCACGGTGTCGCGGCCGGCCGGACCAAGCAGGTTGCGGTGGACGATTCGACAACGCCCGAGCTGCCGTCGGTCCCGACCAACTTCAAGCGTGACGTGGACTATCTCGACGGCGTGGAGGCCATCGAGAAGATGAAGATCATGGACGGCTTCAAAGTCGAGCTGTTCGCCTCGGAGAAGGAGTTTCCGGACCTCAAGAAGCCGGTGCAGATGTCCTTCGACAACTGCGGCCGTCTGTGGGTCGCCGTCACGCCGGCGTATCCCCATTACAAGCCCGGCGAATCGCGGCCCAACGACAAGATCCTGATCCTCGAGGACACCAACGGCGACGGCCGCGCGGACAAGCAGACCGTCTTCGCCGACAAGCTGCATCTGCCCATCGGCTTCGAGCTCGCGCCCGAGGGCGTTTACCTGTCGCAGGAGCCGAACCTCTGCCTGCTCATGGACGACAACCACGACGACAAGGCCGACCGCATGGAGATCCTCATGCACGGCTTCGACACGCACGACACGCACCACGCGATCTCGGCCTACAGCGCGGATGCCTCGGGTGCCTTCTACCTGCTCGAAGGCCGCTTCCTGCACAGCCAGGTGGAGACGCCATACGGTCCGCAGCGCTGCAACGACGGCGGCGCGTGGCGGTTCGATCCGAAGCGCTTCAAGCTGGAGCGCTACATCCAGACGGACATCAACAATCCGTGGGGCATCGCCTTTGACGACTGGGAACAGTGCGTCATTTCCGACGCCTCCAGCGGCGAGAACTACCACGCACTCCCCATCTCCGCGAAGATGCCCTATGGCGTCGAGATCCAGCGCGCCGGCGATTACGTGCCGAAGCGTTCGCGGCCGACGTCGGGCTCCGAGTTCGTTTCCTCGCGGCACTTCCCGGCCGAGCGGCAGGGGCAGTTCATGACCTGCAACAGCATCGGGTTTCTGGGCATCAACTTCAGCACGCCGCGCGAGGACGGGGCCGGATTCACGGGAGAACTGGCCGGCGACCTGATCAGCTCCAGCGACCCGAACTTCCGCCCGGTGGACCTCGAATTCGCGCCCGACGGCTCGCTCTATTTCCTCGACTGGCACAACGCGCTGATCGGCCACATGCAGCACAACGCGCGTGACCCGAACCGCGACCATGAGCACGGCCGCATCTACCGCGTGACCTATCCATCCCGCCCGCTGGTGACGCCCGCGAAGGTGGCCGGCGCGAGCGTTCCCGAACTGCTGGAGAACCTGAAGTCGCCCGAGTATCGCACGCGCTACCGCACCCGCCGCGAACTGCGCGGCCGGCCGGCAAAGGAGGTCATTCCCGCCGTGAAGGCGTGGGCCGCGAAGCTCGACAAGGCGGATCCGCTTTACGAACGCCACCTGTGCGAAGCCCTGTGGGCAACCTGGTCGCAGAACCGTCCCGACTCCGGCCTGTTGCTGTCCGTGTTGAACGCCCGTTCCCACCAGGCCCGCGCCGCGGCCGCCCAGGTGCTGCGCTATTCCTGGCACCAGCTTCCGAACGGCGTCGCGCTGCTGCGCCAGGCCGCCAACGACCCGCACGGTCGCGTGCGCCTCACAGCCATTGTCGCCGCCTCGTGGCTCGACAACGCGGACGGCGCCCGGATCGTTTTGGATGCCTTGCGCCATCCGTTCGACAAGTGGATGAGCCCGGTCACGAAGCAGATTCTCGAAACCACGCTCAAGGACGACATCGCTGCGCTGGCCAAGGCCGAGCCGAAGCTGCTTGCCGAGAATCCTAATGCCCGCGACTACCTCGCCGGCACCTTCAAGCTCGGCTCCGCCCCGCCCACCGCCGCCCAGCGGGAATACGGCCCCACTCGCCCGCTCAACCGCGGCGAAGCCAAGCTCTACGCGCTCGGCAAGGAGGTGTTTAACCGCGACGCCCACTGCGCGACCTGCCACCAGCCCGCCGGCACGGGCACGCCCGGCATCTACCCGCCGTTCAATGTCGCAGGTAACCCGTGGTTGGCCGACGATGAGCGCCTGATCAAGGTCGTGCTCAAGGGCCTGTGGGGGCCGCTCGAACTCGGCGGCCAACGCCTGAGTCCCACCAACGGCGTGCCGCCCATGATGGGCTTTGGCGGCCTGCTGAACGACGAGGAAGTCGCGGGCGTGCTCAGCTACGTCCGGCAGTCCTTCGGCAACAACCTGCCGCTCATCACGCCGGCCCAGGTCGCCAAGGTCAGGGAGCAGACCAAGAGCCGCGCCGACTTCTACATGGTCGAGGAACTCATGAAGGAACACCCCATCCCCGGCTGGGAGAAATGGGGCAAGATGGCCCGCCCCAAGGACAGCGCCTACGAGTAAGCATGGGCGCAGGGAACACTTCGAGTATTCAGGCCGCGGGAAATCATCCCGCGGCTTTTTTCTGTCCGGACATGGAAGTTCGCGGCAACCGCGCCCGAGGGTGCATCCGACAGGATGCCGTGGGACGACCCGGCCAAGCCACCCCCTTGCCCGCCCGGGTTGTCCCACGGCACAGTCCGCCCATGCAGACACGCCCCCTCGGCAAGACCGGACTTCAGCTTCCCATCCTCGGCTTTGGCGCCAGTTCGCTCGGACAGGAGTTCCGCAGCGTCACCCTCGACGAGGCGCTGCGCAGCGTCCGCGTGGCGCTGGAGTGCGGGCTCAACTTCATCGACACGTCCCCGTTCTACGGCCGCGGCATGAGCGAGGTCCTGCTCGGCATCGCGCTCAAGGGCGTGCCGCGCGACGGCTACACGCTGTGCACCAAGCTCGGCCGCTACGACCTCCAGCACTTCGACTTCTCCGCCAAACGCGTCGCCGAATCCGTGGACGTCTCGCTCCACCGTCTCGGCACCGACCACCTGGACATCGTGCTGTGCCACGACATCGAGTTCGTGGAGATGCAGCAAATCGTGGACGAAACGATCCCCGCGCTGCGGAAGCTGGTCCAGTCCGGCAAGGTCCGCTTCATCGGCTTCAGCGGCTATCCGCAGAAGATCTTCCGCTTCATCGGCGACCAGACCGCCGTGGACTGCGCGCTGAGCTACAACCAATACACGCTCCAGAACACGCGCTTTGCCGACGAGACGGTTCCCTACCTCAAGGCCAAGGGTGTGGGCGTGCTCAACGCCGGCCCGTTCAGCGCGCGCCTGCTGACCAATGCACCGCTGCCGGCCTGGCTGAAGGAACCCGAGTCCGTGAAGGCCGCCGCCCGCGCCGCCGCCGCGCTGTGCGCCCAACGCGGTTCCGACATCGCCAAGCTCGCGCTCCAGTTCTCCTGCGCGAACCCGGACATCACCTCCACGATCGCCGGCAGCGCCAACCCGGAGAACATCCGCAAGTGGGCCCAATGGCTCGCCGAGCCGATCGACGCGCAGCTTTTGGCTGAAGTGCAGGCGATCTTCGCACCGGTGAAGAACCTCGGCCACACCGAGGGGCTGGCGAAGAACAACTGACTATGAACTCAGCCAACGATCTTGGGGATTTGAGCGATTTCAGTCCGGTCTTGCAGGAATGGCTCCGTCTGCAAGTTGAGCGGGCCGAACGCGAGCCGGAGTGGCATCTGTGCGCGCCCTTGCCGCCCGGTTCGACCATGGAGGACACCATCCGGGTCAGCGAATGGTTGCTGGTTCGCTTTCGCGAGCGCATCCGCCGGCGCCGCGAGGCGGAGAGTCTCCACGACATTCCAGAATTTGTGCTCTGATTGGCAGACCGTGGTTGCCTGCCGGCCGAGCCTCCAATGCGCCTCCGAATCCTCAGCGACTTGCACCTGGAGTTTGACGACTGGGTTCCGCCCGCCGCGGACGCGGATGTCGTGATCATTGCGGGCGATCTCCACAAGCAATCCCGCGGAATCCCCTGGCTGATCCGGCACTTTGGCGGCACGCCTGTGATCTACGTGGCCGGCAACCACGAGTTCTACGGTGCGAAACTCCCGGATGAACTCGATAAACTAAAGACTGCCACGGGCAGCCAACCGGGCCTGCATTTTCTGGAAAACGAGTCCATCCGGATCGGCGACGTGACGTTCCTCGGTTGCACGCTCTGGACTGATTTCAATCTTCACGGAGACCCTGCGGTCGCAGGCCGAACGGCAGCGGCCGGCATGAACGATTACCGGCAAATCCGGGTAACGCCGGGATATCGCCGCCTCCGCGGGCACGACACCGCCCGATACCATGCTCTTTCCAGACAGTGGCTTGAACAGGAGTTTGCCCGCCTCACTGGTTCGCAATTCGTGGTGATTTCCCATCATGCGCCCAGTGCCCGCTCCTTGGACCCTGGGTTTGCCGAAGACACCCTTAGCGCCGCCTACGCCTCTCGCCTTGACGACTTTGTCGCCGCGAGTGGTGCGGCCATGTGGATCCATGGCCACACTCACCGGTCAGTGGAATATCAGCTCGGAGGCACCCGAGTCCTCGCCAACCAAAAGGGGTATCCCGACCAGCTCGGGACCGGTTTCGAGCCGACCTTGGTTGCCACTTTGTGACTTGGAGACGGTTTTTCCGATTCACGCGCCAGCCATCCGCTCGCTCAGCAGCGAAGTGACCAAGCAGGAGGCACAAGGCGCGGAATATCGGCGCATAGGTAGGCGCCCGCTACTTCAGCGCCTCGCTCACCAGTTCCTGCGCCTCGGTGACGATGCGTTGGAGGTGGTCGGGGCTGCTGGGAACGGGAAGCTAATCGCTGACCGGGGCGACCTTGACGGTCAACGCCGCCTGCCCCATCCCCACCTTACCGCGCCAACCGCCAACACTTCGACGCCCACGAAGAACGCGAACAGCCATTTCCATGGCCCACCAGCCGTCCACGCCAACGTGGCAAATCCGAAAGCCGAGACCGCGAAAAACCGCCACGGCAAATGTTCGACACCACCGCGCCAAGCCGAAGTCCACGCGGGCCGACACCAACGAATCCAGAGGCCAACCGCAACTCCGAGCAGAATGCTGGCGCCAATGACCGGCCAGAAGGCTTGCGAAGTCATGGTCATTGGCCTTCTAGGCGGTCACGCAAACACCCCGGCCACGGGCACGCGCAGATCGAGCACAGGGTCCACGATGTCGCCTTCGACCACGCTGCGGCTGCCACCGGCAGCGGGAAACAGCGAGACGGTGCCGGTGCCGGGCACGATGACCCAGCAGGACTTCACGCCGTGGGACAGGTATTGCCGGACTTTGTCGAGCAGCGGCTGCAGGTTCTGTTTGGGCGACAGGATTTCGACAACCAGCGCCGGCGCAACCCGGCAGACATCTTCATCGTTCGCCCAGTCGTTCGGCAGCGTGCCGGTCGGATAGGCACAGAGATCGGGAATGGACGTCCACCCGTCCAAATCAAGGGAGAGCTGCTGGTAAGTCTCGTAACGCGGGCGGAAAGCGTGGAGCAACGCCCCGAGATTCTGGGCGATGCGGGCATGGTTGCGGCTCGGCATCGGTTGATCCTCCTGAATGTCGTCGAGGCTTAGGACCGGCACGGTGGTCATGGGATGAACATGCCTTGGGGAGAATTGGCGGCAAGCTCCGAGAACTCGCCCG
Source organism: uncultured Verrucomicrobiota bacterium (assembly GCA_903910585.1). Classification (GTDB taxonomy): domain Bacteria; phylum Verrucomicrobiota; class Verrucomicrobiia; order Limisphaerales; family UBA9464; genus CAIWAH01. Next base: position 10,892 of record CAIWAH010000007.1, read on the forward strand.
CTACTTCAGCGCCTCACTCACCAGTTCCTGCGCCTCGGTGACGATGCGTTGGAGGTGGTCGGGGCCGCGGAAGCTTTCGGCGTAGAGCTTGTAGATGTTCTCGGTGCCGCTGGGACGGGCGGCGAACCAGCCGTTCTCTGCGACGACCTTCAGGCCGCCGATGCCGGCGTGGTTGCCCGGGGCGCGGGTGAGCTTGGCGCGAATGGGTTCGCCGGCGAGTTCGGTGCCCTTCACGGCCTCGGGCGAGAGTTTTTTCAGCTTGGCCTTCTGCTCGGGCGTCGCCGCGGCATCCAGGCGGGTGTAGCAGGGCGCGCCAAATTGCGCGGTGATCTCCGCGTAGTGCTGGCCGGGGTCCTTGCCGGTGACGGCGGTGATCTCCGCGGCGAGCAGGCCAAGGATGAGGCCATCCTTGTCAGTGCTCCACGCGGTGCCGTCGCGGCGCAGGAAACTGGCGCCGGCGCTTTCCTCGCCGCCGAACACGCAGGTGCCGTCGTGCAACCCGGGCGCAAACCACTTGAAGCCGACGGGCACTTCCATGAGCCGCCGGCCGACGCTGGCGACCACGCGGTCAATGAGGTTGGAGCTGACGAGCGTCTTGCCCACGACGGCCGCACCGAACCAGTTCGGGCGGTGCTTGAGCAGGTAGCGGATCGCAACGGCCAGATAATGGTTCGGGTTCAGCAGACCGGCGCTGCGGGTCACGATGCCGTGGCGGTCGGCGTCGGGATCGTTGCCCCAGGCGACGTCGAACTGGTCCTTGAGGCCCACCAGTCCGGCCATCGCGTAAGGGCTGGAGCAATCCATGCGGATCTTGCCGTCGTGGTCCACGGTCATGAAGCCGAACGTGCCGTCCACACGGGTGTTCACGAGGGTGAGGTCGAGCCCGTAACGGTCGGCGATCGGCTGCCAGTAGGGCAGCGAGGCACCGCCCAGTGGGTCCACGCCGAGTTTCAGGCCGGCGCGTTTCACGGCGTCGAGGTCGATGACGGCGGAGAGGTCGTTGACGTAAGGCGTGACGAAATCATGGACGTGCGTGGTGCCGGCCTTGAGCGCGGTGGCGAACGGCGTGCGCTTCACGCCGGCATTGCCGCCCCGGAGCAAATCGTTGGCACGGCTCTGCACCCAGTCGGTCACATCGGTGTCGGCCGGACCACCGTTGGGCGGGTTGTATTTGAAGCCGCCGTCCTGCGGCGGGTTGTGCGACGGCGTGATGATGAGGCCGTCGGCCAGCGCGGCGTGGCGGCCGTGGTTAAAGGTCAGGATGGCGTGGGAGATGACCGGCGTGGGCACGAAGCCGTCGTTCGCGGCGACGAAGGTTTCCACGCCGTTGGCCGCGAGGACCTCGAGGGCGGTGCGTTCGGCGGGACGGGAAATGGCGTGGGTGTCCTTGCCCAGGAACAGCGGGCCGCGGTCGCCCTGCGCCACTCGGTAATCGCACACGGCCTGGGTGATCGCCGCGATGTGTGCATCGGTGAAGGTGCCATCGAACGGCGTGCCGCGATGACCACTGGTGCCGAAGGAAACCAGCTGATTGGGATCGGCCAGGTCCGGAGAGCGTTCGTAATACGCGCGTTCGAGATCAGCGAGGTCAATGAGGAGGGCGGCGGGGGCGGGTTGACCGGCAAGCGGATGAGGCATGGGCGGATGCTAGGAAGAAGGTTCCCCGGCCGCCAAGCGGGGAAGCAGGCGGCCGGGGCGCGGTTTAGCGCGGTTGTTGGGCAAGGAGAAATTCGGCAGCCAAGCGGAGAGCTTTAGTCGGGTTTGCGGGAGCGGGGTCCGCTGATCCGTGGACCGTCTTTGCCACCGTGGTCAGCGCCGGCTAGCGTCGGACCGTGAACTGGCAAACTCCAGCCGCCTTGGTCGTCGTCGCGTTGACGGCGGGAGTTTTCCTTTGGCGCCGCTTCCGCCCGCGGAAGTTCGATTTCCACCGCGATACCGGCTGCGGATGCGCCGCCCCGGGCGTCCGTCCTCCGGGTTTGACCGTATCCGGCAAGCGCGGAGAGCGTCCCCAAGTCACCGTGAAGTCCGCCTGACCGCCCTGCGTCCGATCCGCCGCCCATGAAGTCCGCCCTCCTTCGCCTTGTCCCGCTGCTGCTCGCGGTTGCAATTCGTGCCGTGGGGGAAACTTCTGCCGACGAAGCCGAAGGCCACGCGCTGGCCCAGGAACTTCGGACAGCCCGGCCGCCTGCGAGCTTCACCAACCACGGCACCCTGCGCATCACGTCGCCTGAGGGCACCGTGCGCCGGCTGCCGGTGACGATCACCACGCTGGCGGACGAGGAGACCGAATGGCGCGTGGTCTATGCCGCGCAGGTGGGGCTCAATGTCGAACGGCTGGCGCTGGTGCGGCGATTGGCCCATCCACCGGAATTCGAGTTCGCCCGGGCAATCACCAACAGCGCCCTGCCGGTGGCCAAGACCATTCCCGCCGAGG
>CAIWAH010000008.1 GCA_903910585.1 uncultured Verrucomicrobiota bacterium
ACGCCGACTGGCGCGAACTGCTGGAACGGGAGCGCCCGCAGCTCGTGTCCGTGGCGATGCGTCACGCCGACCAACATGCCGAGATCGCCCTCGGCTGCCTTCAGGCCGGAGCGCACCTTTATGTGGAAAAGCCGTTCACCCGGACGCCCCTGGAGGCGAAGGGCGTGCTGAAGGAGGCTCAGTCCCGCGGGCTCAAGGTGGCGGTGGCTCACACGATGCGCCTGACGCCGATTGCCCGGAAGTTACGGCAGGCACTGGCAGACGGGCTCATTGGCGAGCTTCGTGAGATGCGCGCCTACGGCAAACAGGACCAGCGGGCCGGCGGCGAAGATCTCATGGTGCTGGGCACGCACCTGTTCGACTTCATGCGCTGTTTCGCCGGCGATCCGCAGTGGTGTTCCGCCCAGGTGCTCCAGGGCGGCCGGGCCATCACCCGGAGTGATCGGCGGCAGGTGAAGGACAACGTGGGCTGGGTGGCCGGTGACCAGGTCAACGCCCAGTTCGGGTTCGCCCAAGGTGTGGTCGGCACCTTCACCAGCGACGCGCGCCTGCGGGAGACCACCGGCCATTGGGGCATCGAGCTGCACGGTTCCAAGGGCGTCGCCCGGCTGAACTGCGATCTCGATCCCCGGGTCTTCCTTCGCAAGGCCACTCCGTGGACGACCTCCGGCCGGCGTGACGAATGGGTTCCGTTCGCTCCGGAGCTGGCCCAGTCGCCGCCGGAGCACAATGTGGCGCCCGTCTCGGACTGGCTGGAAGCGATTCGGTCCGATCGCGAGCCCGAGTGCAGCGCCCACAACGGTGCCTGGGCGGTCGAAATGGTGATGGCGGTTTACGAAGCTGCGTTGTCCCGCAGCCGCGTTTCGTTGCCGGTGGGGCCGATAGAACATCCGCTGGCAGGCTGAAACCATTTCCCAAGGACAACCGGTCCAAACGGTGGGCGGTTTCCCCCGGAAACCGCGGCGGGTTGCAGGGCAACCCGCCCACAGTTCTTACCGAAGTCTTCGGGAATCGGAGTGATACCGGGCCCGAAAACCGGCCGGTGCAGTTCGGCCAAAACTTTTTCCTAAGAAACTCCGCGCCGCCGCGTTATCCCGGCAGCACGGCATGGAATCCCCAGGTTTGACCGCGCCCGCCCCGGAATCCGGCGGTGACCGCAGCGAGTTCATCCGGGCGGCCCTCGAACGCTTCGAGGCGCCGCTCGTGAGCTACGCGCTCGGCCTCACCGGCGAGCTGGAGGCGGCCCGCGACGCGGTGCAGGACACGTTCCTGCGCCTCTGCGAACAGCCCCCGGGCGCGGTGGACGGCCACCTCGCCCAATGGCTCTTCACCGTCTGCCGCAACCGGATTCTCGACGTGCGCCGAAAGGACCGCCGCATGACCGCCCTCACCGAAGTCGAACTTGAACACCGCGCCGCCCCGGACCCGTCGCCGGCGGAGACCGCCGCCAGCCGCGACGGCGCCAACCGCGTCGAGCAACTGCTGGCCGGACTGCCGCCCAACCAGCGCGAGGTCGTCCGCCTGAAGTTCCAGCACCAGCTCAGCTATCAGGAGATCGCCACCATCACCTCGCTCAGCGTCACCAACGTCGGGTTCATCCTGCACACCGCGCTCCGGACACTGCGCGGCCGGATGGAACAGCTCGAACGTCTGCCCGCCTGAAACCGCCCACTGAATCCCGCCATGAAACTTTCCGCCGAATCCCCCGAACTCACCGCCTACGCCCTGGGTGAACTGAACCCCGCCGAACGCGCCGACGTGGAGGCCGCGCTCGCTTCCTCGCACGAACTCCGGGCCGAACTGGCCGAAATCCAGCGCACCGTCGGTGCGCTCGACTTCGAGTTCTCGACCGAACCCGTGCGGGCGCTCTCCGCCGAACAGCGTGCCGCCATCGTGGGACAGGCAGCCGGCCTGCCCACGGCCGATTCCGTAGCAGCCGAGGAAACGAGGCTCACTGCTTCCGAAGCGGAGGCCGATGTTCAGGAAACAGTGGGCTACGCCAGTCGCGGTTGGTTGCACCACTTCCTCGCGTGGCGTCAGCAGCTGATCTGGGCCGCAGCGGGCGCGTGTGCGCTGGCACTGACGTTCACGTTGTGGCCTCGTCAGCGACAGGCTCAGGAATCCGCCAACGAACTCCGCTACCAACGATTGCCGGAGTCGCAGGCGAACGCGCTCGAAGTCGCCGGTGCTCCGGTCGGTCCCGCACGTTCGCCGGTTCCGCCCCCGGCGCCTGAGCCGGCAACAGCCTCCGTTCCGGTAAAAAAGGAACCGGCTGCTGCTCCTGCTTCCAGCCGCTTGGAAAGCGTCAACGTCGCGCCCTCGGCGCGGCCGGCTCCGAGCACCAAGATCCAAGCTCCGGCCCCGCAGCGCACCCGTGAGCTGGCGGCAAACTCGCCCGCACCGGTCACTTCGGCGCCGATGGAACCGGTGCTCGCCCAGCGCTACGGCCTCCGCCCGCCCTCAGAGCCGACTCCGACTTCGACGCCGGCGGCGCCGGCAGCGGCCCCCATGCTGGCCAACCGCTATGGTCTTCGTCCCGCCGAGGCCGGCCGGGCCAATCTTGCCGATTCCCTCGCCGTGTCCGCCCCCGGTTATGCCGGCGGGGCGACGCCCGCCATCGCCTCCCCCGAATTCCGCGAGGATCGTTATTACCGCTACCAGCCCATTCACCCGATCGCCGGCGGCGAAGGTTACGAGGCGTTTGCCGACAACGACTTCAAGGCCGTCGCCAGTGCGCCGCTCTCGACCTTCAGCCTCGACGTGGACACCGCGAGTTACGCCAACGTGCGGCGCTTCCTGCGCGAGGGTTCCCTGCCGCCGCGCGATGCCGTGCGCCTGGAGGAACTGATCAACTACTTCCACTACGACTATCCGCAGCCAAAGGGCGAGCACCCGTTCCTCGCGGCCATCGAGACCGCCGATTCCCCGTGGAAGGAGGGGCGCAAGCTCGTCCGGATCGGCCTCCAGACGAAGGCACTGGCCCGCAGTGAACGGCCGGTCGCCAACCTAGTGTTCTTGGTGGACGTGAGCGGTTCGATGGCGCCCGAGAACAAGCTGCCGCTGGTGAAGCGTTCGCTGCGCCTGCTGCTGGACCGCCTGAACGAGCGCGATCGCGTGGGCGTGGTCACCTACGCCGCCGGGTCGCAGGTCGTCGCCGAGCCCACCGCTGTCAACGTCGCCGGCAAGGCGAAGCTGCTGCAGGTCATCGAAGGCCTTAAAGCCGGCAGCGGCACCCACGGCAGCGCGGGGATCCAGATGGCCTACGCGATGGCCACCAACCATTTCAACGCGGAGCACGTCAACCGCGTGCTCCTCTGCACCGACGGCGACTTCAACGTCGGCATCACCGACCGCGCCCAGTTGCTCGACTTCATTACCGAACGCGCGAAGACCGGTGTCTTCCTGAGCGTGCTCGGCTACGGCATGGGCAATTATCAGGACGGCACCACCGAACTGCTCGCGGACAAGGGCAACGGCAACTACGCCTACGTGGACTCCTTCACCGAGGCCCGCAAGGTTCTGGGCGAACAGCTCGAGGGCACGCTCGTGACCGTCGCCAAGGACGTAAAGGTGCAGGTCGAGTTCAATCCGGCCCGCGTGAAGTCCTACCGCCTGCTTGGCTACGAGAATCGCGCGCTGCGGGACCGCGACTTCAACGACGACACCAAGGACGCCGGCGAAGTCGGTGCCGGCCACCAGATCACGGTGCTCTACGAGATCGAGCCGGCTGTGCCGAACCTCGCCGGCGTGGACCCGTTGCGCTATCAGGGCAAACCCGCGGATGACGAAGTGAAGAAGCGCCTCAAGCCCGAACACGGCGACGAACTGCTCAACCTCAAGCTGCGCTACAAGCTGCCCGACGGCGAAACGAGCAAGCTGGTCGAGACGCCCGTGAAGGACGGCGACCGCGAGTTCGAGCAGGCCAGTGCCGACTTCAAGTTCGCCGCGGCCGTGGCGGGCTACGGCATGCTGCTGCGCCAGTCGCCGCACGCCGGCGAACTCACGTGGGAAAAGATCTCACGCCTGGCCGAACAGGGCTTGGGCGAGGACAAGGAAGGCTACCGCGCGGAGTTCGTGGACCTGGTGCGGCGTGCGGGCCAGTTGGGTGGCGGAATGCGGCCGATGCCCACACCAATGCCAATGGCCGTGCCTGGCTCCGCGGGCAGTGGTCAGCCGCGGCGATGAGCGTGAGCGTGCGTGTTAGGTCAGGCGCTGACCGATGACGGAAGCAGTCCCACACGCGAATAGTTTTGAAGATCATTCGACGACCTAGCCGAACCAGGTCCGCAGCAGATCACCGAAAGATTGCTCGACCGCCGGCTTCCGTTTCGTCGCCGCACTAGCGGATGAGAAGTCGAAGACCGGAGTCGTCCCATCGTCACGCACCGCGGTCGTGTCCAGAACCCATCGCGCGCAGGTGTTGAAGTCGAAATAGACCACGACGTAGTGCTCCGGAAGGTGGACTTCCTTGCGTGTTCGCATCGTGTCTCCGTAAACCGAACCACGGCATTCGGACAATGGGTCCGCGGCGCAGATTCCGCTGATCGGATTGTCAATGCCTCCGCCTCCGCCCAGTTCCCGGAGGAACGCCCGGTATTCAGGCGGGAATGTGACCCCCAAGGCATTCTCTACCGTGACGATGGTATCTTCGGTCTGTGGGCCGAAGAATTCGAATGTTTGGCCATCCTCCTGAGCCTTGGCCAAGAGACGCTTAATGTCGTCGAGATTCATCCGCTGAACGACTTTGCCGTTTGGATCAAGAAGTCGCTACTCCGCCTTCGCGCCCAGCTTGCCCGCGTCAGGCGGTTGCACGGAGCGGAGGCGTTCACGGAGCATGTCGGCGCGGAGGGAGTCGCGCTGCTCGGCATCGAGCTTGTCCGGCACGCGGAGCTGCAGATGGGCCGGCTGGCTGAGGAGGAAGAGTTCGTCCACCAGCGCCTTGGGCAGATCGGCGAACAGGTTCAGGTCCACGCCCAGCCGGAGCAGGCTCAGGAGGTTCATGGTCTCCTTGGACGAGATGCTGTGCGCATGGGCAAGGATGCCGTAGGCGCGGCCGATGTGGTTGAGCAGCACCTTGGGCTTCTTCTCGATCTGCGACAGACGGGCATTCTCCTCGTGCTCGATGACCTGGAGCAGGACCTTGTTGAGGCGCTCGACGATCTCGCTCTCGGATTCGCCGAGCGTCTGCTGGTTGGACACCTGGAAGATGTTGCCCAGCGCCTCGGTGCCTTCGCCGTAAAGGCCGCGGACCGCGAGGCCGAGCTTGTTCACCGCCTGGATGATCTGGTTGATCTGCTCCGCCAGCACGAGGCCGGGCAGGTGCAGCATGGCGCTCACACGGATGCCGGTTCCGAGATTGGTCGGGCAGGCGGTGAGGTAGCCGTATTGGGTGTGGAAGGCGAACTCGACGCGTTCCTGGAGCGCGGAATCGAGTCCGTCGAGCGCGAGCCAGGCCTGTTTGAGCTGAAGACCGGGCCGGAGCGCCTGCATGCGGAGGTGGTCCTCCTCGTTGACCATGATGCAGAAGCTCTCCTCCGCGTTCAGCACCAGCCCGCTGCCGGCGCCCTTGGCGGCGTGTTCGCGGCTGATCAGATGGCGTTCGACGAGGATCTGCTTGTCCTGCGCGCTGAGCTTGTCGAGCGGTTCGGCGAAGGGCTTCGGCGCGAGCTGCGGCAGGCCGGAAACCGCAGGCAGCAGCACGTCGAGCGACTTCACCCGCTCGGCCTTCTTGGCGTGGCCGGGGAAGGGGGCGCCCTTGAGGTTGCGGGCCAGCCGGACGCGCGAGGACAGCACGATCTTGTCGTGTGGGCCGGAGCGTTTGCAGGCCTCGCCGGGCGAGATCAGAAAATCTTGGACGTTCATCGGGGCGGCTTCGGTGGGGTTAGGCGGACTGGAGGGCTTTCTTCGCCTGCTTGATCTCGTCGCGGAGCGTGGCGGCGGTCTCGAAGTCCTCCTTCGCGATGGCGGCCTTGAGGGCGGCCTCCAGTTTGGCCAGCCGGGCTTCCTGGTTGACCACCTTGCGCACGGACGGCGGAACCTTGCCGCGGTGGTGGGTGCCCTTGTGCATGCCTTTCAGCAGGGCATCCAGCCCATCGGCGAAGACATGATAGCATTCCGAGCAGCCGAGCCGGCCGGATTTCTTGAAGTCGGCCTGGGTGAAGCCGCAGTGCTTGCAGACGACTTCCGCGCCGGTCGCGGTGTTGGCTTCCTCCATCTTCTGTGACGCACCCAAGCCGAGGAGCAGGTCAGCGAGCGAAAAGCCGGTGGGGTCGTTGACGCCCTTTTCCTTCGCGCACGCCTCACACAGGTCCACCTTCTTGACCTGATTCTCGATGATCTGGGTCAGATGGACCGTGGCGGGCGATTTTTTGCAGACCTGACATTGCATAGTGCAGCGTCGGCAAGGTCCGTGCGGGTGTCTCTCTAGTCAAGGCGCCCGCCGGGGCGGGTTTGGTGGTCGTGGGGCAGGGCTCCGTGCCGGCTTCCGGCGGGATGCCGGCCGCACTTTCCCTCCGGATTGCCCATTCCCACCGGGCGCGCTTTCGCCTATGTCCTGCGCCGCGCCATGAGCAGTGTTTCCACGCCCCGCGAACTCGGTTACCGCATGCCCGCCGAATGGGCTCTCCACGCCGCCACCTGGCTGACGTGGCCCCGGCCGGACGGCATCAGCTTTCCCGGCCGTTACGAGCCGGTGCCGGACGTGTATGCGCGGTTCATCCGCGAACTCGTCCGCCACGAGCGCGTGGAGATCAACGTCTGGCACGACGACATGGCGGAGGACATCCGCAAGGTGCTGCGCCGCCACGAGGTGCCGTTGGGGGCCGTGGGTTTTCACCGGTTTCCCAGCTACGAACCATGGTGCCGCGATCACGGTCCCATCTTTGTGCTCCGTGACGGTCCGGCCGGCCGCGACCGCGCCATCGTGGACTGGGGCTACAACGCCTGGGGCGGCAAGTATCCGCCGTTCGACCTTGATGACGCCGTGCCGCAGCATGTCGCCCGGTTGCGCGGACTGCCGCTCTTCAGTCCGGGCATCGTGATGGAAGGCGGCTCGCTGGAGGTGAACGGCGCCGGAACCCTGCTGACGACCGAGGCCTGCCTGTTGAATCCGAATCGGAATCCGCACCTGTCCAAGGAACAGATCGAGCAATACCTGTGCGATTACCTCGGCGTGCGCCACATCCTGTGGCTGGGCGACGGCATCGTGGGCGACGACACCGACGGGCACATTGATGACCTCACCCGCTTCGTGAATCCGACCACCGTGGTCACCGTGGTGGAGGAGGATCCGCAGGACGAAAACTACGGCCTGTTGCAGGAGAACCTGCATCGCCTGCGCACCATGAAGGATCAGGATGGCCAGCCGCTCCGCATCGTGGAGTTGCCGATGCCCGGTTTCGTCGAATGCGAGGACCAGCGTCTGCCCGCCAGCTACGCCAATTTCTACATCGCGAACCGCCAGGTCATCGTGCCGACTTACCGGCACGCCAACGACGCCCGCGCCCTCGAAATCCTCCAGCGCGAGTTCCCCGACCGGAAGGTGGTCGGCATTGATTCCACCGATCTGATCTGGGGCCTGGGTTCGTTCCACTGCATCAGCCAGCAGGAACCGGCCTGATGTCCGCCCCGCCGACAAAGCAGGGGCTGATTCTCGACCGGGTCGTGCTCCTGGGGCGCACGCTCGACGAATACCGGCGCTATTTCGCGCTCGATCTCGACCGCTGGCGGGGGCGGGCGGTGCTGGATGTCGCGTCCGGGGTCAGTTCGTTCTGCTGCGAGGCCAACGCGGCCGGACTGAACGTGACCGCCTGCGATCCGATCTACGACCGGACTCCGGAGATCCTGCGCCCGCGGTGCGAGGCGGACCTGGACCTTGTGGTGAAGGGCGTCCGCGGGCTGAGCACCTATTGCTGGAGTTTCTACGAAACGCCGGAACGCCTGCGGACGTTTCGCGAGCGGGCTTACCGGACGTTTCTGGAGGACTTCGGGCAAAACCGGTCCCGCTACGTGACTGGTCAGTTGCCGGCGCTGCCCTTCGCCGACGGCGCCTTCGACCTGTCGCTCGTCTCTTACCTGCTGTTCGCCTACGAGGAGCAGTTCGACTACGAGTTCCATCGGCGGGCCGTGCTGGAGCTGATGCGGGTCACGCGGGGTGAACTCCGCATGTATCCGGTGGTCTCATTCGAGGCGAAGCGGTCGCCCTACATCGCGCAGTTCGGGAACGATCCCTCGCTCACGCATCTGCGTTTTGAAGTGGTGGAGACCGATTTCGAGTTCCTTCGCCACTCGAACTATTTCCTGCGCGTGACCCGGCGGAACGCTTGACGCATTGGCCGGCCGGCCGCTTCGCTCGGGCATGCTCCAGACCGGCATCCTGAATCCGCACCTGCTGTCGCTGCTCGCGCGCATCCGGCACACGAACACGCTGGTCATCGCCGACTCGATGTTTCCGTCGTGGCCGGGGATTGAGACGGTGGACCTTTCGCTCGTCTATGGCGTGCCCACGGTGCCGCAGGTGCTCGCCGCGGTGCTTGCCAACTGGAAGTGCGGCGCCGCGTGGATGGCGGCGGAATTCCAGCAGCACAATCCGGGTGACATTCAGGCAGAGTTTGCACACGCCTTCGGCAGCGCGCCGTTGCACTTCGAGTCGCATCTCACGCTGAAGACCCGGGTGCCCCGGGCGATCGGCCTGATCCGCACCGGCGAGCGGCGAATCTACACCAACGTCGTGCTGGAATCGGCCTGAGCTGGTTCGGCTGGCTTGTGGTGGGCGTGGCCGGAGGAGTCCGCGATGGCGGTGGCTCCGGATCGGGCGGGAAGTCCGGGCAGCATCAGCAGGGCGCCCACGGAGAGGAACAGGCCGGTCAGCAGCAGCCAACTGGAGCTGGCGGGGTCTGCCTGATGCTCGATGAAGGTCGTGGCGGCCAAGGCTACCATGGTCAGGTTGGGGGAGAACAGCAGCCAGGCGCGGTCACCGGCTCCGGTGCGCAGCCACCGCCGGTGCAATACCTGCCGGACGGCCAGGAGCAGCGCGGCGGTTCCGAGGGCCTTCAGCGCGACGGTCTGCACCAGCATGGCCGCCGGCACCTGGAGGCCGAGCGAGACGAAAAAGGCCGGAATCAGGAACCGCTGGCTGAGCGGCGCGACGTAGTGTTCCAGCGGCTGGCCGTCGTGCTCCAGCCGGCTCATGAACAGCCCGAGGAAAAACGCGGCCTTGGGGGCGGACACACCGAGGCGCTGGGCGAGGGCACAGATCGCCAGCACCAGCAGGATCAGGAGATGGATTCGCCAGTGGGTGGTGGTGGAGAGGATTTTCTGAAACACCCATTCGACCCGGGGCGCGATCAACCCCACGGCGCCGAGCACCACCAGCGTTCCCACGGCCGTGGGTAACAGCGACCAGGAAAAGCCCTTGCCCAGGAGCGGGCCGCCGACCGAGAGGCTCACGATGGCCTGGACTTCCAGCGTGATCATCACGAGCAGGAGGAAGCCGTGCCGGTCCGCCGAGGGGGCCGGAAACGCCTTCCAGGCCGAGTAGGTCATGCCGAGGGCACAACTGGTCAGGGCCGCCGTGGCGACGACTGCTTCCGCGAGGGAAAGACCGGAAAAGTGGGCGGCGGCGACGGCCAACGGGGCCTGGAGGAGCACCCACAGCGCGGCGAATCCGGCCGGGGCCAGCACGCGTTTCCAGTTGGGGAGTTCGATTTCCAGCCCGACCTCGAACAGCAGCAGGAGAAAGCCGACCTTGCCAGCCTGCTGCAACATCGTCTGCACCTCGTCGCCCAAAAAAGGCCCAAGGCCGACCCCGAACAGCACGTAGCCGGCGTTGGCCAGCGCCGGCCGCCCCAGACGACGGCACACGTCCGGCACGGCCAGCACCAGCAGCAGCAGGATGATGATGATTTCGATGGCGTTCATCGGCTCCCGGAGCGCCGGGGCCGCATAGTCTGCCTTGCCAGCAACGATCAACGCAATGGCCGGTCGCAGTTGCCGCTCGATTATGTTCGACGGGGCGGGGCCTGAAACGGCGGCCGCTCAGAACCAGGCGAGCTTCCGGCGGTTCACGTAGTAAAGCCCGCCGAGCAGCCGGGCGAAGAAGACGGCGGACCAAAGCCGGTCAAAATTGTCCACGAAGGTCCCCAGGTAGGGCACATGGTCGGACAAGCGTCCGGTGAGCTGTTGGACCGCCCACAGGGCGAACAGCATGACGAGCAGCAGCAGATAATGGCGCGGCACAGTCAGAATGCCCCGAAATACCACCCACGGGCTCAGTGCGGAAACGCTGTCGAACATTGCCACACCCAGCGTCGCCATCGGGAAATAGATTCCACCCACGAGCCACAGGCCCAGTGCAACCAGCCCGTGGAGTTCTGAGCGGCCCATGCTCGCCGCGACGGAAAAGCCGTAGGCCGGTCCAAAGCACACGACCAACACGGCGAACCCCTGCAACCAGGTTTCAAACAGCTCGCCAAAGCCGGTGAAGCCGGGCCAACGAGGCAGCACTTCCTCCCCTTGCGCGGTGCCTTGGACCACGGATTGCAGCATCAGCAGCAGGTAACCCCACGTCGCGATGGACATGACCGTGCCGAAAAGGCCGATCGCCGGCACGACCCCCAGCACGGAGAACAGCAGTGTGCCGCACAGCAGGATGATGAAACCATCGCCCCGGAACGGATAGCTGAATGCATCGGCCACGAACGCCGGGTAGGAACGTTCCGCGGGCAGGGCCAGGTCCACGGTGTGGGCCACGCCGGATGGGACGGTTCCGGCTGATGCCGTCGCGGCTGTCACGTCCGGGAAGATCGCCTCCAGCGGCAGCCATTCGGGCATTCCCTCCTGCCAGGCGAGGTCCTGCAGGGAAAGGGTTCCGGTGCGGAGCATGTCCCGCACGGCCTCGGGAGGGAAGGGGCCCAGCTGCTGATCGCTTTGCAGAATCAACAGCGGTTCGGGGTTCATGACGGTCCTTACCTGGTGACCCCGCGGTCGCTGGTCCGGATGAATTCCGCCAGGTGCTGCACTTCCGGCAGCGCGGGCAGTTCCGCCTCGATTCGGGTGAGGGCGTTGGCGTTGGTCAGGCCTTCGCGGAAGAGGATCTTGTAGGCCGTGGTCAGCGCCTTGATGGCCTCCGGGCTGAAACCGTTTCGCTCGAGCCCCACCTTGTTGACGAAGCGCATTTCGGCGGGATTGCCGTCACCCATCATGAAGGGAGGGATGTCCTGCACGACCTTCGAGCAGCCGCCGATCATCGCGTAGCGGCCGACGCGGCAGAACTGATGCACCGCCGCCAGCCCGCCGATGATCGCGTGGTCGTCCACCGTGACGTGCCCGGCGAGGGTCGCCACATTGGACATGATGACGTGGCTGCCCACCTGCACGTCGTGCGCGAGATGAACGTAGGCGAGGAAGTTGTTGTCGCTGCCCACGCGGGTCGCGGTGCCGTCGGCCGTGGCGCTGTGCACGGTGACGTATTCGCGGAACACATTGCGGTCGCCGATCTCCACGCGGGTGACGCCGCCTTTCCACTTGAGGTCCTGGGAGCGCTGCCCGAGGCACGCAAATGGGAAGACCTCGTTGTTGGTGCCGAGCGTCGTGTGGCCATCAATCACCACATGGGCATGGAGCCGGCAACCGGCGCCAAGGCGCACGTGTTCGCCGACCACGCAGTAGGGACCGATTTCGCAGCCCTCGCCGAGAACGGCGCCCGGGTGAACAATGGCGGTGGGGTGGAGGTGGGTGGCCATGATCAGCGGTCCATCAGCATGAAGGTGACCTCGGCCTCGCTCACCACGTCGCCATCCACCAGGCAGGTGCCCTTGGCCTTGCCGATCTTGCCGCGCATCTTCGTGAGCGTGACATCAATGATCAGCACGTCGCCGGGCCGCACCGGCTTCCGCCATTTCACGTCCTCGGCCGACATGAAATAGGCGATCTTGCCGGTGCTCTCGAGCACCCGGAGCATGAGGATGCCGGCCACCTGCGCGATGGCCTCCAGCTGCAGCACGCCGGGCATCACCGGGTGCCCCGGGAAATGGCCGGTGAAGAACGGCTCGCCCATCGTCACGTTCTTCTGGCCCACGATCCGGTTGCCCTCGATGAGCGTGATCTTGTCCACCATCAGGAACGGTGGCCGGTGCGGGATCACCTCCATCACCTGCATGATGTCGAGGACCGGGGCGCCGGGAGCCTGAGGAGTGGCGGGAGCGGCTTGGGATTCGGAGGCGGGCACGGCTTTGATTTCGGGTTTGGCGGAACGGGTTTCGGACTTGGCGGCGGACTTCTCGGCGGAAAGGGCAGGGGGCGGCCCGAAGGTCTGGGCCTGTTCGATCGGCTTGCGGATCTGGGTGAGGATCAGTTTGGCGACCTCAGTGTTCGCAAAGTGGCTCGGCTTGACCGCGATGACGTGGCCCTGAATCGGCCGGCCGACCAGCGCGAGGTCGCCCACGATGTCGAGCATCTTGTGCCGGACAAATTCCTCCGGATAACGCAGCGGCTCGTTCGTCAGGATCGCGTCGTCGCGGATGACGATGGCGTTCTCCAAACTGCCGCCGCGGATCAGGCCGTTTTTGATGAGGAACTCGATCTCCTCGTAAAAGCAGAACGTCCGCGCGTGGCTCAGTTCCTTCTCCCACGTCTGCGGCGTCACCTCGGTGGAATGGAACTGCGTGAACCGGCCGGCCTTGTCCGCGCTGGTGCAGGTGATCTTGAAACCGTTGTGCGGCAGCACGGTCATCTGGGTCTCCCCGTGGGTGAACTCGATCGGGGCAGTGATGCGGAACGGCTCGAGTGACTCGGCCTGCTGCAGGATTCCCGCCTCGCGGATCATCCGGGCGAATTCTCGCGAGCTGCCGTCCGCGATGGGCGGTTCATTCGCATCCAGCTCGATGAAGGCATTGGTGATTCCGGCGCCGGCCAAGGCGGCGAGCACATGCTCCACCGTGTGAAGTTTCACCGGTCCCTTGGTGATGGACGTGGAACGCTGGGTGTCCCCGACGTGGTCGGCACTGGCCTCCAGTTCCGGTCGGCCCTCGAGATCCACGCGGCGGAACCGGAGGCCCGTCCCGGCCGGAGCCGGCAACAGGCTCATGTTCACCCGGTTGCCCGAATGCAGGCCGGTTCCCGAATAGGAAACCGGCTGCTTCAGCGTTTGCTGCGACTGTGACACCCGCGTTTTGTAGCGAATTCCTGCGGGCCGGGGCAACGGTCGCGTTCAGTCTCCGGGACGAATCTGGCCGGCTCGCCAAACGCAAATTCCGGGACCACCCTGCGGCATGGTCGTTTCGCCGCCGCTTTGGCTCCGGGTCCTGACGCTGCTCGCCGTCAACCTCCTCCACCTCATGATCTGGGGCTTCGCCGGAATCTCCAAGGTCCGCGACGGCATGCCGGTCTGGTTCCCGGAGAAGTTCGGCGGAACCTTCCTCGGGAAGTTTCCCGGGTTCGCAGCCACGTTCTGGTTCCTGACTGCCAGCGAGCTGGCCGTGTTCGCCCTGTCACTGCTGGCCCTCATCCGCGGTGAATTTCTGGGGCGGCGCCACCCCACGCTGCTGCTCGCCACTTTGGCCGGCAGCCTGTTCGTGTTCCTCGAACTGGGCTTCGGCCAGTGGCTGACCAACGAATTCACCGGCGCATTCCAGCAATTCGTCTATTTCGGCCTCACGCTGCTGGCGATTCACACCGTCCTGGCGTTGGCGCCAGTATCGTCCGCGACCCGCCGCTGACCCGCCTCCCATCATGCCCGAACTTCCCGAAGTT
The DNA here is from genome assembly GCA_903910585.1 of uncultured Verrucomicrobiota bacterium. Lineage (GTDB taxonomy): Bacteria > Verrucomicrobiota > Verrucomicrobiia > Limisphaerales > UBA9464 > CAIWAH01. Next base: position 13,750 of record CAIWAH010000008.1, read on the forward strand.
GAGGTCCTGGTGCGTCATCTCGCACCCCATTTGCGCGGGCGCACCGTCCACGGAGTCGAAGTCCGCCACGAAAAGGTCATCCGCCCCAGCACCGCGGAAGAACTCCGCAGACGGCTCAAGGGCCGGGCCTTTGGCCAGGTTACCCGCCGCGCGAAGTTTCTCCGGTTCGAGCTGGACGGACCGGACGCCGCTTCCGAACCGCTCACCGTGATCGGCCACCTGGGCATGACCGGACGGATGTTTCTGCAGCCAACCGGGGAACCGTTGCCGAAGCATGCCGCCGTCGCGCTGGATCTCGGCGACTGCCGCTTCGTGTTCGAGGACACCCGTTACTTCGGACGCTTCAATCTGGACCCGACGGCGCTCGACGGACTCGGTCCCGAGCCGCTCACCGGGGATTTCACTCCCGAGGCGTTTGCTGCGGCCCTCGCGCGGTCCGGGCGACCCATCAAGGTGAAGCTGCTCGATCAGTCCGTCGTCGCCGGCGTGGGCAACATCTACGCCAGCGAAGCGCTGTTCCGCGCCGGGATTTCACCGAAACGTCCGGCGCGGCGCCTGACCCGGGCGCAGGTTGTGCGCCTGCGCGAAACCGTCCGCGAAGTGCTGGCCGAAGCCATCGAATGCGGCTCGACGCTGCCCCTGGATTTCGGCGGCGGCCGCGACGGTCTGTTCTACTACGGCACCGTGGCTGGAAACGAATCGAAGTTCTACCAGGAGCGGCTTCGCGTTTATGATCGCAAGGGCGAACCGTGTGTCGCCTGCGGCACGTCCATCCGCCACCTGGTTCAAGCTGCCCGGAGCACCTATTGGTGTCCCCGCTGTCAGCCCGCTCGCTGAGTGTGCGGGTCCGGCCGTGCCGACTCGGGGGATCAATCTCCAAATGGGCGAGCTGCCCATCCGAATGCGCCAGCGTTCATTTCATTGCCGCTTCGAGCAGGGCGGCTTGGGAAAGCCGGTTGAGGTCGGCGCCACCGGCCCAAGCAATCGCCCGCAGGACGAGAACCCGGTAGAGCGGATCGTCCAGCGTCCAGAAGTAGTGCCCCAAGATGCTGCCGAAGACCCGGCCGCGGCGGCCTTCGTTGCCCTCGCGTTCATAGGTCCACACCAACGGCCGGGGCGTGCCGTCCACGATTCCTTCGGCGAGCACGTTCACCCGTTTCGGGTTGCCGATCAGCGGCCAATACGGTTCGTCGAGGAAGTGCAGCCATTCCGGGAGCCCGCGCGTCAGCGGATGGTTCCGGGCGACCAGATGCAGGTCGAAGGGCATGTGGCGGTAGCTGACGGTTCCCGGCATCGCGGACAGGCCGATACGTTCGGCAAGCTGCTCCGGTTCGCGGTCGGCAATGCAGGCGGAGTGCAGAATCACCACGCCACCGCCGCGTTGCTGGAAGGCGTCGAGCTGGGCGTAGCGGGCCGGCGACCAGTCGTGGTTCCAGAAGTAGAAGACCAGCACGTCGGCCGTGGCGAACTGTTCGGCGGAGGGCCATTCCCAGGCCTTCTCCACGACAGCGTTGGTGGCCGCCAACGTGAGCAGGCGCATCCACTTTTCCTGCCAGCGGGGGTAATCGTGCTGGCCGGGACCATGGTCCTGTTTGGAGGCGACGAGCACGATTCGAAGGACACCATTTGTTTTACCCTCTCCGCTCCCGGGGGGAGGGGAGAGGGCAGGGAGAGGTGTGGGCGACTTCGCCGATGAGTTTGGGTTACCCCTCTCCCCGGCCCTCTCCCCTCCGAGGGGCGAGGGAGACGAAGCGGCTAGCACGCGCTCCGCCTCCGCCTTGGCGCGCACGGGCGGTTCCCAGAGCAGGAACGTCAGCAGGTCGCGCACGTCGTCGGGCTTGAGCGTGTCGAGCAGGCCGGTGGGCATGAGGCTCTGGCCGGTGGGATGCAGGTTCGCGAGGTCGGCGCGCGGGACGACGGTGTCCTTGCCGTCAGCGTCGAAGAGGCGGATGGAATCATCGCCCTGCGAGCGGATGAAGCCGGTGAGGGAATCACCGCCCTTCAACTCGGCGAGGTAGGTCACGTAGTCGGGATGCAGCGTGGCGCTGGGCTCACGGATGTCGCGCTCGACGCTGCGGGCGTCACGGTGGATGAGGTTGCTGAGGTCCGGTCCGGCGAGTCCGCCCTCGCCGCGGATGCGGTGGCACTTGGCGCAGTTCAACGCGGTGCCGGTGAACAGTTCGCGGCCGTGTTCCCAGTCGCCCTGGGGCTTGGGCGCCGGCCGGCTGTCGGTGCCGGCGGAGGCGCGATTGGTGGGAGCCCACGAAACAAGCCGAGTCGAACCCAGAAGATTGCCGTCCTGCGCTTCAGAGTCCGGATGCTGACTGGAGCTCAGAAAATCATACGCGGCCTCAAACCCCGCAGTTCGCAACGACAGCGCGTAAGTTACCGCCAACGGATGAGGGTCGGTTGTGAACATCACGACGCGTTTGTCAGACCCGAGGCGTATCTTCCTGACCGCCAACTTTCCTTTGGGAGTCGCGTCCTGCTGTTCCACCACAGTGTAGGGAGGCTTTAGCGCTTCGAATCGGTCGCCGGCGGAGGTGTATTCGCCGAACTCGATTTCCGCTGAGCCGCGCAGAATCATTGCGGAATCGAACTGGTTCAACGGCCGGTCGAAGGCGATGCGCACTTCCGTCGGGCTGGCGGGCCAAACGGCGACGGGCTGCGGCGCCTTCGGATCGGTGTAGCTGATCTTGAAGATCTTCCCTTCGCCCTGCGGGCCGGTGCCCCAGTCGGGTGGGCCGCTGTGGCAGCACACGTAGAGGTCGCCCTTAGGCGAGATGGCGAGGTCGAGCGTCAGCAGGTCGAGCCGGGCGATGGTGTAGCTCTTGCCGACGTAGCCGTGCGGCGTCTTCACGAGGCTCACACGCCAGATTTTACCACGCGACTCGCCGGCCACGAAGGCGTCGCCCTCCCACCACTTGGGGCCGAAGAGGCCTTGGGCAGGGAAGGCGGGGAGCGGGACTTCGTAGCCGCCGACGTGAGGAGGCGGAACTGACTTCTGGCCCGTCCGCCTCCTCACGTCGGCGGCTACATGCGGTTCGTTGAACACGAGGCCGCACGCGCTCTGGTGCTGGGGGCCGAAGCTGACGACGGGCGGTTCGCTGACGAGGTCCGGCAGCCAGCGTTCGTGGCGCGGCGGGAAACCGTAGTTGCGGCCGAGGAGGATGTGGTTGAGTTCGTCGAGGGGATTGCCGTTGGGCATCCACGTCTCGCCTTCCTGATCGGTGTTGAACAGGTCGCCCTCGCGGTTGAAGGCCAACGCCACGGGCACGCGCAATCCGGTGGCGACGGTCTCCAGCCGCTTCGTGCGCGGGTCGAATTTCTGGATCGTGCCGCGCTTCGAGTTGAGGTCGTAGAGGCTGAACTCGTCGTTGGCAGCGTCCGGCCCGGTGGGCTCCTGCCAGCGGCCGTTTTGTTTGAGCCATTCGACTTCGGCCGGCTTCAGGTCGCTGCGTTTGCGGAGGCGGTAGGCGTTGGAGTAATCGGCGACCAGCAGGCCGAAGAAGAGGTTGCCATCCTTGTCGAGCGTGACCGCGGTGGCATCCACGCCGCCGGAACCGACATCGGTCGCGGGCCAACCGGACGCGACGACGTCCTCGGTGTCGGCGCGGCCGTCGCCGTTGGTGTCGCGCAGGCGGGAGACCTTCCCTTTGGACGACACGTAAAGGCCGTCCGTCGTCCACGCCATGCCGAGCGGGACGCTGAGCGAGGGCCGTTCCCAGAAGGGTTCCGCGGTGTCTTCGAGGCCGTCGCCGTTGGTGTCGCGCAGGCGCCAGACTTTGCCGTCGTAACCGAGCGACGTGAGCGTGCCGTCGGGTGCGAAGCGGAGGTTGTTCTGGTTGCTGAGCTTGATCGGCAGTTCCTGCGCGGTGAAGCCGGGCACCAGCAGGTGGACGGGCGACCCGTTGGTTGCGTCACTGCGAGCGAGCAGACTCGCGAAGCCCGCAGAGAGAAGAAGCAGCCACCGGGAAAGCATGAGCGAGCGTAGGCCGAGAACTGGGGAGGCTGCACGCTATCTCGGTTACGGCGACGGCAGGCGGGCGAAAGAATTTGCAAGACAGGAAC
>CAIWAH010000009.1 GCA_903910585.1 uncultured Verrucomicrobiota bacterium
CCTCCCGCTGGCCAAGGTCGTGACCGATTGGGAACTGAGCGCCCAACAGCCGGTGATTGAACGCAAACTTTCCCAGCTCCAGCTGCTGCTGATGCGCACGCCGAAGGAGCCCGAATCGCTCCGGCCGCTGGTGACGGACTGCTTCCGGACCCTCGACCGCTATCTCGCCGAACGGACCGGCGGGAACTCCGGTGCCGCCGGCCGCGGGGAGGTGACCGACCGCACCAAGGTGGTGGCCCGCACCACGGCCCACCGCCTCGAAACCATCGGCCGCCAGTTGGCGGCCTTGCGCTGACCATGCTCCCCTTCCCGTTGTTCCGACTCCTGCCGCTCACGGCCGTTTCAGTCGTGGCATTCGCCGCGTGCCGGACGCTCGGTCCTGAACCCGCGCCCATCGCGGCCCAGGTGCAGACCAACGCCGTCCCCGAAGAACCGCGCATCCGGCCCCTGGATGATTCCGTCGGCCGGATCGTGTCGGTGAATTCCCGGCTGAAGTTCGCCGTGCTGGACTACACGCTCTACCGCCTGCCCGGCCAGGGACAGCTGCTGGTCGCCGAGCGGGACGGGACGGTGGTGGGCGAACTCAAGGTCAACGGGCCGACCCGGGGAACCACGCTCTCGGCGGACGTGGTTTCCGGAGATCCGAAGCCCGGTGACCGGACCCGTCCCAAGCCCTGACCGTCACCGCAGCCCGGTCGGTCAGGGCGCTTCGGGATCGAACGGCAGCTCAATGACAACCCGCACGCCCGCATTGCCGCCGGGTTCCATCGCCATCGAGGCCCGTTCGCCATAAAGCTGCCGCAGGCGCGCCCGGCAGTTGTTCAGCCCGATGCCGGTGCCGCCGCTCTTGCTCTGGCCCAGACCCACGCCGTTGTCCTCCACTTCCAGCCGCAGCCGGTCCGGTGCGGGACACAGCGCCCGCAACGTGATCTGGCCCGGGCGGATCATGCTCGCGAGGCCGTGCTTGATCGCATTCTCGACAAGCGGCTGGAGGATGAGGTTGGGCACGAGCGCCGCGCCGGTCGCTTCACCGATTTCGCGCACGACGCTCAGCCGGCCGGCGAACCGGATCTGTTCGAGCTCCAGGTAACGGTCGAGGAATGCGAGTTCATCCCGCAACGGGACCCGCTGGGCCTGAGAACGATCGAGGGCGTGACGCAGCAGTTCGCTCAGCCGCACCAGCATCCGGTCGGCCGCATCCACGTCGCGATACATCAGCGCGCTCACGCCGTGCAGGGCGTTGAAGAGGAAGTGCGGATTGAGCTGCATCTGGAGCGCCTGCAGCCGCGATTCGGCGAGGCGTTTTTCCAGTTCCAGTCCGCGCCGCTCGCGTTCGCGCAGCCGCTGGTAAAAGCCAAACGCGTGCGCCACGACGATGATGACCCAGTAAACGAGCACGTTGAACACGAGCGTCGCCACCAGCGCGTGCCGCAGGGTTTCCGCGAACGGCCGCTGCTCCAGCAGGACCGCGAGGCCCGCCCGCAGCAGCATCCACAGCAGCGAAAACACGAAGCTGGCGACCAAGTGCAACGCCACCAGCCAACGGGTGGGCGCATCGCCCAGCGGGAACCGTCGCGCCAGCCGCACCGCCGGCAGCGACAATCCGGCGAAGACCAGCCAGTCGGCGAGCGAGCGGGTGACCGCAAAGCCCCACGACACCGGCGAGCCCAGCTTGGTCTGGGTGAGGTAAAGCTGTCCGGCGAAGGCCAGCCCCACGAGCGTCCAGAACCCGGCGAACGCCAGCGGACGCCACCAGCGCGAGGGACGGGAGGGGGCGGTCACGGCGGCAGTGTGGGAGCGGACCGGCCCGTGGCAATGCCGGAGCGGTCAGGGCACCACCACCGCCGGCCGCAACCGGCCGACGAGTTCTCCCGGCACACGGCGGTCCGACGAATCCACCGTCGGGCGCTCTGCGGCCACATGCCCGTCGGCGAACCACGCCGTGGCCGCGCCCCGGTGCCGGAAATGGACCGTGGCTCCGAGCGTGTTGGTGTCGAAGTAGTAGAATTCCTCCAGCAGCGGGTTCTCCGCGGAGGCCGGGGCCTGGAAGTCATTCACCTGGCCGCCATCCGTGAACACGGCCAGTTCCGCCGGCCGCTGCCACGATTGGACCGGCAACGGCAACTGGCCCCGCGGTCCGAGCAGCAGGTTGTAGGCGTAACCGTGGGCGGCGCCGCTGGCCTTGGCCTTGAAGCGCGCTGAGCAGCGGTTGAGGGACGGGCAGGTCTCCACGCCACGTCCGCGCAGATAGGGCCAGAGCGACCCCTGCTCCGCCTCGAATGCCCGCTGACCTTCGGCGCCGTCGCCCAGCCAGCCGAACCAGTAACGCCAACCGCCGTTCGTGCGGACACTGCGTTCACTGAATGCCCGCGAGTGGTCGTCCCAGTAAAGCTGCGCTGCCAGACCGAGCTGCCGCAGATTGGAAACACAGCGGGCCGCGTGGGCCGCCTCGCGCGCTTTCGCCAAGGCCGGCAAGAGCAGTCCCGCAAGCAGCGCCATGATCGCGATGACCACCAGCAATTCGACCAGCGTGAAGCCGGCCGGTCCCGTCGGCGGGCGGGAAGTTTTGCGCCTCCCGGCGCAGCGGGCAGGCTGGCAGCCTGCCCTACGTTGGGGCGCCGGTTCGGAAACACGGCTCACGGAAGGAAGCTTCGGGGCGTTCATTCCGGTTCGGCCTGCACGCGGTAGAACTGTTCACGGAACACGGCGTCGCGTTGATCGAACAGCGAGAGCACGTCGCCGGTGCCGGCTTCCGCGGCGACCGCGGACCAGTTTTGCAAATCGCCGCTGGCCTCGAGCGTGTAGCGCCAGCCCTTCAGCGTCGCGCACCGCACCTCGCCTTCGCCCACGAGGGTAAGGCGCTCAATCGGCGCGGCCGGCAACACCAGCCGCACCTCGTCCACCCACCCGTGGGCCAGCAGCGAATCGCTGAGCGACGTCGTCTCGTTCCAAACCATCACCGCAAAGGCGTCCAGCGCGAAGCTCCCGAACGTGGCCGGCAGCTTCAGCGGATTCAGCGGCCACGCCTGGTCATCGAGCAGCAGGGACGGCGTCACCGTGCGGTTCGCCGCCTGGTATTCGAGACGGAGGCGATAGGTCGAGCCGGCCACCGGCACGACCGGGAACGTGAAGCTGGCCGCGACCTTGCCGGCGGAATCCCACGTGATGGGCGACACCGTCGGGTCCACCACGCCGAACCCGGGGATTTCGCCGGCGGGAAACCAGGCAAACTCCAGCGTGTCCCGCGCCCGCCCGGCGCCGCGCTGATAGTTGCCGGCCAGGGCGCCGGAGAGATTCAGGAATCCCAGCGACAACGGCATCGCGCCGGGCCGGTTTTCGCGGACGCCCCCCGCGATGTCCGTGAGGTGAAGTGTGATGTCCGCGACGAAATCGTCCGCGGTCGTCAACGTGCGGCCCAGCGGCAACGCGAAGAAGCTGTGCGGATTCGCCGTGTCCCACGTCACATCGAGCCGACCGTGCTCCGCGTCCCAGTGAAACAGGTTGGTGTTCCCAAACGCCTGCCAGCCCCGCAGCGACGGATCGGCGGAGAAATCCTCGGTCCGGGTCTCGGCCACGCCATGGACCGCGCTCAATGCCAGCGTCAGCGCGACCGCCAAGGAGACAGTCGCCAGCCGGGCAGATTGCGTGTGCAGGTTCATGGGGATTCCGTGGCCGCGAGCTTGGGTAAAGATTCCGGCTCCCGCCAAGGGCAATGGCGACAGCCTGAACCACAGCAGTAACCGCGGCGCCGGTGATACGCGGCGGTGAACACCACGTAGCCGGTCGCGGCATCGAAGTAGAATTCCCCCGGTCCGGCCCGCGGCGAAGGACGCCGGCGCAAGGCCGCCTCGACGCAGTTCCGGCAGATGCAGGCCAGCCGCTGGGCTTCCGGCGGCACGCGGGCGAGCAGTTCCTCCGGGAACGGCAGACCTTCGCACCAGCACGGCCCCTTGTAGGCCGCCACGGTGCAACGCTGGCAGGTATTCGGCCCGCCACAGAGCGGGCACAGCTCCGGCGCAACTGACACAACTTCAGGCCGATGGTGGTTCGGGCAGGTCATGGCCGGAAACGATCATTTTTGCGCTGCCTTCCATGCAGCGCCAACAGCCCGGCGCCCGTGGCCAGGAGCGCCCAAGTCGCCGGCTCCGGCACGGCGGCGACCGCACTGAAACCGTCAATTTCGGCCCGGCCGGAAAGCACTTCGACGCGGACGTAGCTGATGGCACCAAGCGACACGGCCTCGCCATTGTCATTGCGGGCCCACGCGAGGTCGTAGCCCATGCCGCCACCGCTGCCGGCGTAGAGGGCGCGGATTTCCGCGAGCGACTTGCCGGCAAAGGTCAGCTCGGTGAAGGCCGGATCCACGGGCACTCCGAAATTTCCCAGCCCGTCGGTCGGAAAAAGGCCATCCACCGGGCGGGCCAAGGCAGTGTCCAACTGGTAAAACGTCACCCCGTCGGCGCTCACAAAAATGCGCGAGGCACCTTCCTGGGCTCCGAACAGCGATCCGTCCGTGGCGGGCGTGCCGATGTAGCTGAAGTCTTCGGCAAAGGCGTTGGTCACGACGAACCCGCTGCCGCCGAAGACCTGAAAATCCACGCCGAAGGGATTGGACGGCGAGTCCTCGATCGGCTGGGAAAACTTCACCGTGACCGATCCGCCGGCGCCCACCGACAGAAGCTGTTCCCGCAGATACGGCGGGGCGAAGGGATCCACCGGACCGCCAAACATTCCGGGCGTAACCCGGCTGGGTTCACCGAGGGCGGCTTCGGTCAGGCTGTAAGGCAGGCCGGAACCGAACTCGGTGGCGACGCCGGTGCCGGGCGTGTAACTGATGACTTCGCCGGCGTATTGGGCGCGCAGCGGCAGGGTGGCAAGGAGGACAACAACGCCCGCCAGCGGGCGCGTTGGATGAACGTTCATGACGGGTCGGCGATCCTGTGGCCGCGCCCGTTCCGGCGGCGCGGCGTGGTGTGTCCAGGAGACCAGTTGCGGGAAGCGGGCGGAGCGCGCCCAAGCCCAGGGAAAAAGTCCCGGTGCCAAAACGCAAAACGCCTTCTCCCCGCGAAACCGAGAATGAAGGCGTGTGTCATCCACATGTCCGGAGCGCAGACCGGCGCTTCGGCTGGCCTCATCCTTCGCTTTGGCGGCGAAGCAGAAGCCGGCTCCGGCCAACCGGCCGGTTCCGACTTCCTGACGAGCACTGCCGGCGCGATGTCCGGACTCCGGATTTCAACCTCGTTCCCGCCTTCCCAGTCTTGCGACCAGTGGCTGTCTTCACCGACCAGGGAATCTGTAACCCGATACCGTGGCGCAACCGTCCCCGATTCTCACGGGGTTCCCGCACCTCCGACAGTGTTTGAAACGGTGCCGGCCTCTCGCGAAGCCGGCGCTTCAAGGAACGGCCGCGATATGGGGGTGTCGCCGGGGGGAATTCAAATCCTGATTTCGGGAATCTGCCGGGGGCGTCCAATGCTCATCCCGCTCCTCAGTAGAGAGCTGCCTGGGAAGGAAACTGCGCCGCCAGCTTACGCCGGAATTCGCGCTCCATACGCCAACGCAAGATTACCCGTGTCAGGATACCGGCTCGGCTCAGCTCCGGTTCATAACGATCCTGAAGCTCCCGCCACAGTGCCGACGCCTCTTCGGTTTTCCGGATGGCTCGGTGCAGGCGGCGAGCCCCTCCGACAGCGATGCGACATGACTTCATCAACTCAGCGGCAGGAGCCAGTCCTGCGTTTCAATATGAGCCAGCGTGGCGGCCAGAGCCGAGGGCCGCGACCGAAAAATCGCCGCAAGAATGCCCAGTTCACTCCCCGATGATCTTCACGAGCACGCGTTTGCGGCGGTCCCCGTCGAACTCGCCGTAGAAGATCTGTTCCCACGGACCGAAATCCAGTTTCCCCGCGGTGATTGCCACGACCACTTCGCGGCCCATGACCTGGCGCTTGAGATGCGCGTCGGCATTGTCCTCGCCGGTGCGATTGTGGTCGTAGGCGGACGTCGGCGCGTGCGGGGCCAGCCCTTCCAGCCAGCACTCGAAGTCCCGGTGCAGCCCCGGCTCGTCGTCATTGATGAACACCGAAGCGGTGATGTGCATGGCGTTTACCAGACAGAGGCCCTCACGCACCCCGCTCTCCCTGACCAGATCCGCAACGGTGCCGGTGATGTTCACGAAGCCCCGGCGACCGGGAACCTCAAACCACAGCTGGCGGGTCAGCGATTTCATGGCGGCCGAATTCATCCAGAAGTTTCCGGCGAATGCCCGTCCAAAGCCGGGCCCAGATGACATTCCGTTTGACTGGTCGCGGCGTCCGCGCTGTCGTTTCGGCCGATGAAGGTTTCCACCAGGTCACTCCCACTGCTGGCGCTGGTTTCCTCCGCATGCTTTGCCGTTCAGGCGGCGGATTGGGACGGAGCCAGCATTTCGGTCGCCTACGATTACCAAGGCGCAACGATTTCGAGTGCAGGACCGTTCACGGTGGCGTCACCGACTGTTGAAGTGACCGACTTCCCGGTCTTGGGAGGTCTTTCCCTCAACGTCGAACCTCTTAAGATCGTTATCTCATTTTTCGACAACCGATCGTTCTTGGCAGGAACGTTCCACGGATTCGTCTTCGACATTAGTGATGCCCCCAGCTTGGTGGGAGCGGTAATCAATGCCTCCCAGACTGATCTTGCCGGAATGGTCAATTCGCGATTGAGCCGGACCCCCAGCGAACTTCGAATCGATTTCGCGGAGCTGGGAGCCTCAGCCGGAAACGAGATTGTGACCATTGACCTGCAGTTCGAATCCGTCCCGGAAGCCTCCACCTATGCCGCCGGCCTGGCCGCATTGCCGGCACTCGGACTGTGGTGGCGGCGGCGTTCGGCCCGGCCCTGACGTTTTCAGGGTGAACGGCCGGCTTGCGTTGGTCGGCGGTCCTCCAAGAAACTCCCGGTCCATTGTCACTCGACGCTAAAAAGGACTGGCTCGGTTTTGTGCAGCATGCCTGGCAGGCCGGCGAACTGATTCGCATCACGCTGGCAGGCCCTCGCACCCCCGACAAATCCCTTCGCCAGGTCACCATCCGGCCGGTCACCATCAGGGAGCGGGTCGTGCTCTCCTTCGTCTATCGGCACGACACGAAGGACGTGACCAAAAACCTCGATCCGGACGAGGGTTTCGCGCTGATCGATGACCTCATCGGGCGCCTTTTCGCGCACGGATATCTGCAAACCCCGAAGGGCGTCGCCCACCTCGACTATCCCAGCCACCGTCCCGCCCGCATCCGGCATGAGCGGCCGCCGGAAACAGTCGGCGCCGGCGCCGAACCCGGCGCCCACGACCGCACCAAACAGCGCCGCATCGAGGCGTCGGTGCCGTGGCTTCAGGCGCTCGGGGTCACCGCGGCCAACGGATCGGTCTTCCGCGGGATGGAGGCGAAGTTCCGGCAGATCCACCGGTTCGTGGAACTGCTCGACCACCTGCTGCCGGACGCGAAATTCGCTGCGGCCGAACCGTTGCGCATCGCCGACATGGGCTGCGGCAAGGGGTATCTGACCTTCGCGGCCTGCGAACATTTCCGGCGCATCCACGGCGGCGCGCTGCACGTCCTCGGCATCGAATCGCGGCCGGAACTGGTCGAATTGACCAACCGCGTCGCCAATCAATGCGGGTTCAACGAGCTGCGGTTCACGGCCGGCACCATTGCGGAGACCGAACTGGACCGCACGGACGTGCTGATCGCCCTGCACGCCTGCGACACCGCCACCGACGATGCGCTGGCCAAAGGCATCGCCGCCGGTGCGCGCCTGCTGGTGGTAGCCCCGTGCTGCCACAAGCAGGTCCGCCCTCAGTTGGTGCCGCCGCCGGTGCTCGCGGACGGGCTGCGCCACGGCATCCTGCTGCAACGCGAAGCGGACTTTGTCACGGACGCCCTGCGGGCCGCGCTCCTGGAGTGGGCCGGTTACAGCGCGCAGGTGATGGAGTTCATCGCCCCGGAACACACTAGCAAGAATCTCATGATCACCGCGGTGAAAAAGCCCGGCCGGTATGACCGCGAGGCCGCCGCCCGGCGGGTGCGCGAGCTGGCGGCGTTCTACGGCATCCGCGAACAGCAGCTGGCCACCCGGCTCGGGTTTTCCCTCACGCCGGCGGCGCCGGAAACTTCAGCTGCCTGACGGCTCGGCATTTTTCCAGCCGCCTGCCAGCCTGCCGCCGTGCCGTTGCTGGAGGTCGAACATCTGCGGGTGCATTTCCCGGTGAAGCCGGGCCTTTTTGCGCGCCCACGGGGACACGTCCGGGCGGTGGACGACGTGAGCTTCGCCGTCGAGGCCGGCGAAACCGTCGGGTTGGTGGGGGAAAGCGGCTGCGGCAAAACCACCGTGGGGCGCGCCGTCGTGCGCCTGCTGGAGCCGACCGGCGGAAGTATCCGGTTTGCGGGTGAAGACCTGACAGCCTTGCGAGGCGCCGCCCTCCGGGAACGCCGCCGGCAGTTCCAGATGATTTTCCAGGACCCGTTCAGTTCGCTGAACCCGCGGCTCACGGTCGGCGACAGCATCGGTGAGGCCCTGGACATTCACCGCCTCGCAGCGGACCGCACCGAACGCCGCCGGCGCATCGGAGAACTGCTCGCCAGCGTCGGTCTCGATCCCGCGGCTGCCGACCGTTACCCACACGAATTCAGCGGCGGCCAGCGGCAACGCATCGGCATTGCCCGCGCGCTGGCGGTCGAGCCGCGACTCATCGTCGGCGACGAACCGGTCAGCGCCCTCGACGTCAGTGTGCAGGCCCAGGTGGTCAATCTGCTTCAGGATCTCCAGCGCGAACGCGGGCTCGCCTACCTGTTCATCTCCCACGATCTCGCGGTCGTTGAACACCTCAGCCACCGCATCCTCGTGATGTATCTGGGCCGGATCGTGGAATCGGGCCCGGCCGCGGACGTTTGCGGAACTCCCAAGCATCCTTACACCCAGGCGCTGCTCTCCGCGGTGCCGGTGGTGGACCCGGATTCCAAGCGCTCGCGCATTGTGCTCTCCGGCGATGTGCCGTCGCCCATCCAGCCGCCCGCCGGCTGTCCCTTCCATCCGCGCTGTCCGGTCGCCGAGGCGCGCTGCCGGACGGAAGTTCCGCCGCTTCACTCGCTCGAACCGGGTCGGCAGGTGGCGTGTCACCTCGCCTGAAGATGCGCCTGCCGACGAACCGCCCTCCGGGCGGTTCCACCGTCGCGGCACGGGCGTCAGGCGGGCAGCCGTTGCCGAAATTCCCGGCAGGCCGCGGCGACGTCGGGCGCGTTCAGGATGGCCGACACCACGCAGATCCGCGTCGCTCCGGCGGCCAGCACGGAATCCAGATTGCCCAGGTGAATCCCGCCGATGGCAAACCACGGCACCGTCAGGTTGGCCGCCGCCCAGCGGACGTAATCCAGCGTCACGGCGGCGCGCCCGGGTTTCGTGCCGGTGGGAAACACCGGCCCGACCGCCACGTAATCCGCCCCCGCAGCCACCGCGCGTTGGGCCTGATCCGGCGCGTGGGAACTGAGGCCGATTTCACAGCCCGCCGGCCGGCCCGGAAGTTCGCCGACCCGACGGAAGCCAGCGTCAAAGAAGTCTTCCTGCCCGAGATGGCAGACTTCGGCACCGACCGCGCCCGCAACTTCGAGGTGATCGTTTACGACGAACCGGACACCGGCGGACCGGGTCACCGGTGCGATGGCTTCGGCGAGTTGGCGCACCGTCCCCACAGTTTCGCTTTTGGCCCGGAGTTGAACCAAATCCGAGCCCCCGTCGCAGAGCTGCCGTGCCAGCCAGACCGGATCGCGGCCGGCGAGATACGCCGTATCCACGAAGGTGTAGAGCCGACAGTCGGCCAGGGGTTTCACGGGAAAACGGGCCGACATCTCCGCGGGCTACTTGAGCAGGGTAGCGTGCTCGCGAAGCCAGGTGTGATCCACGTTGCTGAGCGCCTGCATGGCGCCGCCATGGTCGTGCCACGGACCATTTTCCGCCTCCTTGCGGTTGGTGAACCGGGCGTCCACCCACCGATGGGCATCGGAGTGGCCGTCGAGGTAGGCCATGTTGGAGGAACGGCCATGGACGTCGTTCGGGACGTGGTAGATGCCCCCAAGATTGCCGGGCATGTTCACCCCGAAAAACGGACGGCAGACGCTGTAGGGATGCATGTCCACGAACGTGAAGATTTCGGACGGAGACGGGGCGTCGCTGGTCTTCCGGAACACCCGGTAACGTCCGTTGGCCTCCCCAAGCATGTTGTATCCCGCCCCTGTCCAGCCGACCCACGCATTCAGGCCATAAGTCCGCGCCGGCAGTTCCTTCTTGTTGGCGTCGGTGACCACCTTGCGCTTTTCGCCCGGGCAGCGGAACGAACCCTTCACCCCCAGGTATGGGGCAATCAGGGAGGCCTTGGGCGAGGTGAGAAACTGGCCCGCGTTGGCTTCGGTCATCTGGCTCTGTTCCCGGCCTTCGACCCAGATCTTCGCCACGAAATTTGCGGGCCGCGGATTGCCGGCGGTGTCGAACGTCAGGCCGGTCTCGCCCGGTCCGTTGGGAATGACCGCATCCCCGTAATCCGCGCCGTAGGTAATCGAGGCAAGCATGAGCTGCTTGGTGTTGTTGAGGCACGCGATGCCGGTCGCCTTCGACTTGGCCTTGCTGAGCGCGGGCAGGAGCATGCCGGCCAGGATTGCGATGATCGCGATGACCACCAGCAGCTCAATCAGGGTGAATCCGCGGCGGCGATGGCGGGAGCAGATCATGTTATGCATGGTCGGGAGAACCTCGGCACTGTATGGGCGAAGCCAGTCACTGCAAGTCCGCAAGCAGGCTTTCGAGTTCCGCCTGCGGCCCTTCATGATGCTGCTCCAGCGCCAGTTGCAGGGCGCGCTCGAAGGCCGCCCGGGCCCGGTCGCGGTCCCCGCCCTGAAGCGCGATCTTGCCGAGAAGAATCTGCACGACCATCCAGTCGGGTTTCCTCGCGAGCGCCCGTTCCAGGTGCTCGGCCGCCTCCGCGAAATCGCCGCGGTCGTAGAGCGCCTTGCCGAGACTGAACCGGCCGAGCTCGTTGTCGGGAAACTGCTGCACCATCTGACGCTGACGGGCGAGCGGATCGTTGGGGGTGTTCATGGGGAAGCGGGCGGTTCCGACGGATCCGGATCGGCCGGACGACGGCCCAGTTTGGCGCGGATCAGTTCCAGGAAATCATGGGCCTGCGGAAGTTTCAGCCACAGGGCCAGGCCGAAATAGACCAGCGTCGCGGCGCCAATGGCTCCGAACACGGTCACTGTCTTGGCCAGGAGCGAATACGTGCCCAGTTTCGCCTCGATTCCGCGGGCGCTGAACCACGCGACGGCCGCCGCCACCACGGCGGCACCCGCCACCGCGGCAAAGTTCCCGGCGAGGTCGCGGAAACCGAGCTTCGGCAGTTTCTTCCGCAGCGCATAGAACAGCAGGGCCGAATTGAGCCCGGCGCTCAGGGTGTTCGCGAGGCCCATGCCCCCCTGCTTGAACAGCGGAATCAGGATGAGCGCCAGCAGCAGATTGGCCGCGAGACAGAACACGCTCACCCGCATCGGCGTCTGGGTATCGCCGAGCGCGTAAAAGGCCCGGGCGATCAGGTTGTTCACCGAGAAGGCCACCAGTCCGGGAGCCAGACACAGCAGCGCGTAAGCCGTGCGGGCGGTGGATTCCGGGGTGAATTCACCGCGTTCGAACAGCAGCCGGATCATCGGCCCGGCCAGCGTCAGCAGCAGCACCGTCGCCAAGCCGTTGATGAAAACGACCTGCAGCAACCCTTCGCGGAATACCTGCCGGAATTCGGGAAGCTTCTTCTCAGCCGCCAGGGCGCTGAGTTCGGTCAGGAGAAAGGTGGCGAGCGACACGCCCACGATGCCCTGCGGCAGTTCCATGAGCCGCACCGCGTAGTTGAACGACGCCACCGCCGTGTCGGACACGCGGTAGGCGATGAACTGGGTGATGACGACGTTGAACTGGTAGGCCGCGACGCCGATCGTGGCCGGGGCCATCCGGCGCGCCACCAGCTTGACCGTGGCATCGCGCAGCGGATTGACCCACCGGAAGCGGAAGCCCTCCTTGCGCAGGGCGGGCAACTGAAACAGCGCCTGCACCAGGCCCGCAATCACAAGGCCGATGGCCAGGCCGAAGATTTGCCGGTCCTTCTGCCAGCCGAATTGCGGCGCCAGCCAGAAGACCGACGCGATCATCACAACGTTCAGCGAGGCGGCGCCCAGGGCGGGCAGGAAGAAATGTCCGCGGGCGTTCAGGATGCCGATGAACACCGCCGCCAGGCAGACGAGCCCGAGATACGGGAACATCACGAAGAGCAGCCGGGCGACGAGTTCCTGCCGGGATTCCAGCGGCAAATACAGGACGGCGAAGGCGAGTCCGGCCATGCCCAGCGTGACCAGCAGCGTGCAGACACCGATCAGCGCGCAGATGACGGAGTTGGCCGCCTGCCACGTCGCCGCCTCGCCCTCATTGGCCTCCCTATCCTTGAAGATCGGCACAAAGGCCGCGGTCAGCGCGCCCTCGCCCAGCAGGCGGCGGAACAGGTTGGGGATCTGCTGCGCCGTGATGAAGGCGCTCGCCACCCGCGAATCCCCCATGAAATGCGCATACACGGACTCCCGCACAAAGCCGAGAATCCGGCTGATGAGGGTGGCGGCCCCGGCCGCACCGGAGGATCGCAGAAGTCGAGACATGTGGCGCGCTCAGGTTCCGGGATAAGGCCCCGCCCTAGCAAGGCCGATGACCGGTTGCGGGATTGGTTGCACACTGGCGCATTACCCGGGAGCATCCTCCCGATGAACATCAGCGGCCTGTTCTCGAAACCGGAATTGGTGTGGCGACCGGGATTTGTCTGGCAGCGGTTGACCCGTCGCCAGCCACCGGCGGGAGCATCCGTGGATTTCAAACTGCCCTGGAATCTGCCGTTGCGGATCACGCCCAGCGAAACCGTGGGCCGGCACATCTGGACGTTTGGCGTTTTTGACATCGCCGTCTGCGAGCTGCTGTGGCGCCTCTGCGACCCCGGCGAGTCAGCGCTGGATGTGGGCGCCAATCTGGGCCAGATGACCGGCCTGCTCGCCCGTCGGGTGGGCCGACTGGGTGAGGTGACCGCGTTTGAACCGCATCCGGAAATCAACGCGCGACTGCGGCAACAGGTGGCAGGTTGGCGGCGCGATTTTCCCGGTCTCGGAAAGATCACGACCGCGGAATGCGCCCTGTCGAATCTGGATGGAACCGGAACCCTTTATGTTCCCTCCTGCTTTGCCGAGAACAACGGCCTATCCACGATTGCCGCCCCTTCCGCCGGTGCCATCGGCTGTCCGATTGAGTTTCGCCGCCTGGACCGCTTTCTGCCCGCCGGGAAGCAGGTTGGCGTCATGAAACTCGACGTTGAAGGTGCCGAACTGTCGGTGCTGGAGGGTGCGGATGAGCTCCTGGCGCGAAAGGGAATCCGTGACCTCGTGTTCGAAGATCATGACCCGTTTCCCTCCCAACCGGCGCAACTGTTGGAGCGCCACGGCTACACGGTCTTTTCAATCAGGCTGAACCTGTTTGGCCCGATCATCCTGCCCGGTCGGGAATCATGCCGGGCGCTGCGCCCGTGGGATTCGCCAAGTTTTCTGGCCACCACTGAGCCGGAGCGGGCAATCCGCCGGCTGACCCGCCGGGGGTGGCATTGTTTGCGGCCCGGCTCCGAAATCTAGCCGACCAGTGATGCACACGTCGTGCCGGCCGGCCGCGTGACCGTTCCGCTCCGTGTCCAAATCCGATCCCAACTTTGCTTCCGTTGCCTGGAGGTTCCGCTGCTGGACCGCCTTGCTGCCGCAGGGGCGGCCGGGCGCCCGCTTGGGGCCAATCTGGCGGTCCCGTGGTGACGACGTGCAGTGCAAGGTCGAAGGCGCGGCGCGGGTCTTGCGGGTCCTGGCCGTGGGGCGGGCGGGCGGGCGGGTGTTGCCGGCCCGCAGCCGATGGCACACCCGGGGCGACAGCCTTGCTCCGGTGAGTTTCACCGCAGCGTTGTTCGGCCCGGGGCTCAAGCGGCGCGCAGTCAACGGTGACCGCAGCGCGACACGGGGATGGCGCTGGCCGCGGCGGACCGAGACCGGTGAACGGGCGCCCGCGGACCCGGTAACGGCGGGGTGGCGTGAGCAGACGAGGTGCCGCGTGTTCCAAGGCAAGACCTGGAACCCGCCCGCGCTGGCGGAGCACCTCCCGTTTGTCCGCCACGCCGCAAAGCACCCCCTATGAAGACGATCCACCGAGCCTGCCGGAGAAGTGGGCTGGATGTGGTGCTGGCCATCGTCCTCCTTTTGAACGGCGGCCAGCAATCGGAGGCCGCGGAAGCCGTGCGCCCGGACCTCCGCGCCATCGAGCGGCATCGCGACCTCGGCATCCAGGTCTTCGGTGGCTATGCCGCCGTGAAGCTGCCCATCCGGCAGGGCGTGCCCATCTGGAATCCCACCGCGATCAAGCTCGCCCCGGACGGCACGATGTTCTCTGCCAACTACGTCGGCGAAATCTACCGTCTCGAGGACACCGACAGGGATGGGCTGGAGGATACCGCCCGGGTCTTTGCCGATGTCCGCCGCGACGGGCTGCGCTACCCCACAAGCCTCGCCTTCCGGGGCCGCGAAGTCTTCGTCGGGACGGCGCAACAGGTCCGCGTCTATGTGGACACGGATGGCGACGGGCTGGCCGACCAGAGCCGTTCCTTCCTGGAGGGCATCCCTCTCTCGGGCCACACCTTCGACTGGACCTTCGGCCTGAACTTCGGACCCGACGGCTGGCTCTACCTCGCGCTTTGCACCGATTCCTACAACCCGAAACCGGCGGCCGATCCGCTGGGCTGGCGGGGAGCGATCCTGCGCGTGTCACCGGACGGACGGACGGACGGTGGAGCGTTTCGCCACCGGCCTCCGGTTCCCCTTCGGCATGGCCTTCAACACGGCGGGCGACCTGTTTTTCAGCGACAACCGCGGCGGCGACAACCCTACGGAGGAAATCAACTTTGCCCAGCGCGGTCATTTTTACGGTCAGCATCCGGAGAAATATCCGGGGCACCCACCGGTGACCCTGCCGTTGGTCCAAGTGCAGCACGGCTACGGCATGGCCGGCCTCACCTTCAATCCCCCCGGCAACGACTTCGGCGGCACCGCCGGCGACCTGTTCGCGGCCTGTTGGGGGCCGGACTGGCTCTGGGAACGGGGCTCCATCATCCGCGTGCGGCTGGCGAAACAGCCCGCTGGCGGCTACCGCGCCGTCGAGTTCCCCTTCGCGCGCGAGGTCCCCAAGGTTTCGGACGTGGCGTTCGGGCCGCAAGGCGACCTCTACGTCGCGCAGTTCGGCCAGGAGACCGTCGGCCACCAGCCGTTCGGCAAACCGACCGGCGGATTTTACAGATTCATCGCGGTGCCGGGGCTCAAACCGGCCACACCCGAAGCGCGCTACCCGGTGCTCGCCGGAGACCGTTCGCACGGCCAAGCCCTCTTCACCGAGCGCGGGTGCGCCGGCTGTCATGCCCTCGATGCGAGCCGCCAACTGCTCGGACCGGATCTGACGGGCATCGGTGACATGTTCACCGAGGAGGAAATCCTCGCGGCGATCCGCAAGCCGTCCGAAGGCATCAAGTCCGGCTATGAGACGGAACTGATCACTTTTCGAGATGGCGAAACGGTGCAAGGCCGCGTCCTCACTGCGGACGCCAGCGGGCTGACGTTGCTTGGCCCGGGCAACCTGCCGCTGCGGCTTGCCCGCGACCAGATTGCCGAGCATCAGTCACTGCCGACCTCGATGATGCCGGAAGGGCTTCTGGACGGGATGAGCGAGACCGAAATCACGGATTTGCTGAGCTACCTCGGCGTGCGCGACCGGCGACCCGGCCTCAGGCAGCGCAGCTACCGCACCGCCTATGGCTGGCTGCACCAACTGCTGCCCCAGGTGAGCATGAAAGTGAAGGCCGTCGTGATCGCCGGCTGCGGTCTGCTGCTCGCGGCCGGGACGCTCTCCCACTGGCGGCGAAACGCGAAGCAGCGCCAGTCTGGCTGAGGTTGCCCCTTTGCTTGACAGCCCAGGCGACCGTGACCGCGTCACTCCCGATATCTTTATTGTCCGGCGAGCTTCGGAATTGGTCTGCCGCCGCACCTTCCCTGTATGCTGCCCCGCGTGTCCGCCGAAATCTCTCCCCAACACGATCTGCTCACTCCGCTCAAGGAGGTGTTCGGCTATTCCTCGTTCCGGCCGTTGCAGGAGGACATCATGCGCGATGCCCTTGCCGGCAAGGACGTGTTCGCGCTGCTGCCCACCGGCGGCGGCAAGTCGCTGTGCTTCCAACTGCCGGCACTGGTCCGGCCCGGGCTCACGGTCGTCATCTCCCCGCTCATCGCCCTGATGAAGGACCAGGTGGACGCGCTCCAAGCCAACGGCGTCGCGGCCACCTATCTGAATTCGACCCTGTCGGATGCCGACCGCAGCGCCCGTTGGCGCGGCCTGAATGCCCGCGAGTTCAAGCTGCTCTACGTCGCCCCGGAACGGCTGATGGTCGGCACGATGCTCGACGACCTCAACCGCTGGGGCGTCAACCTCATCGCCGTGGACGAGGCCCATTGCATCAGCGAATGGGGCCACGATTTCCGGCCCGAATACCGCCAGCTCCGCAGCCTGCGCGACCGGATGCCGGACCTGCCGTTCATGGCGCTCACGGCCACCGCCACCGAACGCGTCCGGGCCGACATCGTCGGGCAGCTCCACCTGCGCGAGCCGTCGGTCTATGTCGCCAGCTTCAACCGTCCCAACCTGACCTACCGCGTTGTGCCGAAGTCCGGCGGCTACCGGCAGGTGCTCGATTTCCTCCGCGAACGGCCGAAGGAGAGCGGCATCATCTACTGCGCCAGCCGAGCCGGGGCGGAAAACCTCGCCGGCAAACTGGTGACCGACGGCGTTCGCGCCGCGCCCTATCACGCGGGCATGGAGAAGGACGACCGCAGCGCGAGCCAGGAGAAGTTCCTGCGGGACGAAGTCCGCGTGGTCTGCGCCACCATCGCGTTCGGCATGGGGATCAACAAACCCAACGTCCGCTTCGTCCTCCACTACGATCTCCCCAAGAACATCGAGGGTTACTACCAGGAAACCGGCCGCGCCGGCCGCGACGGACTTCCCAGCGAATGCCTCCTGCTCTTCAGCCCCGGCGACGTCGTGAAGCAGTCCCGCTTCATCGATGAGAAGACCGACGAAAACGAGCGCCGCATCGCCCGCGAACAGCTCCAGACGATGACGCACTACGCCGAGTGCGCCGAATGCCGCCGCGTGATGCTGCTCGACTACTTCGGCGAGGAATTCGCCGCGGAGGACTGCGGGGCCTGCGACAACTGCCTCGCGCCCCGCTCCACCTACGACGGCACGGTGGCGGCCCAGAAGCTCCTGAGCTGCGTCTTCCGCATCCGCCAGAAAAGCGGCTTCGCCGTCGGGCTCAACCACGTCGTGGCCGTGCTGACCGGCGGCGACACGGACCGCATTCGCCAATGGGGACACCAGGAACTCAGCACCTACGGCATCGGCCAGGAGCACTCCCGCAATGAATGGGGCGCCATCGCCCGCGAGCTGATGCGCCTCGGCTACCTGGCCCAAAGCACCGGACAGTTTCCCACGGTCGAAGTGACCGCCGAAGGCATGGCCGCGCTGAAGGACCGCCGGAAAATCACCCTTACCAAGCCGCTGGAGGCTTCTGCCCGCCGCACCGAACGGGCCGGGGAAATCGCCTGTGACGAATTCCTCTTCGACAAGCTGCGCCAGCTCCGCAAACAGCTCGCCGACGAACAGGGCCTGCCCGCCTACATCGTCTTCGGCGACAACACGCTGCGTCTCATGGCCCGGCAGTATCCGACCAGTGAGAGCGAACTTCGCCGTGTCTCCGGCGTCGGTGACGCCAAATGGAAAGCCTACGGCCCGCAGTTCCTCGACGAAATCCGCGCGCACCTGCAGACGAATCCGCGCCAGATGTTCGCCGAGGAATCCTTCACCGCGCCGGTGACCCGCACGGCCGCCAAATCCAGGGGCGAACTCCTCACCGAAACGGTCCGCGAAACCCTGCGACTCTACCGCGGCGGCCTCACCCCGACCGCCATCGCCCAACAGCGCGACCTCAAGGACAGCACCGTCGCCTCCCACCTCGCCAACGCCGTCGAAGCGGGCGAATCCGTGGACCTGACCCAATTCTTCACGCCCGCCCAGGCCGCTGAAATGCAGGCCGCCTTTGAAAAAGCCGGCTGGGGCATGCTCAGCGGCGCCCACTCCCTGCTCGGCGGCCGCTACGACTACTCGGTGCTGCGCCTGTTCCGCGCCGCCACCGCCGCCCGCCAAGACTCCAGTTCAAGGTAAGCCGGACTCGAAGCAGTGGTTCCCGCAGGACTTCCAGTCGTGTCTCACACTCGCAGCTCCTGCGCTCTGCCCTGACCCGATAGTAGGGCAGGCTGCCAGCCTGCCCGCTGCGCCGACCGGCGCGAAACAAATCGCCAACCCGTCCACCGGACAGGCAAGCGATTCTGGAACCGTGGAACTCTCTCCGGAACTCCGATTGCCGCGCCCGCCGAAGTCGCCCACCGTGCCGGCGAAACGCCCCGTGAACTTTTCTTCCCACTGCTTTCGGCGCCTGTTGGTCGGCCTGGTCTTCACCTTCGCCGCAGTTGCCCCCATCCACGCGCAATCACCCGACCAGCGCCCGGGTCCGGACGATTACCGCCGCTTCGCCCTGACGCACGAAGGCGACGTCACCAACGGCGCCCGGCTGTTCGCCGACGAGCAAAAGCTCGCCTGCGCCAAGTGCCATTCCACCGATGGTAAGGCTTCCAAGGCGGGTCCCGACCTGTTTGCTGCGGGCGACGCCTTTGCCCGGCGCGACTTGATCGCCTCCGTGCTGACGCCTTCCGCGACCATCTCGCCCGGCTATGGCACGGTCACCGTCGAAACCAAGGCCGGCGAATCGTTCCAGGGCGTTCTGAAGCAGGCGACCGCGACCGAGCTGCACCTGATGGGGGCGGATGGAAAATTGGTGCGTCTCGCCAAGAGCGACATCCAGCGGCAGGACGGCAGCAACGTGTCGCTCATGCCCGAGAGCCTGCAGGCGGGCCTGTCGCTGCAGGAGTTCACGGACCTCATCGAATATCTCACGACGCTGCGTCAGCCGGAGAACACGTTGCTCAGCGAGCGCGGCATGCCGGCCCGCATTCCTGAGCTCGCGAAGCCCATCGGCCTGACACCGTTTTTCGCCGAATCCTTTGCCGTGCCGCGCACCCGCGCCCAAAGCGGGTTGACCGCCTTCGTCCAGGTGCCTGGAGAGGCCGGCACCTTCCTCGTGCTGCATCAGACCGGGCTGATCTGGCGCGTCCGCAAAACCGCGGGTGGCGAACAGAAGTCCGTCTTCAGCGATTTCACCGGACAGGTCTTTTACGAACGCGGGCCCAACGGGCTGCTCGGCCTCGCCTTTCATCCGAAGTTCCGCGAGAACCGGAAGTATTACCTCCAACACCAGGTGTTCGAGGAGGGCACGGTCGCCAGCGTCATCGTGGAACGGGAGTTTTCGTCCGATTTCAGCCGGGACTCCGGCAAGCCCGGACGGAGGCTCATCAAGATCAACAGCGTTGCCGAAGATCACAGTGGCGGCTGGCTGGAGTTCGGCCCCGACGGCTTCCTTTACTTCGCGATGGGCGATACCGGCCCGCACCACGATCCCAACGGCCACGCCCAGAACCTGCGCCTGCTGCTCGGTAAGATGCTGCGCCTCGACGTGGACCGCCGCGACCCCGGCCTCGCCTACGCCATCCCCGCCGGCAATCCGTTCCGTGGCCAGCCGGACGCGCGCCCGGAAATCTGGGCCTACGGCCTGCGCAATCCGTGGCGCTTCAGTTTCGACCGCCTGACCGGCGACCTCTGGCTCGCAGATGTCGGGCAGGACCGCGAG
>CAIWAH010000010.1 GCA_903910585.1 uncultured Verrucomicrobiota bacterium
AGCTGCTTGGTATTGCTCAGGCAGGCGATGCCCTGCGCCTTGGTCTTCGCCTTCGAAAGCGCCGGGAGAAGCATGCCCGCAAGGATCGCGATGATCGCGATGACGACGAGCAGCTCAATCAGGGTGAAACCGGAACGGCCACGGGTTTGCGGAGGAAAGATTCTCATAAGGTGTGTGATTTTCGCCGAACAGATGGCCAACCTTCAAAGATTTGGCAAGTGCGAGTTCCCAATTCGGACCGGACCGCCTCGTTCCAACTCGGGGAATTCGCCCGCGCCCGGGGCATCAGCTGCGGCCGAGCCAGGCGACGGCCGAGTTCGCCGCCCGCGTGCCGGTCGCGAAGCAGCCCTGCATCAGGTAGCCGCCGGTCGGAGCCTCCCAGTCCACCATTTCTCCGGCGACAAACAGGCCGGGAACCCGTCGCACCATCATTGTCCCGTCCACTTCGCTCCAGCACACGCCTCCGGCCGACGAAATCGCCTCCGCGATCGGCCGCGGGCCGCGCAGGGGGATGACGCAGTGCTTCGCCGCCCGGGCCAGCGAGGCGGCATCGGTCCAGACCTGGCGGGACAGAATGGCATGGGCCACCTCGCCGAGGCGCCAGCGAACCAGCGCCTCGTCCAGAAAGTTGCGCCGGGCGGACTCCATCTTGGCCACCAGCCGTTCCACGGTGAAGGTGGGCTTGAAATCAACCGTGATCGCGGGCTCCGCCATGGCGCGGAGGGTGGCACCGAGCTGGTAGATCGCCCCGCCCTCCAACCCGTAGCGGGTGACCAGCAGTTCCCCGATCGCCAGCGCGTCGCCGGCCCGGACATGGACGTTCTTCAGGGGCTTCCCTTCGGCCCGGGCGAGAACTTCCGGTGACCAGGCGTGTTCCCAGCCGCAGTTCGCCGGGGCGAGCGGGTTCACGGACAGCCCCAATGGTTTCAACCATTCCGTCCACCCGCCGTCGGAGCCCGTCTCTGGCCAGGAAGCACCGCCCAGCGCCAGGATGACCGCCTCGGCCGTGGTTTCGGTGCCGTGGGCGAAGCGCAGCCGGAATCGTCCGGTGCGGTTCTCCGCCGCCGCCGGCGGTGGTGAGGACATCGGCTCGATCGCCACCAGCCGGTGATTCATCGCGAGGCTCACTCCCTGTGAGCGCAGTCGAGCCACCCAGCGCCGCAGCAGCGGAGCCGCCTTCATCTCCACCGGATACACGCGGCCGCTCGTCGCCTGAAACGTCTCGATCCCCAGCCCGGCGGCCCACTGCCGCAGGTCCGCCGAGCCGAAATCCGCCAGCAAACTCCGCCACAGTCCGGCCGGCTGTCCCGGGCCGGAATACCGCGCGGCAAAACGGTCTGCCGGCTCGCCGTGGGTCAGGTTCAGACCGCCGCGCCCGGCCACGAGAAACTTGCGGCCGACCGACGGCTTGGCCTCGAACAGCGCGACAGACTTGCCCGCGCCGGAGGCCACTTCCGCCGCCCGCAAACCGGCGGGGCCACCACCGATCACGGCAATCTGAAAATGACTGCGCAACGGAGAAGACTGATCGGACCGATCGGCGGAGCGCCAGCGGGATCCGCGCCCGGCCGGCACCCGGTGCTACTTCCGCTTGGGCACCTTGGGGCGGCTGGCGATGCCGTCATGGATGACCTTGAGCACGGCCTTCCGTTCGGCACCGGTGAGCGTCAGCCGGGGCGCACGGACCCACTCCTTGCCCAGGCCCGCTTCCTGCACGGCCAGCTTGATGTATTGGACGAACTTCGGGTGCGTATCGAGGTGCAGCAGCGGCGTAAACCAGCGGTAGACCGCCACCGCCTTTTCCCATTCGCCTCGGCGGGTCAGCTCCCAGAAATACTGGTTCTCCGCCGGAAACGCGATGCCGCTGCCGGCCACCCAGCCGTCGATGCCGAGGATGGCCGCCTCCAGTGCCAGATCGTCCACGCCGGTGAAGAGGGCGTAGCGGTCGCCGCAGACATTGTGCAGGTCGGTGATGCGCCGGGTGTTGCCGGAGGACTCCTTTAGGGCGACGAAGTTTTTCTGGTCGGCCAGCTCCGCGAACAGCTCCGGCGTCAGGTCGTGACCGTAGCTGATCGGGTTGTTGTAGATCATGATCGGCAGGCCCGTGGCCCGGGCGACCGTGCGGAAGTGATGCAGCGACTCCCGCGGATCCGGCGACTTGTAGATCATCGGCGGCATGAGCATGAAGCCGTCCGCACCGAGCCGTTCGAGGTCGCGCGCATAGCGGCAGGCCTCGGCCACGCTGCTTTCGGCCACACCGCTGAGCACCGGCACGCGGCCCTTCACCACGCGGACCATCTCGGACATCACGAGGCGTTTCTCATCGGCCGTGAGCGACTGGTTCTCACCCAGCGAGCCAAGGAATATCAGGCCCGTGATGCCCGAGGCGAGGAGGGCCTCGGCGTGGGCGGCGGTCGCGTCGAGATCCAGCGAACCGTCGCGGTGCAGCTGGGTGGTGATGGCGGGAAAAACGCCGGACCAATGTGGCTTCATGGGCAATCGTGTTGAGCGGAACCGGAAACAGGGAACCCGTTGACCCCGAAACGCTGCCCGGCCGCCGCCCTCGGGTCTTGGCGCAAAATGACGGCACGGCAACCAACCGCCGCACACCGGGTTCGGAGCGTCCGCGCCGGCCCCGCCCCCAATCCAACCGGCTTACTCGCCGTCGCTGCGGCCGGTGAAGCCCGCCAGCAGTTCCACCAGCCGGTCGGCTTCCCGCGTGGCGTTCGCCCCTTCCTTCGCGGCCACGTAGGCGTTGACGAGGATGCTGAAGGCGACGGTTTCGCCGCCTTTGGCGTCCACGTAGCCGGACAGCGCCGAAACATGCCGGAGCGTGCCGGTTTTTGCGTGGACCCGGCCCTTCATCTCCGCCGACGTGAACCGGCGCTTCAGGGTGCCGTCCACGCCGCCGACCGGCAGCGCCTCACGGTAGGAAGCGGCGGCGGGGTGCCGGTGCATGTGGGTCAGCAGCTGGACCACCGCGTTGGGCGTCACGAGATTTTTCCGGGACAATCCCGAGCCCTCCTCGAAGACGGCCTCGTGGGTCGGAATGCCCGCATTCGCGAGGAACGTCCGCATCGCCCGCAGGCCGGATTCCTCGGAAGTTCCCGCGAGCGGGCGGCCCACCTCGCTGCCCACCGGCTGGCGTTCGGCCTGGACCCCGGCGAGCAGCCAGAGCGAGTGGGCGTAGAAATTCTGGGACGGCTTCATCATCTCGGTGACCACGTCGGCCAGTTTCGGCGAGGGAACCTGCCCCACTTGGCGCCACTCCGCGGACACCCACGGTTTCGTCGCCCGTTCCCGCCAGTCCACCACGCGGACCGCGCCGGTGACCGTGATGCCCGCCTGCTGCAGGGCCAGACGGAACAGTTCCCCGAAATACCGCGCCGGTGCCGGCACCGGGACGTCCTCCGCCGGCACCGCCTTGCCGAGCGGAACGCTGCCGCCCACCCGCAGCCGGTTTTCGCCGGGCAACCGCTCGAGCTGGAGGTCGGCCGCCGCGTTGGTCGGACCGGTCCGCACGGCGCCGGCCAATTCGAGGAGATTGGTCAACGGTTCCAGGCGGAAGCTCGCCGGCGCGCCGACGGATTTACCCGGAGACACGCGCAGGTGCAGCACGTTGTCGTTGACCGACAGGGCGGACACCGCGGCGCCGTAGTAGTAGCCGAGGTCGTCCCAGTTCCAGCCGCTGCCGTAGGGCGCCCCGCGGAAAAGGCTTTCGTCGCAGACGAGGTCGCCCTCGACGCGCCGGATGCCGGCGCCGGAAACCGCCGCCACAAACGGCGCCATGACGTTTTCCCAGCGGTCTTTCAGGCGGTCCGTCAGCGTGGGGTCACCGCCGCCGCGGACGAGCAGGTCGCCCGCCACAGTTCCGCCCTGGCTGGCGGCCGGCACCCACACGGTCGTCGCCAGGGTCCGGTCCGGCCCCAGACGGTCCAGAGCCAGTGCCGCGGTGAAGAGTTTGGTGTTCGACGCGGGCACGAACAGGCGGGCGGCATTGGTTTCAAACAGGGTCCGGCCGGTCTTCAGGGACACCGCCTTCACGCCCCACTGCGCCCCGGGGGCGGCGGTGGCGGCGAGGCTCTGGGCGAGCCGGGCTTCCAGGTCGGCGCGGCTGGCCGGACGGACCGGTTCGCCGCGGACCGGCAGCACCAGCAGGGCGGTCAACAGCAGCGGCAGGCGGCGAAGGTGCACTCGCATGGGGAAACTTTTTGCCAATTGCGCGGAAGTGGCTACATCGTTTTCCCGTGGAGGAGCTCGGATTTCCAGATCGTCATCATCTGCTCGCGGCCGATGGCTGGGTGGATTTGGGCAATGCCCAGGAAG
This sequence comes from uncultured Verrucomicrobiota bacterium, assembly GCA_903910585.1. Taxonomy (GTDB): domain Bacteria; phylum Verrucomicrobiota; class Verrucomicrobiia; order Limisphaerales; family UBA9464; genus CAIWAH01. The sequence continues at coordinate 4,327 of CAIWAH010000010.1, forward strand.
CCATCCGTGACCTTGCCCGGATCAGCCGGGCCGGGCAACGGCATGCGGACGTGCTGGAAACCCGCTGGCGCATCCTTGCCAAGCTCAGCCGCTGGCCGGAGGCCCTGGTGGTCGCGTGCGACGTGGTCGCCGCGGCGCCGACCCGTGCGTCCGGCTGGATCCACCGCAGCTACACGCTCCACGAACTCCGCCGCACCGGCGAGGCGCTGGAGTGCCTGCTGCCGGCCGCCGCCCAGTTTCCCGACGAGCCGATCATCCCCTACAACCTGGCCTGCTACGCCTGTCAGCTTGGGGACATCGCCCAGGCCAAGCAGTTCCTGCGCAAGGCGGCGAATCTGCGTGGACGCGAGGCGATCAAGCAGATGGCACAGCATGACTCCGACCTCGCCCCACTGACGGAGTTTCTGGGCGTGCTCTGAGGAAATCCGTTCGACTCGCCCGCCGGCTTCCGTAGCCTCCGCCGCGAATTCACGCATGTCCGCCGCCCCCCTTTCCGGCTCTCAACGCATCGGCCTCCTGACCGCGCTGATCTTCGTGGCCGATCAGGCGACCAAGGCCGTGGTGCTGAAGCTCCTCGACCTCCATGACGAACGGGTCGTCCTCGAAGGCTTCTTCAAGTTCGTCCACTGGGGAAACACCGGCGCGGCCTGGAGCCTGTTCCGGCACAACAACGGCATGCTGGCGATCATCTCCGCGGCGGCGATGGTGGCGCTGTGGATTTTCCGGCGGCACTTCGAGGCCCACCGGCCGATGGGACAGGTCGCCCTCGGACTCCTCTTTGGCGGCATCGCCGGCAACCTGCTCGACCGGTTGCTGCCCAGCCGGCAGCACGTCATCGACTTCCTCTACTTCTACGTGAATCCCCGGGGCGGCGGAGAGATTGGCTTCCCGGCCTTCAACATTGCCGACACCGCGATCTGCACCGGCGTGGGACTGCTGATCCTGCTGTCGTGGCAGGCGGAATCCCGACCCGCCGTCGGGCCCGCGACCGAGACGAAGTGAGCGCTCAGCGCCGGTCTTCTTCGCCCATGGACGCGGCCTGAAGTTCGGCCTTCAGCAGGCGTCCGACCCGCATCTTGGCCATGTAGAGCTGGGCGCGGTTGATGCCCAGCACCTCGCAGATGCGTTCCGTCGGCCAATCTTGGAGGGCGGCCAGGTCAAACATCTGCCACTGGGCCGGCGACACGCGGCGTTTGGTGCGCTCGACGGCGAGCTGGAGCTGATGCTGACGCCATTCGTCGTCCCACGCGGCATTGAGCGGGTCCGCGGAGGGATCCGGAATCGTCTCGGGTTCCACTTCCGCATCCGGACGAAAACGCTGCACCCGGGCGCGGCGGCGGAACTGGTCCGCGATCCGGCGGCGAACGAGGCAGAACAGCCACGACTTGAACGAACCGCGCGCCGGATCGTAACGGAAGTCCGGCATTTCGCGCGCCACGGAGATGAGCGTTTCCTGGAGCACTTCGTCCGCCTCGGCAGGATCACAGCCGGCGCGTTTGGCCAGGCTGTGGATCACCCCGCCGTAGGTGTCCGAAAAGCGCTGCCAGCCCTGGTCGTCACCCAGGTCCTTGAGCCGCGTGAGCAGGCTCCGCCGCGTCAGCTCCCAAGCCGGTGCATCCGCGCTGCGAAGCTGACGCACGTCTTCCACGCTGAGCGGTGTCCGTGCCGGCATCCTAGGCGTATTCGCTCCGTCCAACCCGCTTCTAACGGCCTCTTTCATCATTCCGTGCGCGCCGCCGGCAACAGCGTCAGGCGGCCGGACTGGCTGACGGCCGCCAGCCAGGCGCCGTCCGGGGAGAACCGGAGCCAGCCCAGGCCGGTGCCGCGCTCGAGCGAAATGACCCCCGATTCGCGGCGGGCGGCAAGATTCCAGAACTTCAGCACACCGGCGCCGCTCAACGCGGCGAAGGTCCGGCCGTCCGGAGCGAACGCGACATCATGCACCGCGGCCGGGTGCCCACCGAACACGGCCAGTTCCCGGCCGGTGGCGAAATCCCACAGCCGGGCGGTGTCGTCCCAGCTCCCGGTGAGCAACCGCGTTCCGTCCGCGAAGAATTCGCCGGAAGCCACCGCCATGCGATGACCGGAAAGGGCAGCCTTCTCCGCGCCGGTTTCCACGTCCCAGATCCGGGCGGAACGATCCATGGAACCGGAAAGCAGGAGGCGTTCGTCGGCGGTGAAGCCGAGCAGCGTGATCATCTCGCGGTGCCCGAGCAGACGCCGGGGTTCTGCGGCGGACTGCAGGTCCTGAAGCAGGATCACCCCGTCATCCTGGCCGGTGGCAACCCAGCGGCCGGAAGGACTGGAGCGCCGGCGCGAATGGTTGGGCGGTGGCGGCCGCACCGCGCGCGATTCCACCAACTCACCGTCGTCCGCCCGCCGCGATTCCCAGGTCCGGTCGTCACGCAACAGGGTGACGCGGTCTCCCTTGGCCGAGAATCCTCCCAGTTCCAGCCCGGGCACTTCCCAGCGGCAACGGCCTGCGGCGAGGTCCCAGACGCTGACGCCCGACTTTCGTCGCCGGATCGCCAGAAGCTTTCCATCGGGTGAGAACTCGGGCGCCTGGGTTACCTCGGTGAATTCCGGCGTCCGGTTCTTCGGCGCCGTGTTCCAAATCCGGACCGTGGTGTCCTTTCCGGCCGAGATCAGCCGCTGTCCGTCGGGCGTCCACTGCACTGCCCACACTTCGCTGCCGTGCCCGCGGAAGACCCCGAGCTCGCCCAACGCATCCGCCGACCAGATGCGCACGGTCTGGTCATTTCCACCGGTGGCCACCCGCAGGCCGTCGGGAGCGAACGCCGTCGCCCAGACGATGGATTCCTCGTGCGCGATCACCTGCCGGAGTCTCGCGTGGCGGGCGAGATCCCAGAGAATCAGCCGGCCGTCGCGGGCGCCGCTGACCAGCCGTCGGCCATCCGGGGAAAACGAGGCGGAAATGACCGCACCGGCGTTGGTCAGCCGGCCGACGTCGGCAAGCTCCGGCCAACTCCACAGGCGCAGGTCATGCCCCCACGAGCCGGTGACCAGAAGCTTTCCGTCGGGCGAGAACCACGCCCGGCCCCCGGCCTGCTCGATCACCCGCTGCGACCGGAATTCGGGATCGCTGATCTCCACCACCCCGTTGGTCTCAAAGAGGCGAATGTTCGCACCGCGGACCAGCCGGTCGCCTTCGGGCGTAAAGGCGATGCTGGGGGACGCCGACAGGACGTTGGTCGTCCATCGCCCGGTCCTGAGATCCAGCAGCCCGGACAGCGGACGGTTCCCGCACTCCACGACCAGGCGTTCACCGGCCCGGTCCAACGCCATCGCCATGATGAGGCCGCCCGGCAGGTGCCAGCGCCGGATTTCCCGCTGCTCGGCCAACGACCATTCCCGGACGGTGCTGTCGAAGCCCGCGGAGAAAAGTCGCTGGCCGTCGGGACTGAGCACCAGGGACGACACCACCTCGTCGTGCCCGCGCAGCACGCCGATGCTGTCACCCCGGACGCGGTGCCAGTAATGGAACCATTCGAAACCCCGCAACTCGGGTTCGCCCGGACCCGGGCGCCACGCGGCAAGCAATTGTTCCGCCCGCCCAAAGTTGCCGGCACTGATGGCCTGCTGGGCAAGATTCATGTCGGCGGCGTAGAGATTCTGCCGGGCCACCCGCTCCTTTTCCTCCACCAGCCGCCGCTGGGCCGTCTCGCTGGCCGCCCGCCGGTTGGCCTCGTCGGTTTGCCGGCGCTCCAACCAGACCGCCACCACCGCGATCAGCCCGGCGACCAGGGCCAGCGCCCCGAGTCTTCGCCAGCGGGAGACGAGCCGTTCATTCCGCCGCAGCCGCCGGACCGAACGGCCGGCGTCCACCAGCAGGAGCTCGCCACGCAGCTCCTCCGCGGACCGGTGGCGGTTCGCGGCATCGGAGTCGGCCGCGCGCAGGATGATCTCGGTGCGGTCGGCAAAGGCGGCCGCCTCCGGCGAATTCAGCAGTTCACCGGGCAGGTCGGGGAATTCATGCCGGCTTTTGCCC
>CAIWAH010000011.1 GCA_903910585.1 uncultured Verrucomicrobiota bacterium
CACACAGCGCCGCGTGTGGCTGACCTACCCGACTAAACTGATCAAGCGCCCGGTCATCTGGGAGCTCGGTCACAAGTTCGCGCTCGTCACCAACGTGCGCCAGGCCAGCGTGTCCGATGAGGTCGGCATCCTCTGCCTCGAGATCGAGGGCGCGCCCAAGGAGATCGAAAGCGGCCTCCGGTGGCTCAAGAAGCTCGGCGTGAGCGTCGAGCCGGTCGAGATGAGCGCCATCGCGTCCTGAGCGGGCGACGTCCGCCGGCAGCCGCCATGCGCACCGCCTTCAAGGAATGGGCCGTCGTGGTGGACGCGCTCGGCCGCGGCGACCAGATCGTGATTCTCCGCAAGGGCGGCATCGCGGAAGGTCCGGGCGGCTTCACCGTGGCGCAGCGCGAATTCTGGCTGCTGCCCACGCGGTTTCACCAGCAACGCGACCGCGTTTTGCCCGCCGCCCAAGGCCGGTTCGAGGCGGTGCTCGCCGCCTTGCCCCCGGCCGAAACAGTCCGGCTGGAGTGGGCGGCCGAAGTGGTGGCCGCCCGGAAGCTCACTTCGCTGGGCGCGGCGGAACGGCTGCGCGGCCAGCACATCTGGCGCGACGAAGTGATCGCCGAACGGTTCGACTGGGGCGGGGAGCAGGCGATCTTCGCGCTGGCCGTGCGGGTGCGCCGGGTTTCCCGGCCGGTCGAGCTGCCCTTCCTGGCGGATTACGGCGGCTGCAAGTCGTGGATCGAGCTGGCCGAAGACGTGCCCGCGGCCGGCGCAGTTCCCGTGCTGGGGGAAGCCGAGTTCGCTACCAAGCTGGCCGCCTTTCACGCCGCCCTGACGGTTTCCCCATGAAGTTGCCCCCGCTGATCCTGGCCTCGCAGTCGCCCCGCCGCGTGCAGTTGCTGCGCGAACTGGTGGCGGAATTTGACGTGGCACCCAGCTACGCGACGGAGCTGCACGACCTCACGCTGGGTCCGCGGCGGCTCTGCGAGGTGAACGCCGAGCGCAAGGCGCTCTCGGTCGCGGAGCGGTATCCGGATCACCTGGTGCTCGGCGCGGACACACTGGTGTTCCTCGATGGCGACGGATTGGCGAAGCCGGCCGACCTCGCGGAAGCGAAGTCCATGCTGCGGCGCCTTTCGGGCCGGGTGCACGAAGTGGTGACGGGCGTGTGCCTGGTGCACCGGGCCGCGGCCAAGCTCCGGCTGCTGGCGGACACGACCTACGTGAAGTTCCGCGACCTGTCGGACGACGACATCGCGGAATATCTCCGGCGGGTGCATGTGCTGGACAAGGCGGGCGCCTACGCGGTGCAGGAACACGGCGAGCTGATCATCGAGCGCGTCGAGGGCTCGTTCAGCAATGTGGTCGGCCTGCCGGTCGAGGCGGTGCGCCGGGCGCTGGAGCAATGGTGAGCTTCGGCCGGCTTGCGCGGACGTGACCGTTGCATTGCAGGAAAGCTGAATCTGGAAGGCAGGAAGGCAGGAAGGCAGGAAAGGGCAGGTCCGGCTTACTGCTTCCGGCTTTCCTGCTTTCCAGAACCTCCCGCCGCCGATTTCTGGAGTGCCCACGGCATCGTTCCGGCTCAGGCGAACCGCGGTTCGAACACCGGCCGGCCGGTGTGGCGGCGGAGGAGTTCCGCGAACTTCGCCATGCCCCGCTTCTCGCGTTCGCCCAGCCGGTAGCGGATGCGTTCCGTGAGGTAGATCCGCCGGGTCTCGGGATCGAACTCGGGCCGTTCCGCGATCAGGCGGGGCAGGG
>CAIWAH010000012.1 GCA_903910585.1 uncultured Verrucomicrobiota bacterium
CACGCTGGGATGGGGACTCGTCGGCGGCATGGACGACCTGAAAGTCTTCAAACGGTTGCTTACCCCGGACGAGATAAGAGCCCTTTACGCCAGCGAACGCCTGCCCGACACGGTGATCGTGAGCGCGCCGTTGGCGACGACGGTGGCGGTGGGCGGGACGGTGAGGCTGGCGGTGGTGGCGACGAACCCGGTGGCGACCGTGCGCCTGGCCTACCAGTGGGCCAAGGACGGCGTGCCGCTGGCGGGCGAGACCGGCGCGGAACTCGACCTCGGCGAGCTGGAACCGGCGGAGATCGGCCAATACACCGTGAGCGTGGACGACGGCAGCCGGAGCCAGACCACGGCCCCGGCCTTGGTGAACCTGCAGGGCGTGGACGCCGGGATCTGGCGCGGCCTGGTGGCCTACTACCCGCTCGACGGCGACTACCGCGACCGGACCGGTCTGGGCGACGAACTGGTGCCCTACGGCCCGGTGGACTTCCTGCCCGTCGGCCGCCGCCCCGAATCGGGCGCGGCCCGGGTGCAGGGGGCGGAAGGGTTCCTGGTCGGCCCCGAACGGCTTTGGATCGGCGGCGCGGCGCCCCGGACCCTGTCCGTGTGGCTGAAGCCCGACGGGACCTCGGCCGGGCCGGTGACCGTGGCCAGCCTCGGCGGGATCGAGAACTGCGGCGAACGCTTCAGCCTGCAGCTGCCGGCCAACCAGACCGGCGTGCGGTTCCTCGGCGGCGATTGCCCCGGTTCCGACCGCAACCGCACCTTCACCACCGCGAACCTGGGCGGCAAATGGACCCACGCCGTGCTGACCTACGACGGCACCTCCGTGCGCTGCTATGTCAACGGACTGGCCGCCGGGTCCGCCTACGCGGTGCCGCTGGACACCGAAGGGCTGGTGCCGCTGGTGCTGGGCAACATGGTGGGCACCGACGGCGAAGGCTTCACCGGGTGGGTGGACGACGTGCGGCTCTACAACCGGGCGCTGACGGCGACCGAGGTGCGGAACCTGTTCAACTTCGAGAACACCGGCGTGACGCCCAGCCTGCCGCAGATCACGCGGCAGCCCCGGGGCGTCAACGCCTACGAGGGCGAGACCGTGCGGCTGGGCGTCGAGGCCGGTGGCTACCAGCCCGGCTACCGTTGGCAGAAGGACGGGCAGGACCTGGCGGGCGACCCCCGCGTGCAGGGCGTGGACACCGCCGAACTCACGCTCCGCAGCGTCCGGTCGGCGGACGCCGGCAGCTACCGGGTGCTCGTCACGAACCTCTTCGGCAGCGTCACCAGCGCGGCCGTGACGGTCAGCGTGGCGCCGCCGGTGCGGGTGCTCGTGGCGGGCCTGGCCCCCGAGGCGCAGGAAGGCCAGCGGCTGGTCTATCCGTTGAGCCTGACCACGCCCGGCGACGTCGGCGGCGTGACTTTCCGGCTCAGCTACGATCCGGCCTACCTGGCCGATCCGCAGGTCGAATGGTCGGCACTCGTCGGGCAAAGCGTGAACAACGTGAACTTGGGCACGGTCGGTGAGATCGGGGCGGCCTTCTCACTGGCCGGCAACGCCCTGCCGGCCGGCAGCAATGCCCTGGCCCGGGTCAGCTTCCGGGCACGCAGCGTGCCCGGGGTGACCAACGCCGTGCTCAGCCCGGCCCTGGTGAGCCTGGCCGATCCCCAGGGGAGCGCCCTGACCAACGGCAACGGGGCGATCCCCGGCGAGGGGCGGATCAAGCCGCGGCGGCTGAAGGGCGACAACAATGCGAACCAGCGGTTGGACATCGGCGACGCCGTGGTCATCAGCCGGCTGCAAGTGGGCCTGGAGCCGGTGCGCCCCTGGGACATCCCCCTCAACGATCTCAACCAGAACCTCGACCTCGACAACGGCGACGTGATCCGGGTGCTGCGGGCGGTGGTGGGGCTGGACCCGCAGCCGACGCCCAGCGGGGGCGTGGTGCGGGCGGGACTGGCCCGGCAGCAATCTCCCTTGCCGTTGGGCAACACCAACGACGTGGTGACACTGGAGTTCCCGGACGGGCCGGTGGCGGCCCTCGGCCAGCCGTGGCGGGTGGTGATCAAACTCACGAAGAGCGCCCAGCCCCCGAGCGGACTGAGCTTCACCCTGCGCTATCCCGCGGGCCTGACGCTGGGCGAGAAGCAGGTGGGCGCGCTGATCCCGGCAGGGGCATTGCCGCTGTGGGGCGAAGTGCCCGGCGGACTGACCTTCGCCGCGGTGAGCGCCGGCGCGTGGCCGGCGAGCACCGGCGTGGCCGCGGTCGTGACCTTCACGGCCAACGCAGCGCTGGCCACCCAGGCCGAATGGCCGCTGACGCTGGCACCGGTGGAACTGACCGTGAACGGGTTCGACATCCGGGCCCTGGATGATGTGGCCGGGGTGGTGCGCAGCGCCACCGTGCCCACCGAACCGCCCGCGATCGTCCTGCCGCCGCCAGGCGCAGATGGCAAGCTGACGCTCGAAGTCACCGCGGGTGCCGGGCAGGAAGTGATCGTGGAAACGAC
>CAIWAH010000013.1 GCA_903910585.1 uncultured Verrucomicrobiota bacterium
ATTGGTCTGCCGGTTCCACGAGCCGGTCAGCTCGCCGAAGAAGCCGCATTCGTGGTTGAACCGGACGAAGCTGGACACCTGGTGCAGCGTGGCGGTGACCGCCCGGTTCAGGCTGGCGAAGTTGGCCGGGTAGGTTTCCTCCAATTGCGAGTCGGTGAGCCGGTAATTGAGGCCGGCCGACCAGCGGTCACCCAGCAGCTGGTTGACGGTGGCGCTGAAGGACCGCTCCTCGTAATCCAGCCGGCGCGACTCGGTGACGGGCGGGGCGACCAGACCGCCGCCGGACAGGGTCCACAGGAAGGCGCCATAACTCTGGTCGGCTTCCGAGGTGAGCCGTTCGGCCGCGACCACGACGTAGGTCCGGGTCGGGAACGTGTGATCAAGGCCCACACCCAAAGTCTCGAATTCGGAGCCCGGGGCGAGCCCGGCGACCGACTCGGGAATCAGGCTGCGGAACGCCTGCGTGAATCCGGCCACCTGCACCGGCTCAAGCCGCACGCTCGTGTCGTAGTAACTGCCCCCCAGCGAACGGGTCCAGGCCGCCCGGAGATGGGTATCGGCCAGCGGCGACCATTCGAAGCCGACTTTGGGCGAGACGCGGTCGGCGTCCTGCTCGGCCGCCAGCAAGGGTGGCAGATCCAGATTCACCGGATACTCGAGGCGCTCGTAGCTGACGCCCGCGGTGAGCCGGACCGAATCCAGCACCTGCCACAGGTCGTAGGCGTAAACGCTCACCCGATCGAGATCCCCGCTGACCGACTGGGTCACCGGCGGCAGCACGAAGGCTCCGGGAAGCTGCGTGGAAGCGTAGGTCTGCGAGGCAACCGCATCGGCGTCGCCTGCTTGAAAACGTGCCCCGGCAATCACCGTGTGCCGACCCAGATGGGCCGTGTCGAATTGGGCGATGTGTTGCAGCTCCACGCCGTAGGCGGTCAGGTCGCTGGTGTAATCCACCGCAAACGGGCGGTTGAGGAAGAGGTTTGGAACCGAGTTCGTATTGGGCCGGCGGACCACCGGAATTATCGCGCGGCTGTCGGTGTAGCCAAAATCATCGTCGAGCCGGCTCACGAACAGCAACGTGTCCTGCCCCGGAGTCCACTGGTGATGCCAGCCGGCGAACACGTTGGGCGCCTGTTCCTCCCGCGAGCGGAAGCTGGTTGCCGCCGTCGCCGGATCGGTGAGCTGCCGCGTGTCGCCGTTCTCGTAGCGGTTGTAGTTCACCTGAGCAAACAGGCTGTCCCCGAGACCGAGCTGCCACTTGGCCTTGGCATAGAGCGAGAGGCGTTCTGCGTCGGTGTTCGGGCCGAAGCCGGGTTCGGACCGGTAGTCCGCGTCGAGCGAGTAGCCGAAGTTGCCCAGGGTTCCGAACTGCGAGCCGCGCTGGGCCCAGGTGCCGTTGCTGTAATACTCGGTGACGGAACTCACGCCGAGGCGGTCCCGCTCGAACAGCCGGGAATACTCCTGCTGCGAGACGTTCTGCGAGAGCGGTCCCGCACCGACCGGCGCGAGCAGGTTGGCCAGCAGCAGTTCGCTGAACCACGGGGTCTCGTAACGCAGATTGAACTGCCGCGGGTCCCGGACCGAATCGTAGCTGCTCGACAGAAACTGATGCGCGCTGGCGTTCGCATAGTCGTCCGCCACGGCGCGGCTCGCCGCCCGCACCGCCGGCGCGAGCATGCCGGCATCGCGATAGACGGAAGCCAGGTTCGCGCCGCGGACGGCCCGGTCCTGATCGAGCAACTGACCTGACCGATACACCGCCCGGTTGTCGTTGAGGGAACGGGACCGTTCCAGGTCGCTGACGGCCGTATTGACCCGGTTGTCCTGCTGGCGCAGCAGCGCCGAATAAAGCCAGGCCGTGGGGTCATTGGGATCGAGATCCTTGGCGCGGTCCAGTTCGTGACCGGCGAACTCGAGGTTGCGTTCGTCGGTGAACGCCTTCGCGAGGTAGCTGCGCAGCACCGCCCGGGTGGGCTCATGCGCGGCCGCGGCCTGAAGATCCTTGCGGCCGGATTCGAGATCGCCCTGCCGGATCCGGCAAAGCCCGCGACCGAGCCAGGCGTTGCCCAAGTGGGGATCAGTGGCGATGGCCTGGTCGAACCAGCCGACGGCCGCTTCGGTCCGGTTGCGGGCGGCCAGCAGGAATCCTTTCAGCGCCAGCGCCTGGGCGTTGCGTGGGCCGAGTTCGAGCGCGCGATCGAGTGCCGTCTCCGCTGCGGCGATGCGGCCGAAGCTGAATTCCAGCTCCGCCACCCGGGCGTGCGCGAAGGCAAAGCCGGGGGCCTGGGCCACGGCGGCCTTCGCCTGGTCCAAGGCGCCGGCCAGATCATTCCGCGCCTGGGCCGCATAAGAGGCAGCGAGCAACCCCGATGCGTCCTGGGCCGACGCGATGCCGGGCTCCCCGCGCACCGTGGCGATGATCGCCCGCACCGTCTGGGCCGCCGGCGACGATTCGCCGGTGAGGGCCGTTTCCGCCCGTTTGACCTGACCGGCGGCCAGCATCAGCTGGGCAAAGTAGGCCTTCTCCGACGGGGAAGACGGCGTCCGGGATTTGGGATATTTCGCCAACGCCCCGGGCAGGTCGCCGGCGCGATACGCCGCGAGGGAATCCGCCACGGCCGGTTCGCCGACCAGGGACAAACTCTCGGGTTCCAGCACGCCCGGGTAAAAGAGCGCCCACTGAACGGCGGCCCGGGCGTTCAACAGCGGGCGTTTCGAAGGGGCCCGGCCGGGTTCGATAATCGCCTCTTCGCCCGGCGCGAGTTCGACCGCCCCGAGGCTGTTGGTCAGGGCGACCTTGCCCTCGAACAGCGCCACCTCCGTGCGCCCCTCGGCGCCCACCCGGATTGAGAATTCCGTGCCCAGAATCGCCCCGGAGGCGAGCGGAGTGCGAAATTTCTGCTCCTTCGGTTTGCCCAAATCCCGCAGGAACATGCCGCCCTGCTTCACTTCAATCTCGTAGTCGGCCGTCTTCTCACCCGGGGGGTGGATGACCTGGTCCGTCAGCTCGTCGAAAACGAGCGGCGTCCCGTCCGGCCGCTGAAGCTCCAACCGGCTGAACTCGGCGGTGCGGACGCGATCGCCGGCCCGGACGGTTTCGGCGGTTTTCAGGGCGGTTTCCGCCTTTTCTCCGGCCCGCAGAACATACACCTCGCCCTGCACGGACAGGATTTTCAGCTCATAGTCCGCGGTGGCGCCGGCCGGATCGGCGGCCGTCAGGCAAAACGGGGCCAGCAGCAGGGCTCCGAGGGTCCGACGTGGGCTGCGGTTCGATTTCATGCAGGGGTGGCTTTGTTCCGACGCGATTCCAGCGAACCAGAACGGAGCGGGCAAAACAACTATCGGGCCATTCGCAGATTGGCGAACGGCATCCAATCTGCGTTCCGCTCCCGGATTGAAACGCGAGCAACTCATTTTTCCGCCGGCCGGAACGGGTCACGGCGTGTCAAAAGGCGCCCCGGAGGCGGTTACGGCGCTTGACGCAGGCCAAATCCTTGGGCGGAACTTGTCCGGAAGGCTGGAACGCGCCACATGCCCGGTGAACCAAAACAACTGAAGCCCATGCATTGGCGATCCCTTGCCGTCACCCTGGCTGCCTGCCCGTCCCTGTTCGCCAACATCGAGGCGGGGTTCCACGTCAGCGTCTCCACCTACACCGACCCCGACACCGTGGCCATCGCCTACGAGGTTCCGGCCGGCGACAACCTGGCCTTCTACACCGGCTGGGAATATGGCGACGACGTCCAGTTGGCCAACGGGGGCGGCGTCATCGCGGACCTCAAGTTCGAGTATTACGCCAACTACGCGCTGACCGACGGCTGGACGCTGCGCGTTTACGAAGCGGACCCGCTGACGGGCATTCCGGGCCGGGAGCTGGATTCGCGCTCGGGAGCCATCCTCGCCGGCGGGGCGTTCGTGAACATCAGCTTCGCCTACAACGCGGCCAACCTGCTGCCGGAGCGGTTCTTCTACTCGCTCCAATTCCAGGGCATCGGCTCCGGCAAGGTCGCAGGCCTCATCATTCCGAATCGCCGCCCCACCACGGGCGACTCCGACCAGACCTTCCGGATTCACACCGCCCGCGGGTGGGAAACGGCAATCCTGACCGCGGATTCCACCGGTGCCGGCGATCTGCAGATTGTCACCCAGCCGACCGCCGGCCCCGGGCCCATTCCGGTGGGCGAAGCGGTGGTTCTGTCGGTAGGCGCCCTCGGGCACGGCCCGCTGGTCTATCAGTGGCGCTGGAATGGCGTGGTCATCCCCAACGCCATCTCCGCGACCCTCGACCTCGGGAGCCTGCAACCCACCGAAGGCGGTTACTACGATGTCGCGGTCAGCGACGGCACCGGCGTGGTGTTCAGCGACCCGGTAGTGGTTCAGCCGGAGGTTCCCCTGCTGCCGTTCACGGACACCTTCTCCCGGGCGGCGAGCGGATTTGCCCAGATTTCAGGTCTGACCGGCGTTGGTCGGGGCGCCAACCTGCTGGCCTCCGCCGAAGTGGGCGAACCGGCCCACGGCCCCTTGCCGGCGCACGCCAGCGTCTGGCTGGCCTGGAAGCCGGATGCCACCGGCGTCGCCACGTTCTCCACCCTGGGCAGCGACTTCGACACGGTGCTCGCCATCTATCAGCAGCCGCCGTTCGGCGCGAAAGGGTTTCCCGGCCTGGTGCGCCTCGCGGCCAATGACGAGATCGCGGGCTACACCCACGCCAGCGAAGTGCAGTTCAACGTCACCCCCGGCAACACCTACCTGATCGTCGTGGACGGCAAAGCCAGCCTGAGCCGCGGTGGCCGGGGCCGGGTGATGCTGTCCTGGGACACCGAGCTCACCTCGCAGCGCCTGCCCGTGGCCACCCAAAGCCGGCCCAGCATCGAGGCCAAGCCAAACGATCCGGTCCGGATGGAAACCACCGTGGCGCTGCCCACAGGGGCGACCTCCATTATCCGCTGGTATCGGATGAGCCCCAACGGAACGGTGGACACCGGCATTGTCGGTGATGCGATGGACCTCGCCGCGATCGATGAGAATTCCGTCGGACGCTACTTTGCCGAGGCCGTGGTCACCTATCCCGATGGCACGGTCCGCACGGTCAGGGTCGGCCTGTTCGACCTCCAGATGCGGTTGGGTGACAACGAAGGCGATGAGATTCTCGCGTGGGACACCTTCTCCCTCGCCCGGGAAAACTTACCCCGCACCGGCGTTGCGCCGGCCCGCAGCCGTCTGCAACGCGCCGGACTGAGCCGCGGCACTTCCGGCACCCAGGTGTTCAGCACGGTCGGCACGTCCCGCGAGGACGGTGAACCCGCCGCCTGCGGTGTCGTGGGATCCGCCACGAGCTGGTATGCGCTGCTCGCGGAGGCCGACGGCTCCATCACGATCGACACCCTCGGCAGCAACTTCGACACGGTGCTCGCCGTTTACACCGACACCGGCGAGGGACCAGGACTCTTCGACGGGCTCCGGCCGGTGACCTGCAATGACGACGCCTCCGCGACCGAAAAGACCAGTGCCGTTCAGTTCTGCGGCAAAGCCGGCACGGTGTATTTCGTGCAGGTGGACGGCGTGAGCGGGGCGGTCGGCACCGTGAAGCTCAACTTCAGCATGAGCGCCGACGGCTCCTCCTGCGAACTCGTCCAGTCGGAATGCCAGCAGGGGCAGGCGCTCCATGTCATCCCCGCCAACGGTCAACTCGTGTTGGCGCCGGAAGTCCTCACCCAGCCGCCGTATTCGGTGGAATGGCTGCACGGCGAGACCATCCTGCCCAATCAGAAGAACACCCTGCTCCAGCTTCCGAATCCCGAACCCGGTGACTACTTCATCCGCCTGACTTCCCGTTTTGGCCAAACCACCCGCGGAGTGGCCCAGGTGCGGACGGTCAATGCCGGCCAGACCGGCACGGGCTTCGTGTGGCTGTGCGATGGGCGGCTTCGCCTCATGCTGTCCGGGGCGCCGAACCAGACGCTGGTGGTTGAACAGTCCGCGGACTTCCAGAACTGGACCCCGATCCACACGAACCAGCCGACCTCGGGCAATTTCTCGTTCGAGATCCCGGCCGCGGCCCAAGCCGGAAACGCCGCCTACCGCGTCATCGGCTACTGAGCCGGGACCGGTCGGGAAATTGACCTGCGACCGACGACAGGGGGCGCTATGCTCCGGCCCGATGAGCAGCGTGTTGGTTTCCAGCCGGTCGTGCGAATGGCAGTCCCTTCTGGGCGACGCCGTCGCCGAGGTTTCATGGTCCGCAGATGGCTCCCTGATTGCCGCCGGCGGGGTCGATGGGCGCCTTGGCGTTTTCCAGGCGATCGACGGCGCCTTGCGGCACGGACTCAGCGCCCATGAGGGAGGCCTTTTTCACACGCTGTTTTCCCCGGGCGAACCGCTGCTCGCCACCTCCGGCCAGGACGGCAAGGTGAAGCTTTGGGAGGCCGGCAGCGGAACGCTCGTGAAGGACCTGCCCGCCGGCGCGGCCTGGGTGGAACAGCTCGCCTGGTCGCCGCAGGGCGGCTGGTTGGCCAGCGGTGCTGGCCGAAAACTCCGGATCTGGAACCCAACGTCCGGCATCGTCCACGAATCAGCCGCTCACCGCAGCACGGTGAGCGCGCTGACCTTCAGCCAAGACGGACGCAGGCTCGCCAGCGCGTGTTACGGCGGCGTGGAGCTGTGGGATGTCGCTGCCGGCAAACACCTCGAAAACCTGCCGTGGAAAACGTCGCTGGTGTCCGTTGCGTGGTCGCCCGACGGCCGCTGGGTCGTGTCGGGAACCCAGGAGCAGGCCGTGCAGATCTGGGAACTCCCGTTTCGTCCCGGCGAGGAACTCGCGATGTCCGGTTATCCCGGCAAGGTCCGCGAACTCGCCTGGCACCATTCTTCCCGTTATCTGGCGACCGGAGGTGGCCAGGAAATCATGGTCTGGGATTGTTCCGGCAAGGGGCCGGCCGGCACGACGCCCCGGATTCTCGAAGGCCATGTGGGCCGGGTGAGCACTCTCGCCTACCAGCGCATTGGACACACCCTGGCCTCTGGTGGCGTGGATGGACTGGTCCTCCTGTGGAACGCCGGGAAAAGCTCCACCCCCTCGCGGCAATTCAAGCTGCCCGCCGCGGTCACTTCCGTCGCCTGGTCTCCGGACGGCAGCCGCTTCGTCGCCGGTTGCCGGGATGGCACGGTCGCGGTCGGCCAGCCCTGAGGCAGCGAACGTGGATGAACCAATCCCTCAAGCGGAGGGTGCCGGTTCGTGCGTGAGCCCGCGGGCCCGGCCCGGTCCAAATTCCGGCTGACACGGGGAACCCCCGCTGGTTGGTTGCCGCTACTGCATGATTCCGCTGGCCCTGCTTGGCGAAGGCATCCTGATCGCGCTCGCGATTCTCGGGCTGGCGTTCTTTTTCATGACCCGCATGGCCAAGGGCGGCGGGCACGGTGAAGGCGTCCTGTCGTTGCCGTCCAAGCTGCTGCTCACGGGCGTGCTGCTGGGCTTTCTCGGATACCTGTTCTGGTCCAGCCGCGCCAACCGCGGCAACGCGCTCATCGCCCTGTTCATGGTCCTGCTGGTGACCTTTCCGCTGGTGATCATGTGGCTGCCGCATGTCATCGAGACCGTGCTCAGCCCGTTCTTCGGTTCCCTGACCGGCGGCAACGAGCAGGTGGAGGCAAAGCCGATGTATTTTCGCGCGATCGG
>CAIWAH010000014.1 GCA_903910585.1 uncultured Verrucomicrobiota bacterium
CACAAGTCCGCGCCCCCAGATGCTCTGCCAGATGCGATTCACGGTGACGCGCGCCGTGAGCGGATGTCGCGGGTCGGTCAGCCACTGGGCGAGACCGAGGCGGTTCTGCGGCGCGCCGGCAGGCAACGGCAGCAGCCACTCGGGCACCCCCATCGGCACTGCTTCGCGGCGCTGGTTGTATTCGCCCCGAAAGAGGACATAGGCCGGCTTCGGCTCCAGCAGCTCGCGCATCACCATGATTTCTCTTTGGCCGCTCGCGAACTTCAGCGCTTCGCCGCGCGCGGCGGACAGGGTGGCGAGTTGCCTGGCGTATTCGGCATCGGCCGCCGCGAGGAAGTACTCGAAGAGCGTTGCCCGCTCCGCATCGCTGAGCGTCTTCGCGTCCCTGGCGAGCAACTCCCTGGCCGAATCCGGCTGAACGATCGCGAGAACCTCGAGCGCTGACAGCTCGCGGGTAAACACCCGAAAATCATCGATCGCGCCATTTTTGAATCCCCGATCGCGGAAACGTTCGGCGAGGGCGATTGTGTCGCCACCGCCGCCGGTGATCTCTCGCGTCAGATTATCACGCTCGACTTCCGTCGCCAGCGGTTCACCATTCACGAACAGCCGCAGCCCCGCCGCCCGTCCGCTGCCGTCATTCGTCACGACAACGTGCGTCCAGGTGTTGATCGCGAGCGGTTCGCGGCCCCGAATCGAGATCGCGTCGCCCGGCCAGAAATGGATGAGCGACCACTTCAGCTTTCCGTCTTCGATGAGCAGCTCGTAGCCGCGACTCGCCGCGTCGGTCCACGCCCGCGAGCGATGAAAGACGACCGCGCGTTCCTTTACGTCCGGCGTCTTCAGCCACAGGGACACGCTGAACGGTTGGTTGCTCCCGAAATTCCCAAACGGCAAATCGACTGCGTCGTCGCCTGTGAATTCCACCGCCTGGCCATGCACGCCCGGCACGAGCCTGTTGTCCCCCTTCAGCGTTGCGTGCGACTCTTTGTTGAGCGCGTTCGCGAGCTTGTTATTTTCCAGGTTGTCGAAATCGAAGCGGCCGATTTCTCCCGGCAGCGCGACTTCGCCCGGGCGCGACTTCAACCATTCGGCAAACGCCGGCTCCTTTCCCGCTCGCAGCGCCGCCGTCTTCTGCTCCTCGTCTGCGACGGCGCGCCTCAACGATGTCAGCTTTTCCTTCGCCGAGGTGTCGAGCAACGGCATCGCGGGGGTCGGCATGCTCTGCGTGAAATACGAATACAGCCCGGCCTCGTCGATATTGCCGAGCATCGCGAAGAGGCCGTAGTAATCGCGCTGGGTGATGGGATCGAACTTGTGGTCGTGGCACCGCGAGCACTCGAACGTCAGCCCGAGGAACGCCGTCGCCACCGTCTGCACCCGGTCCGCGACGTACTCCACGCGGTATTCCTCCTCAACGCTGCCCCCTTCGCTTTCCTGCTGGTGCAGTCGATTGAACGCCGTCGCCAGGATCTGCTCTTCGGTCGCCATCGGCAGCAGATCGCCCGCGAGTTGCCAGGTGATGAACTTGTCGAACGGCAGGTTGTCGTTGAACGCGCGGATGACCCAGTCGCGCCACGGCCACATCTCTCGCGGGCGGTCAACCTGAAAGCCGTAGCTGTCGGCGTAGCGGGCGATGTCGAGCCAATCCACCGCCATGCGCTCGCCGAAACGAGGCGACTTCAGCAGTCGATCGACAACGCGCTCGTAGGCACCCGGATCGTTGTCTTTTTCAAAGGCGATGACCTCCTCCGGCGTCGGCGGCAGGCCGGTGATGTCGAAGCTGACGCGACGGAGCAGCGTGCCACGATCGGGCTCGTGCTGAAGCGGGAGTCCCCGCTTCGCGAGCGCCGCCGAGACCGCCGCGTCGATCGGCGACTCATCACCCGGCTTCGTC
>CAIWAH010000015.1 GCA_903910585.1 uncultured Verrucomicrobiota bacterium
GGCGCCACCCCAAAGGCCGCCCGCTCCGCCGCTGGCTCGCCGCGCTCCAAGCCTACGCCGTGTCGTGGCGCGACGTGGATCACCAGCGCGCCACCGTGGCCGCGGCCCGCAGGCCCGCCCCGCCCAAACGCCGCGGCGCCTTCGATACCGTGGCCCCGGCCGAAGCCTTCACCCTCTCCCAACTATGAACCCCCTGCCCAAGCTCACCTACACCCAGCTCCACCAGTTTCCCCGGGACGCCTGCGAGGAAGATGACGTTCGCCCGAAGTTGGACGCATGGGCGGCCCAGTTTTCCGAAACCTGCCCGCACCACGACGAACCGACCTCGCGCCATGTCCGGTCGAGGCATGACCCACTGCGCAGCGATCCGTTCCCGCAGTGCCAGGCGGTGGAGTTCATCTGCCACTATGAGCCCTGTCCGGTCTGCCGCCTCGACCGGGCTGGCGTGGCGCTCAAGTTTCAACGGTTCAGCTTCGAGACGTTCGACGCCGCCACCGATGAACTTCGCGCCAACCTCGCCAAAGTTCAGGAATTTGCCGCCGCTCCGGCCGGCTTCCTTTTCCTGCTCGGGCGCAACGGCACCGGCAAGACCCATCTGGCCGTCGCCGCCCTGCGCGCGTTCGGCCGTGGCCGCTTTTTCAGCCACGCGGACCTGGTGAACCGTCTCCGTGCGTCCTACGGCCCTTCCGGGCGCGAAAGCGACCCCGAGAACGAGCCGGAGGACATCGCCGAAATCTGCCGCCGCACGCCGCTGTTGGTTATTGACGAGCTCGGCCTCGCCACCGGCGGGAACGATGCCGAAGTGCTGCTCCACACCATTCTCGATGACCGGGTGAGCAATTATCGCCCCACGGTGCTGAGCGCGAACATCCCGGCCGGCGACATGGAATCCACCTTCGGCAGCCGTCTGGCCGACCGTTTTCGGGAGGCGGTTTTCGCCGTGCTCAACTTCACCGGCCCCAGCCGCCGGGCCGCCGGCAACGCGGCCTACCTCGAAGCCGCCCGGCGACACCGTGGCGAATCACGCCGCGACTGAGGCCGTCCCGCCAAAGCATTCGGCCCTTTGGATAAAAGTTCTCCCCATCCAAACCGATCAGCATGTTCGACACCCCGGACCAGTGGCATCCCCCCCCGGGGGGTGTCCGGGCAGGGCCACGGCGCATGAGTTCAAGGCCGGGCGCTCCCGCCGGCCGCTCCCGATCACCGAAACCGGACCCCGAGGGTCGGAGCCCTGGACCGGCCCGACCGCCGCCAACGGCTCGCCCTGCCGTCAAGGCCGCCACCCGGCCGGACCAAGACACCTCGAAACCTCACGGAACGAACGGCTACACGTAGCAGAAGCCGTAGCAACGTGGCGGACATGGCCCCGCGGCCGGCGGGCAGCCTGCGGAAACCGGCCGAAACGCGCCTCTGCGCCGGCCGAGGGCAATTCAGCAGGTGGCTCGAATCGCGGCCGGCACCGGCCTCCTTTGTCCGCAGATTCCCGCTGCCCAATCCATCGGCACCGGGTTTCGATGGTCGCCCGGGTGTTCTTGTTTTGTGGTCGTATCCGCGCCCCTCGCTTTTACGGCTCTAACTTTTCCGCCCGACTCGCAGGTCCGGCGCGACCGGATTCGGATAGGTGGCATTCAGAACTTTGCCATCAGCCTTCCGCGTGCGACTGCGCTCGGCATCGTCGAAAAATCCCGTCGGAACGAAAGGCGAACGGAAAAAGCCTGCTACAACTCTTGCAACGTAGTTTCCGGTTGCAATCGGGAGGCTCGCGTGTGCATTCGGGCGCAGCGGCGTGATTTCTGAGGTTCGCGCCCGTATCGGTGCTCTCTACGGATCAGCAGGTTTGAAGTTCGACTCTTCACGGATGCACCACTCTCCCCCAGAGAGTTACGTAAGCGAACCTTCCCGAAATCACCCGCCAGTCAGCTCCTTGCTACGGGTTTCGCTACGGTCGGTTCCGACGATTTCGGAACATCTTCGCTTCCGCTCCCGGTTGCTACCGGCAGCCACGAAGACAGCACCGGCCCCACCAAGGCACCCTGACTGCCACTCCGGCCGCATGGCCGGCAACGGAAAGGCTGGGTATGGCGTGTTTGTTGAAACGGGGCGGTGTCTGGACGGTGCGGGTGTTCACCGAAGGGCGCGACCGCTGGCGGTCCCTGCGCACGGGTGACCGGCAGGAGGCCGAACGGCGCGCCCGGGAAATCGAGGCCGCGATCAAGGGCCAGCAATGGCTGCGCCGCCAGCTCGACGAACTGCTCACGCGGGCCGCGCAGGAAGTCCGGCCCGATGAAGCCCCGCTCCTGTGCGAGTCGGTGGCGGAAACGCTCCGCCGCCTGCTGGAACTCGTCCCGGCCGAACGGCGCGACGCCCTCGCGCTGTCCCTCAGCCGCTCCCTGGTCGAACAGCAGCGCCGCAAGCTCGCCCTCGCCGACGGCTGGCAGGCGTGGCTGACCTCCGCCAACCGGGCCACCGCGCCCAAAGAGCAAACCCTCCGCGGCTACCGCGCCGCGTGGCAACGGTTCGCGGCCTGGACCGCTGCCCGCGATCTGCGCTGGTTCCACGAAATCGACGAGGCCGCCGCCCTCGCCTACGCCGACGACCTGTGGGGTTCCTGCATCACGCCCCGCACCTTCAATGCCCACGTCCAGTTCCTCCGCAGCCTGTGGGGCACCCTGCGCGTCGCCGCCGGCCTGGGCACCGACAACCCGTGGGCCGGCGTGAAGGCCAAGACCGCCGCCCCCGATTCCGGCCGCCGCGATCTCACCCCGGACGAACTCCGGGCCGTCGTGGGCAGCGCCACCGGTTCCCTGCGGCTGCTCCTGCTCGCCGGCACCCTCACCGGGGCGCGCTTGGGCGACATCGCCACCATGCGCTGGGCCGATCTCGACCTCGCGGCCGGGACGTGGAGCTTCACGCCGATGAAGACCAGCCGCACCGGCAAGCGGCTCGTGCTGCCGCTCCTGTCGCCGCTGCTTGATGAGCTCCGCGCTGCCCAAGCGGAAGCCCTCACGCCCCACGTCTTCCCCACCGAACGGCAACTCTGGCAACGGGCCGATCTCACCAAGGTCATCTCGCGCCACTTGGAAGCCTGCGGCATCGCCACCAACGAGGCCGTTGTCGCCGGTCAGGCCCGGCGCAAGGCCCGGGTGGTCGTCGGCTTTCATTCGCTCCGCCACACCGCCGCCACGCTGGCGGCCAAGTCCGGGGCCAACCTCGCGTTGGTGCAGAAGACCCTGGGCCATTCCACGGCCGGCATGACCGCGCACTACACGCACGCCGACACAACCAGCGCCCGCCAGGTGCTCGCCCCGCTGGCCGAGATCATGACGCTGCCCCTACCGGCTGCGAAGACGGCGGTGGCCTGACCTCTTCGGGAACGCTGGTGGCCGGGACATCCGATAGGGCGGGACCACCGGCCGCAGCAGGAGCGGCCAGTCTGCCCGCGATTTCACCGGCCGGCCGTTCACTCGATATAACACGGGGTTTTCCAACCCCGAAAGACTAAGCCGCTGTCGCCAGACATCAACGCCGAGCCTCCCTGAAACCCCAGCTTGCCCATATCAAGGAAGTCACGGAGAGGACTGCGGCAAGCAGGTATCGCCAGTCTGTGCTTCCGCGTCGCACCAAGCCCAACAGGCCAAAAACGATGAAGACTGCGAAACCCGTGGCGAGCACAACTGCCGTTGAGAACCGAAATCGCGGCGCCACGGCCGCGCCGACAGTAACGAAGACTGCCGGCTCTACCAGACTACGGTCGAGCAGGATCTTGAGCGAAGGCAAAGCATCGTCTTCGAGACCGGAAAACGCCATCATGCCAATCAATCCGATGGCTACGCCCGACAAAACCCAAGCTGTCAGGCTGGCCGGGAGAACCAACAACCAACGCATCCAATTCTTGGACCAGATCAAGCGGACGACTTCTTTCACCAACCGAGGCCTACCACGATAGAAAGCAGGCTTACAGCCGTTTCGTTTATTGCGTTTAAGCCGACTGCGGCTAAGTTCCCTCTGCGATGTCCCTCGTCCTTGAAAACCGTCTCGACCCCTCGCTCCTGAACCGGCATGAACGGGAACAGCTCGACCGCTTCTCCGAACTCACGGCCGAAGGCGACCGGCCCTATCTCGCCGGCCGCGAAGGCGTCCGCATTGAACTGCCCGACGCCATCTTCCATCACCTTGTCCGCGTCGTCCGCACCATGCGCGAGGGCAAGGCCGTGGTCCTGCTCCCGGAACGGGAAACCCTCACCACCCAGGCCGCCGCCAACCTGCTGGGCGTCTCCCGCCCGCACCTCGTCAGCCTGCTCGATGCCGGCGAAATCGCCCACCACCGCGCCGGCACCCATCGGCGGGTGTATCTCGGCGACCTGCTCGCCTACCAGCAGCGCCGCGACCGGAGCCGCCGCGAGGCGCTGGACCGGCTGGGTGACGAAATCGAGGAAGCTGGCCTCTACGATGCCCACGACCCGGCCCATGCAGCGCGCTGATTTCCCCGTCGTCCTCGATGCCTGCGTGCTCGCCCACTATGGGCTGTGCGACCTGTTCCTGCGCCTTGCCGAAACCCCGCGCCTCTATGTCCCCCGCTGGTCCCGGCAGATTCTCGACGAAACCCAGCGCGCCCAGCAGGAGCGGCTGAAGCCGCCCTGGCCCAAGGACCGCTCCGACCGCTGGCGGAGCGCGCTCGAAACCAATTTCCCCGACGCCCTGGTGACCGGCCACGAACCGCTGGAAACCTCCGTCGCCAACGATCCTGGCGACCGGCATGTTCTCGCCGCCGCCGTCCGCGCCCGGGCCGAAATCATCGTCACCTTCAACCTCCGGCACTTCCCGCGGGCAGCCTTGGAACCGTGGGGCATCGCCGCCAGCCATCCCGGCGACTACCTCGTCACCCTCTACGAGATTGATCCCGGCATCGTCATGCGCCGCCTCACCGACATTGCGCGCCACCGGAACCGCCCGCCGGAACAGGTGCTGGCCCGCTTGGGCAAGACCGTTCCGGCCTTCGCCGAACACGTCGCCCAAGCCGTTGGCTGGGAACTCCCAGGACCGCCCGCACCATGAAGCCGCCCACCCAGCCCCCGTTCGCCACCCTGCCCACGGACTACGCCGGCCTGTGCCGCCGGCTCATGCCCCGGCCCGTGCGCGACGCCGTGGACTACGCCAACGTCACGGAAATCACCGATGCAATGGCCCTGGAGCAGGACGCCTTCACCGCCGACCAGCGCGACTATTTCGATCTCCTGTGCGCGCTGCTGGAAGACTACGACCGCGAACACGTCCGCTGGCCCAAGCTGCCCGTGCGCGCCCGGCTCCAACACCTGCTCGACGAAGCCGGCCTCACCGCCGCCGACCTCTCCCGGCTGCTCGGGGGCAGCCGCAACCTGGGGGCCATGATTCTCCGCGGCGACCGCAACCTCACGCTGCCCCACGTCCGCAAGCTGGCCGCCCATTTCGATGTCAGTCCCGAGCTGTTTATTTGAGCTGGCCCCGCGGATTCTCGCGGCGCCGCAGCCCGTTTCCGCCGGAACCGGAACAGGTCGCGGCGTGGCGCGGTTGCCAACCCGGTTTCCGCATCGCCCCTTCCTTTCCCCGGTTACCTCCTGCTTTCCTCCATGAAACATCTGCTTCCGCTCGCCCTGCTCTGTGTGCTGGGTTGCAATCAACGCACTGACGACGCATCACAGCTTGATGCCATCAACAAACGCATCGACAAGCTGCAGGAGAGAATTGATTCGCAACGTGGCAGTTTCACCAATGTTCTCTCGTATCTATTGCGCGATATTGGGCGGCATGATGAGGCGATTGCGGCTATCGAATCGAAATCCGACAACGTCACCCGATTCTTCAAAATTGACCCGAACCAACCGTCATTCCGCTTTGTAAACTGCGACGGGATGATGTTGCTGATGATGACTGAATCCGCGGAGCCGTATCTGGATGGATTCAAGATCAACCTGCTAGTCGGGAATCCATATGGCGCCTCGTTTGGCGGCTTTAAGCTGCTGGTCGATTGGAACACTCCATCGACCAATGGCATCGTGGAATACGATCAGAACAAGTCCCGCACGATGGAGTTCGCTTCCAATTTGGAGCCGATCAGTTGGAATAAGGTTCCATTTACGATCTCCCCTGCTACCGCCGCCGATTTGAGGCAATGCACAGTCGCTCTTGAGCTGAAATCCATCATGCTGAACAAGCCAAAATAAGACTCCCGCCCATTCGGGCATATTGGGCGTGTTGCGCGCGAAAGCGTGCCCGGCGCCGACAGCTCCCGCCGGAACAGGTGGTGGCCCGCTTGGGCAAGACCGTTCCGGCCTTCGCTGAACACGTCGCCCAAGCCGTTGGCTGGGAACTGCCTGAACCGCCAATCGCCCCAACACCATGAATCCCCGTGAACGTCTCGCCTGGCTGCTCGTCGTGGCCTTGACTGCGACCGTCACCACCCTCTGGTGGCGTGGGCGCTCCCGTTACGAATTCAGGACCGGCTCTGACGGCGCCATCATTCGGAAGCTGGATCGGGAAAGCGGCGAGGCGTGGGCGGCGGCTTGGGGTAGCAAAACATGGAAACCCATTGCCCAGCCGTCCGATTTTGCATCCGAGAAAGACGGGTTTGACACCGGCAAAACAGCCTATCGGAACGACCCCTTTGGTAACCTAGTGCCCACCAATCGGCCCGTCCGATAGGCTAACCGGCAATTGCGACGCCCTTAGAACTTGTCACGCCACCATGCCAAATCTAACCCGGGGGCAAAAGCGAGAAAGAGAAGCCAACCAGTTGGCCAAGCGAAAGATGGCCGCAGATTTCCTCATCGCAGTTCTTCCGAGAGATAACGAAAAGTGGAAGCAGCGTGTTGATGAGGTCTGCGTGGCGTTCGCCGCGGCGGCAACTGCCGTCCGCTCGTCTCAGCCCGAC
>CAIWAH010000016.1 GCA_903910585.1 uncultured Verrucomicrobiota bacterium
GGGTCCACCACCTTGCAGAACCGGTCGCCCCAGAACATGTCCGTCGGCGGCATCAGCGACTGACAGCCCATTGAAACCGCCCGGGCGTGAATGCCGTCCACATCGGGCACGTAATGCATCATCGAGACCGGCGTGCCGCCGAGCGACAGCGGCGACTTCGTGCCCCATTCCAGATTCTCCTCGCTGAGCATGAGGACCGAGTCTCCGATCTTCACCTCGGCGTGCATCACCGTCTTTCCGTCCGGCATCAGCATCCGGACGATCTCCTCCGCACCAAAGAGGTCGCGGTAAAAGGCGATGACCTTCGCGGCGTCGCGGACGGTGAAATACGACTGCAACGAATGGTATCCGACAGGAATGGCGGGCGTGCTCATGGGGAATTCTCCAGCGGCAGAAAACGCCTTCGGAGGCCGGCCGGCAATGGCGAAAGTGCGGCCATGGCCGCGCCGCCGGCAAGGGGTCCGAAAGCACGGACCCCGAACGCCTCCCGGCCACGCCATGACCAGATGGTCCGGAGGCTTGCGTCCCGGTCGGACCCCGGACGAACTTCGCCGTGATCGCCGCCCCAACACCAGCCATTCATTCCCTGACATGAGCCCAGAAACGATTGCCGCGATGTTTCCCCGCGCCGCCAACTACCATCCCGCCTGGCTTCAGGCGTCGGCAAGCGGCGGCGCCAACCCGCTCTGGCTCACCGAATGGCTGGCCGGCGCCATGGACCTCCGCCCCGGCATGCGCGTGCTGGACCTGGGCTGCGGCCGGGCGGCTTCGTCGGTGTTCCTGCATCGGGGGTTCGGGGTCCAGGTGTGGGCCACCGACCTGTGGTTCGACCCGTCGGAAAACTGCCGCCGGATCGAGGACGCCGGTGCCGCGGACGGCGTGTTCCCGTTGCGCGCCGACGCCCGCTCCCTGCCGTTCGCCAAGGAGTTCTTCGACGCCGTGATCTCGATCGACTCGTTCATCTACTACGGAACCGACGACCTGTATCTGAACTACCTGGCCCGCTTTCTCCGGCCGCACGGCACGGTCGGCATCGCCGGCGCCGGCGTGCGCGCCGAGTTTCCGGGCGAGGTTCCCGCGCATCTTCGGGAATGGTGGGAGCCCAACCTGTGGAGCCTGCATTCGCCGGCATGGTGGAAACGGCACTGGGAAAAGACCGGCATCCTCAGCGTCGGCCTCGCCGACTGCCATCCGGACGGCGGCCAACTCTGGCTCGACTGGCATCGCCGACACTTCCCGGACAACGCCGCGGAGATTCGGGCGCTGGAAGCCGACCGCGGGGAAAACCTCGGCTACGTCCGTGTCATCGGCCAGCGGCGGCCGGACGCCCGCATGGACGACCCCGTCAGCTCCATTCCGGCGCACTACGTGCCGCAGCCTTTGCTGCGGAGTCCAACCACGGAACAGCCTGTCCGCGGGTAAGAGACGGCCGCGGAATTCTTGCCCCGGTTCCGAAGCGGTCCCGAGGGATGCTCACGTCGCCGCGGCCTGTTCGCGGCGCTGTTCCAGGGCTTGGCGCACCCGCCGGCTCCACGAATGGAACAGTTCGCGCGCCGCGGGCACGGCCTCGTCCTCCGGCACCCGCTCATCGACCGCCTGCGAATGCGGCAGCCAGTCGGCGTTGAGATGCCGTTCCGGCCGGGTCAGGTCCACGGGCCGCAGGAACGCGTCGAGTTCCAGATGCATGCGCCCGCGGGACTCCTCGTAGGCGCCTTCGACGGTGGCGACCACCTCGCACAGGCCGGAAGGAGTGGGGATTTCATCCAGAATCTGACGGAACGAAGCGCGATGGGTCATGGGAATTCTCGGGAAAACGGTGTGTCCTTCAGCGTGCCGCCACGGCGACGCCGGCGCCGGTCGGGGGCAGTTCGAGCCGCCCCGTTTCCACGCCGCGCAGATGCCGGTGGCAGTTCACGCAACTGACGGTGAGCTGAAAGTAGGCGACCGCGGCCGCATCGGCGTTGCCCTTTTGGGCGGCCTTGCGCAAGGCCTCGGTGTGACGGAGAAAATCGGTGGTGAAGCGCTCGTATTCCGGGGTCGTGCGCGCCTTCCATCCGGTGCTGCGGGCCAACTGGGCCAACCGCAGGGCGTTGGTGGTCACCAGCGGATAATTCTCGGTGGTGATGCCTTCGAGGACCCCCTGGGCATAGTGCAGCTTGAACCGCATCGCGTCGCGCAGGGAAGGCCCGGCCGCCGGTTCGCCGGCGAGCGCCACGATGCCTCCGGCCAACCCCAACCCCCAACTCA
>CAIWAH010000017.1 GCA_903910585.1 uncultured Verrucomicrobiota bacterium
ACAGATCCCTACGTGGTGCATCACGGTGCGCTGGGCTCGTTCGCGCAGGTCCATCTGCCTCCCGACTTCAAGGGCACGCTCGCGGAGTTGATTGCCTTTGTGGCCGCGTTGCCCGGCCTCACGGAGGTGCATCCCCGCGACTTGGCCGCGCGGTTGATGGAACTGCCGCCGGACCGCATGGGCGACTTCGTGGTGTGCTCCGGTCGCGACGTGGTCATCGGCCGCACGCCGGCGTATCACGACCTGAAGGCCATCGAGGGCGGCCTGCGTTCACACGGCGGCCGCTACGAGGAGATGGTGCCGTTCGTCTTCAGCGCGCCGCTGAAGCCCGCCTACGCCGCCCGGGCGCTGGGTGATCCGCGCAACTTCGACATCTTCGATTTCACCTGCAACGGCTTGGTCAACTGACCGGCCGGACCGTTCACCGGTCTTCCGCGATGAACTCGCAGACGACCGGACGGTGGTCCGAAGCCAGGCCCCAGTTGGGCGCGGTGAAGACATAGCTGCCTTCCTTGCGCCACTCCTTGGCCATGGGCTTGCTCAGCAGGATGTAGTCAAGACGGCTGTAGCTGTCCTCTTTGCCGTAGAAGTGGGTCCACGTCACGTTGCGCGGATCCCAGCTCGGCTTCTCGGCGGGCAGGTTGTCGCCATTGCGCTCTGCCGGGCGGGTGTCCACGAGTCCCAGCGCCCCGCGTCCGATGACGGCGCGGGTGGAACGGGCGTCCTTGGTGTCGTTGA
The DNA here is from genome assembly GCA_903910585.1 of uncultured Verrucomicrobiota bacterium. Taxonomy (GTDB): domain Bacteria; phylum Verrucomicrobiota; class Verrucomicrobiia; order Limisphaerales; family UBA9464; genus CAIWAH01. Next base: position 739 of record CAIWAH010000017.1, read on the forward strand.
AGTCACCGCAGACAAGGACGTTTGCCTGCGGGTTCCGGGCGAGGAGCGCGTCCACATGGCCGCGCAGCAGGATGGCTTCCTGTTCGCGCAACTCGGCTTCGTCGGCCTCAGCGACCTGGCGTTTTGACTTCAGGTGAGTGGTCAGGAGCGTGAACCGGTAGGTGTCGGAGACCTTGAGCTCGACCTCGGCCACACCGCGGCTGGCGTAGAACCTCCGGCCGTTGAGCAGGAACGAGTCGTTGGTGTGGTGATTGCGGGAAGCGACCGGAAAGCGGCTCAGGACGCCGACGAAGATGTTGGTGTCCCAGCCGGTGACGTGTTCGAGGTGCGGCAGGTCCACGCCCGCCTGTTTGAGGGCGCCCTGCAGTTCGCGGAGAGCGGCCACTTCGCCCATCTCCTGGAAGGCGACCACGTCCGGTTTGATGGCGGCGAGGTGGGCGACCACCTTGGCCCGTGATTCCGCGGCCTTGGGCTGGCGGTTGCCGAACGCCCGGAGATGGTAGTTCTCCACGTTGTAGGTGGCCACGGTGAACCGGGTTTCGGCCCACGCGCTGGCACAGAGCAGGAACAGCAGGCTGCGCAATGCGACTCGCATGGACCGAGCCTAGGGCAACCGGCGGGACGGCAAAGGGGAAATCCCGTCACCGCTGCGGACAATTCCCGCTCGAACCGACCGGGAAGGTGGCGGCATCCTGCGGTCCATGGACAAGCTGGTCGCCCAACTCGACACGTTTCTGCGCCGGGAACCGGTGCTGGGGCAGGGGGTTTATCTCGCCTCCACCGCCGTGGTGGTCGGTGACGTGACGCTCGGGGACTTCAGCAGCGTGTGGTATGGCGCCGTCCTGCGCGGCGACATCAACCGGATCATGGTCGGCCATCACAGCAACATCCAGGACAACGCGGTGCTGCACCTGGCGGACGATCATCCCTGCGTGATCGGCAATTGGGTCACGGTCGGCCACTCGGCCGTCGTGCACGCATGCACCATCGGCGACGAATGCCTCATCGGCATCGGGGCCACGGTTCTCGACGGGGCGGTGATCGGCGAACAGAGCCTCGTGGGCGCGGGGGCCGTCGTCACGCCGGGCACGGTGATTCCGCCCGGCTCGATGGTGCTCGGCGCTCCGGCAAAGGTGAAACGGGCGCTGACACCCGAGGAGCGCGCCGGCCTGAAGCACTGGGCCGAGAAATACGTGGTCAACGGCGCGTATTGCCTCCGGCACGGTCTGCATGTGGGCCGGCCGCTGCGGTCGTAGTGGCCGCGGCGTCACTTCGCCGGCTGCAGTTCCAACCGGTGGCGGGTCTCGCCGGGAAGAAAGGGCAGGGGTTCCACCTTGACCCACGCCTCGTGGCCGGCCCGGTAAAAGGGCGACAGGAAGTGCCCGCTTTGTCCGGCGGGCTGATTGCAGAGTCCCCGTTCCTCGTTTCCCGGCGAAACGACCATGCGTTGGGAAGGGCCGAAGTCGGCCCCTTGGATCTTGGTCATGTCGCTGGGGGCGCCGCTCATCGGCACGCGGGGCAAATCCAGCAGCCAGCCGAGGGCCGGCACGGCGCGGCTGAGCGGATGTTGCAGGCGCAGCAGATTTCTCCGGCCCCAGGTTGCTTCGCTTACCGGGACGTTCTGCTCGCGAAGGCTTGCGAATACCTGCTCTGCGGCGGCGGCGAAGAGTTCGTCGTAACTCGTGAACCGTGGGTTCAGCAGGTGAGCCGGCTGTTCGTGGACGAGGATCTCCAGGGCGGTGTTATGGCGGAAATGAAAGTCCGGATTCAGCACGCGGCCGGCTTGCACCAGGGGTTCGAAGATCAGGGCGGCGGTGCTGCGGTGGAACGCGGACACCAGGCGATAGCCCACCGACTCCGCGGCGGCACGGCCGCCCCAATTCCGGACCAAGGGCAGCGCCGACTTCCATTCGGCATTGGTGGCCGCCCCGCGCTCGAGCGTGGCCACCAGCCGGCGTTGCCAGGAATCCAGAAAGAGCGCCCGGTCATCGCGATAAAGGTCCCAAAGTTCCGCCTCGGTGGGCTCGGTCATTTCGGTCAGCCGGTCGCGGATCTGCCATGACCGGG
>CAIWAH010000018.1 GCA_903910585.1 uncultured Verrucomicrobiota bacterium
CTGGACGAGGCCGACCGGATGCTCGACATGGGCTTTCTCCCGTCCATCCGCCGTATTGTCCGCCAACTTCCCCAGCGCCGGCAGACCCTCCTGTTTTCGGCGACGCTGTCGAAGGAGATCGAAGGGGTGACGCGGGAGTTCCTGCACAATCCCAAGACGATTCAGATTGGCCGGCGCTCGAACCCGGCCGAAACGGTGACGCAGTTCGTTTATGAGGTGCCAATGCACCTGAAGCCGTCACTGCTGCTGCACCTGATGAAGGACCCCGCACTGAACATGGTGCTGGTGTTCACCCGGACCAAGCACGGCGCCGACCGGGTCGCCCGCAAGCTGGAACAGGGCGGCATCCGGACCGGCACGCTGCACTCCAACCGCTCCCAGAACCAGCGGCTGCGGGCGCTGAACGATTTCAAGGCGGGAACCGTCCGGGCGCTGGTCGCGACCGACATCGCGGCCCGGGGCATCGATGTGGACGGCATCTCGCACGTCGTGAATTACGACTTCCCGATGCACGCGGAAGACTACGTGCATCGCATCGGCCGGACGGGTCGCGCCCAGGCGATTGGCGACGCCATCAGCTTCGTGACCCCGGAGGACCAGTCCGCGCTGCGTTCCCTCGAGAAATTCATCGGCCGGGGCGTGGTGCGGAGGCGGGCGGAGGGTTTTGACTACTCGGCGGCAGCGGCCCCGCGGCCGGCGGAGCGAACTGGACCGGCTCGCCGGCCTTCGCCCCAAGGTGGACATTCAGGAGGGAACTCGGGCGGCGGCGGCCGGCGAAGTCAGTCGCGCGGCCCCCGCAGTGGATCCTGGCGTCCGCGCCGCTGATGCCGGAAGGCGCAATCGGACGGAAACATCTTCACGGTGCCATGAGCGAACTTTCCCAACGGCGATTTGTCACCGCGGCCGAAAGCGTCACGGAACTCAGCCCGTTCACCTTGAACGCCTGGCTGTCCCGACCGGACATCGTGCCGTGCGAGGATTTGTTGATGGTGCGGGCGACGATGGAGCCCGGGCGCTGCCATGCGTTTCATCATCATCCCACCCGCGAGGAGATCATCTACGTGCTGAGCGGCCAGGCGGAGCAATGGTGCGGAAACGATTACCGCATCCTGAAACCCGGGGAGATGGTGCTCATCCCGAAGGGCGAGGTTCACGGCACCTACAATCCTTTCCGGGAACCGGTGGTGTTCCTCGCCATTTTGGCACCCGCCAAGGCCGACGAACCGGCGATGGTGGATGTTTCCACCGAGGAACCGTGGGCCTCCCGGCGCCAGGGAATGGTTCCGTGCCGGTGAACCCGGTGAGCGGCCATGGTTCACAATGAAGCTTCCAACCGCAGCGATGCTCGCCGGCATGGGGTTGACAATGTTGAGCTCCGTCATGGCCGCTGACCCAGGAGCAAATCCCGGCACCGTGCGTCCACTGCTGCCGACGGTGCCGGTTCTGGAGATTCCCGCCGTGCCCGCGGAATGGGCGACTCGGCAGCGGGAAATCCGCGGCACGCTGGGAAAACTTCTCGGCGAATTTCCCGGCCGGCCGCCGCTTCCCGCGGTGACGACGTCGGCGCGGGAAGATCGCGGGGAGTATTGGCTCGAACGATTTCACTTCGACAATGGCTTGGGCGATCGCGTGCCCGGCGTCCTCCTGCTGCCCAAGGCAACGTCCGCCAAGGTCCCGGGGATCCTCTACCACCATTGGCATGGCGGCGAATACGACCACGGCAAAGTGGAGCTGTTCGAGACCAACCACACGCCTGTGGCGCCCGGACCTGCCCTCGTTAAGCGCGGCTTCGCCGTTCTGGCCATTGACGCCGCCTGCTTTGGCGAACGCCAAGGGCAGGGCGCGGATGGGCTGAAAGGCAGCGCCGGAGAGATGTCCGCGGCAAAGTTTGATCTGTGGATGGGACGGACGCTTTGGGGACGCATGGTCCGGGATGACCGTCAGGCTTTGGACTATCTCGCGAGCCGGCCGGAGGTGGATGCCGGCCGGATTGGAGCCATGGGCATGAGCATGGGGGCCACGCGGACCTGGTGGCTGATGGCCGTGGATGAGCGGGTCCAGGCCGGGGTCGCTGTGGCGTGCCTGACGCGCTATCAGGACCTGATCGCAACCGACGGGCTGAAATACCACGGCATTTACTACTACGTGCCCGGAATGCTGCGGCACTTCGACACCGAGGCGGTGGTCGCCTGTGCGGCGCCCCGGGCCCTGCTGTGCCTGAACGGAGATGAGGACGCCGGTTCGCCGGTCACCGGAATCCGTGCCATTGAGGCCTCCGCGCGCAAAGCCTGGCAGGCTTCGGGCCGTCCGGAAGCGTTCCAAAGCATTGTGTATCCGGATGTTGGGCATACATACACGCCCGACATGTGGGCGCGGACCCTGGGGTGGTTCGACCGTTGGCTCCCCAAAAATCCCTGAAACGCAGGCTTGCGATGGGCAGGGAATCCGTTATTCCAGCCGCCCGCATCGGACCGTTCCCAGAACCGTCCGACTTGCACTCCGGCCAGTTCCCCGGGAACCGGCTGGTCGCGGAGTCAGGGCTGTCTGCAGCCCGGAACCGCGTGTGCAGGGAAGGAGTGAAAGTGACTTGAGCGAAATCAGACTGAAAAAGGGTGAACCGATCGACCGCGCGTTGCGCCGGTTGAAGAAGAAGGTGGACCGTGAGAACACGCTGCGCGATGTCCGCGCCAAGCGGCATTACGAGAAGCCTACCGAACGCCGCCGCCGCAAGCTGAAGGTGGCGAAGTTCAACGCGATGCTGTCCCGCAAATACGCGGACGTTTAATTCGTCGTCACAGATTGCACTTCCACGCGCCGGATGTTGTTCTAGCCGAACGCATCCGGCGTTTTGCCTTTCATGTATTCGCTTTCAACCTGTTGGAATTCGGGCCGCCACACCTGCGGCCGGGAAATGCTGCGGGAAATCCGTTCCCTCGGCTTCGAGTATGCCGAACTGAGCCACGGCATCCGCATCAGCCTGCTGCCGGGCATCCTTGAGGCGGTGGACGCAGGGGAAATCAAGATTTCGACCCTGCACAACTTCTGTCCGTTGCCCATGGGCATCAACTGGCCGGCGCCAAACCTGTTCAAGTTCTCGGCCGAAGACCGGCGGGAACGGGACAGCGCCCTGAAGCACACGCTGAAGACCATTGAGACGGCTCACCGGGTCGGTGCCAAACTCATCGTGCTGCATTCCGGCAGCGCGGACCTGAAGTCCGGGTCACTGTTCTCGCGCAAGGTCGAGTATCAGGAAAAGCTCGAGGAACTGGTCCTCGCCGGGAAAAAGGACTCCGACAAGTATCGCAAGCTGGTCGAGGACCTCGAAATCCGCCGCGAGAAATACAAGGGCGAGCCCATGCAGCGGTCACTCGACATGATCCGCCAGCTTGCCGAAACGGCCGGGGAAAAGGGCCTGCTCTTCGGCATCGAAAACCGGGAGGACGTGGAGGAGATCCCGTTCGATCATGATCTGCCCGAGTTCCTCGCTGAGCTGCCCGAAAACGTCCGCTACTGGCACGACTGCGGGCATGCCCAGATCAAGGAGAACCTCGGGTTCATCCTCAACCACGCGCACCATGTCGAAAACCTCTCCAAGCGGCTCGGAGGATTTCACGTTCACGATGTGCTCCAGAACGAGGAGGGGATGCATGACCACTGTCCGCCCGGGGTGGGCATGATTGATTACGCCGCCATCAAGCCGATGGTGAAGCCCGAACACATCAAGGTGCTGGAGATGAGCCCCGGACTTCCGGCCGAGGAAGTCGCCAAGGGGTTCGCCCACATCAAGTCGGTCTGGGGACCGGAATAGGGCGCCTCCGTGAGCCGGTCCCGCTTGGCCAGCCTCGCCCGCTTTGCCGTCTGCCTGCTTCTGCTGGCGGTGATTTTTCACGTCATCTTTTGCAACGAGGTCCAGCTGCAGTTGGCCGGCACTTCCGGACCGCAGTGGGAGACACTCGACAAGTGGGAACAGCGCCGGCTCGCGTGGACCCAGGGGCCGGCGGGCGTCTGGGAAACGGTCCGCAAGCTTGATGCGGGCAGCTTGATCCTGTCGTTCGGTTCGTGCGGGCTGCTGGTGGCTCTGGGCGGTCTGCGGTGGCGCGAAGTGCTCCGGGCTCAAGGCATCCAACTGCCGCTGGCGCCGGTCCTCCGGATCTCCTTCGTCGCCCATTTCTTCAATGCCTTCCTGCTGGGCACGGCCGGGGGCGACGTCATGAAAGCGTGGTATGTCGCCAAGGCGGCGCCGGAGCGGGGAGCCGAAGCCGCGTTCAGCGTGTTTGTGGACCGTCTGCTGGGAATGCTGGCCCTGTTGCTGTTCACCGCCATGCTGGCTTTGCCGAATTGGCAACTGCTGGCCACCTACAAGCGGCATCTCGCGACCGCGCTGATGGTTGGCGGAATGTTCGGGGTGGCCGGAGTGATGACGTATCTGGGATTTTTCACTGAAACGTTGCGCCAGGACGGGGTCGTGTTGCGGTTGGTCCGTCGGTTGCCGCGCGGGGAATCCTTTGCCCAAGCCCTCGCCGGCTGCCGCCAGTTGGCCCGGCATCCCGGATTCCTGTGGCGGATGGCCGGTTGGTCGCTGCTCGTGAACATCGCCATCGTCGGCGCATTTGCCGCACTCGCCCGCGGACTGGGAGTGGAGA
>CAIWAH010000019.1 GCA_903910585.1 uncultured Verrucomicrobiota bacterium
GCCAACGCCCATCTCGTTCACCCGCGCAACCTCGCGGAGGTGTGGCGGGAGTTGGACAACGCAGGCCAATGACGCCTTTGCGCGGAGGTGGCGTCATGCGCCTGCCAAATTATTTCCGCACCACACTTGGGGCGCCCTTCACCCGCAACTTCACTCCGTAAACGGACTTGCTGGCGGTGATGAAGAGCAGGTCGTGGTCCTTGCCGCCAAAAGTCACGTTGGCGGTCCAGCCCTCGGGGACGGCGAGGTGGTCAACCTGTTTGCCCTCCTTGTCGAACACGGTCACGCCACGGCCGGTGAGATAGACGTTGCCCTCGGCGTCGAGCGTCATGCCGTCGGAGCCGAGGTTGCAGAAGAGCCGCTTGCCCGCGAGGTCGCCGTTAGCCTGCACGTCGTAGGCGTAGGTTTTGCCCGCGCCGATGTCCGCGACGTAGAGGGTTTTCCCGTCCGGCGTGCCGATGAGGCCGTTGGGCTGCTTGAGGTCGGTGGCGACGGCCTTGGGCGCAGCGGTGCGGTCAGTGCCGAGGAAATAGACGTGCTGCCCGGCCTGTTGCGATTGCGGGTCACGCTTCCAGTAAGGCCGCTTGTAGAGCGGGTCCGTGAAATAGAGGGCGCCGTCGGGACGGATCCACAGGTCGTTGGGACCATTGAGCAGTTTGCCGCCAAAGTCCTTCACGAGCACGGTGACCTTTTTGTCCGGCGCAATGGACCAGAGCTGGTTCAGGTCGTCGGAGCAGGTGAGCAGGTTTCCGTGCGCGTCGAAATAGGTGCCGTTGGCGCGGCCGCTGGGATTCAGCCAGTCCGTGAAGGCGCCGGTCGCCGCGTCCCAGCGCACGATGCGGTCGTTGGGCTGGTCGGTGAAGAAGACATTGCCGTGGGCATCGGCGGCGGGGCCTTCGGTGAAGGCGTAACCGTCACCAAGTTTCTCGAGTTTGGCGCCGGGCGCGAGCAGCGGGGAATCCGCGGCGATCAGCATCAGAGGCAGTGTCAGCGAGAGGAGGGAAACGGTGCGCTTCATGGGGAATGGCGAAAGGATTCCGCCGGCCCGGGCAGCTGGCAATGCCGGGTTGCTCCATTTTGCGCGTGCACCCGCAACGTCCCATCGCAGACTAGGCCGCATGAACGGCAATTGGGCGGCGGTGATGGTGGCGATGACATGCATCGGGTGCGCCGGCAGGAAGGCGGCCGGGCCGACGCTTTCGCCCCAGGAACGCTCCCGGGCACTGTATGAAGTGGACCGGCAGTTCGCTCGTCTGGCGGCGGAGCAGGGGGCCGCCCGGGCATTCCAGCAATATGCGGATGGGCAGTCGCTGCGGCTCAATCCCGTTGGTCCCAATGTCGTCGGCCGCGACGCCCTCGTGGCGGAACTGAGGGACCTGCCGGCGGGCGGGCTGACCTGGGTGCCCCGGTTCGCCGAGGCGGCAGTCAGTGGCGAGTTGGGCTGGACCTGGGGCGACTACGTCGTCCGCGGACCGCAGGGCGAGCGCCGGGGTCGTTACGTGACCGTCTGGCGGATGACACCCGTGGGCTGGCGGATCGCCGGGGACATCGGCACGGCGGCTCCCTGAGCGGGGACGACGGTTTGGCACTTGGCCGCGCCGCGGACGCCCGGTAACGCTCGGTGCATGTTCAAGTCCCTGCTGTCCTTGCTTTCGCTGCTCCTTCCCGCTGCCCTCGCGGCGGCGCCCAATCTGGCCGAGCGCCTCGGTTATGCCCCGACCGACCGTCTGCTCATCGTCAACGGCGACGACGTGGGCATGTGCCATTCGGCCAACGTGGCTACGATTGACGCCCTGGAACACGGGCTCATGCGCTCGGCGACCATCCTGATTCCGTGCCCGTGGATGCTGGAAATCGCCAACTACGCGAAGGCAAATCCGGACAGGGATTTCGGGATCCACCTGTGCCAGACTTCCGAGTGGCGGGTGTATCGCTGGGGGCCGGTGGCGCCCCGTTCAGAGGTGCCGGGGCTCATCGATCCCGAGGGCTACTTCTGGCACGAAACCCCGCAGGTTTACGCCAAGTCGAATCCGCGCGAAGCCCTGATCGAGAGCCGCGCCCAAATCCGTCGGGCGCTGGAACTCGGCGTGGACCTCACCCACCTCGATTCCCACATGGGCGTGCTGCAATACCGGCCCGATTACCTCGAA
>CAIWAH010000020.1 GCA_903910585.1 uncultured Verrucomicrobiota bacterium
GGTGGCATGTTCGGCGCCGTGCTGTTTCTGGCGGTGCTGTCGGTCTGGAAACTCGCCCCGATCCCATTTGTGACCGTGAAGGTGGCCGGGGCCTTGGCCTGTGTTGCGCCGCTCATCGGCTGGCTGGTCGCCTACTGGCCGAGACTTACGGATGAGCAGGCCGCCCGGTGGCTGGACCAAAAACAGGGCCTCAAGGAACGCCTCTCGACGGCCCTCGAACTGTCGCATCGCCCAATGGATTCGCGGTGGCAGGAGCTGGTCCTGGCGGATGCCCAGGCGGCCGCTGCCCAGGTGGATCCGAAACGTCTGCTGCCGCTTGCGTTGCCCCGGGTGGCCCGGGTGCTGGTGGCGGTGCTGGCGGCGATCGTCACCCTCGGATTCCTCCCGGAATACCGCAGCCAGGCCCATGTGCAGCAGAAGAAGGACGCGGAGGTCATCAAGGAGACCGGGCAGCAGCTTTCCACCCTGACCAAGCGCAGCCTGGAGCAGCGCAAGCCGGCGATGGAAACCACCCGCAAGAGCCTGGATGACGTCAAGGAGCTCGGCGACCGGCTGCAGACCGCAAAACTTTCCCGCGACGAGGCGCTCAAGGACCTCGCCAAGGCGACGGACCAGCTCAAACAGCAAAGCGCCGAACTCTCCAAAAATCCGACGCTGAAGAAGATGGAGCAGGCCGCGCGCACCCCCGGCGGGAATGCCCCGCAGAAGACGCCCGAGGCGCTTCAGAAGGCGATCGAGCAGGCCCAAAAGCAGCTCGGCGACAAGGCGGGCAAGGAAGACGCCATGGATCAGCTTCAGAAGGACATGCAGAAGCTTCAGGAAGCCGCCAAGGGATTGGCGGACAACAATCCGGGAGCTGCCCAGGCCGCCAAGGAGGCGTTGGCGAAGATGGCCAGTGAACTGGCGCGCAAGGCCGAATCCATGGGGATGCCGCTGCCCAGCCTGGACGAGGCGGTGGCGGCGCTGCAGAACGCCCAGGTGGAGCAGTTCCTCAAGGATTTGGAGGTGGCCGAGCACGACCTTGAGAAGCTCGCCGACATGGCGAAGACCCTTGCGCAGTTGCAGCAGCAGGCGGAGAAGCTGGGCAAGGACCTGGGCGAGCAGCTCAAGAACGGACAGGCAGAAGCCGCCATCGAGTCGCTGCAGAAGATGCTGGACCAGCTCAAAAAGGGCGGTCTGACCAAGGAGCAGCTGGCCAAGCTTGCGGAGGAACTTCAGAAGGGCGTCAAACCGGGGCAGCAATACGGCAAGACCGGCGAACATCTCCAGAAAGCGCTGGAGGCGCTGAAAAAGCAGGGCGCCTCCAGCGGCGAGTGCCAGCAGGGGCTGGCCGAGGCCCAGGGGGAACTGCGCAAGCTGCTCGACCAGATGAACGATGCCCAGGCGCTGATGTCCGCCCTCCAGAATCTTCAAAAGGCCCAGGCCTGTGTCGGGAATTGCCAGGGCTGGGGTTCCCGTCCCGGCGGCAACCCCGGCTTCAGCCAGAAATCCGGCAAAGGGGGCAAAGGGGTCGGCACGTGGTCGGATTCCAGTGCGTGGACGATGCCGGACCAAATTGACGACTTCTGGGACAACTCCAACGTGAACCGGCCGGACCTGGCTGCCCGGGGCCATACCGAGCGCGATTCCAGCACGCCCGACAACATTGCCCCCACGAAGGTGCGCGGCCAGATCCAGCCGGGCGGGCCGATGCCGTCGATCACGCTCAAGGGCGTCAGCATCAAGGGCGAGAGCAAGGTCGCCTACACGGAGGCGGTCACGGCGGCGCAGAGTGAAGCCCAGGCGGCGCTCAACCAGGAACAGGTTCCCAAGGCCTACCGCAACGCGGTCCGCGACTACTTCGACGACATCAAGAAGTGAACCGCAGGAGGGGGCCACGGCTCCGACGGCGGTTTCATCCGAGTGGAGAATCCCGCAGCAGAGTGGCGGGAACTCGGCCGCCGCCCCGGTCAGTTGACCTTGCCTGCGGCGTCCAACCGGCCCGCGGCGTAGGCTTCAAACACCCGGCGGATTTCGTCGCGGACGCGGCGGAATACGGCCAGCTGTTCCTCCTCGGTGCCGGTGGCATGCGCGGGGTCATCAAAGGGCCAATGATGTCGGTTCACCTGGCCCGGGAACACCGGGCAGGCCTGGTCGGCGTTGCCGCACACGGTGATGACGGTCTCGACCGGCTGGTTCAGGAACTCGTTCATGTGCTTCGACGTGTGGGCCGAGAGGTCGAGGCCGAGCTCGGCGAGGGCCTTGATCGCGAGCGGATGCACGTAACCTGCCGGCTTGGAACCGGCGCTCGCGACGCGAAACCGCCCCTGCGAGGCGGCACGCAGAATGCCTTCGGCGAGATGGGAACGGCAGGAATTGCCGGTGCAGAGGATCAGGATCAATGGAGGCATGGGACGACGATGGAGGGCGGTGACCAGTGTTCAGTGAGCGGTAGCAGCCGGCTCGGGGCTGGGGCCGCGGAGGAGCCGATAGACAGGGACGGCGAGGAGGGCGCCCAGGGTGGGAGCGACGAGATAAACCCACAGGTGCTCCCTATGCCCGCTGATGAGCGCCGGGGCGAGCGAACGGGCGGGGTTCATCGAGGCACCGCAGATCGGCCCGGCGAACATTGCTTCCAGCGCGATGACTGAGCCGACGACGATGCCGGCGGTGATGCCCTTTTCCTTGGCGCCGGTGGACACGTTGAGCACCACGAGCATCAGCAGCGCGGTGAGCACGCATTCGAGCACGAAACTCTGCAGCGCTGATCCGGTTGGCAACGTGGCGCCGAGCTTTGCATCCGCCGGAAAGAGCAGGCGAAGGAGACCGCTGGCAGCCAGTGCGCCTGCGGTCTGCGCGATGAGGTAACCGGGAACCATCCGCCAGGCGAAACGCCGGGCAGTGGCGAATGCAATCGTCACGGCCGGATTCAGGTGTGCCCCGCTCACATCGCCAAACGTGTAAATCATGGCGAGCACGATCAGCCCGAAGGTGAGTGCGATGCCGACGTGGGTGATGGCACCCGTGGCGGCGTTGATGACGATGGCGCCGGTGCCGGCAAAGACGAGGGCGAAGGTGCCGATGAATTCGGCGAGGAGCGAAGGTCTCAGCATGGGCACTCCGGCGCGCATTCGGTTCCGTAGGGATGCGCCTCAATGATGTTCCCGCGGCGGTCGAACTCGAACCGGCAGCATTGTTCCAGTTCCTCCCTCAGGCGGGCCCGGGCGCGTTGAACCCGTGATTTCGCGCCCGACAGCGACAGTCCGAGCCGATCGGCCAGTTCCCGCTGGGTGAGGCCTTCGAATTCCGTCAGACGCAGCGCTTCCCGATCCTCCTCGGGCAGGACGTCAAGGAACCGTAGCACCGCCGGCCCAAGGTCGGGGGGGGCGGCTCCTTCGGCTTCCGGTGCGACCTCCGGCGGGAGCGGCTGCGTGGGACGCATACGCCGCTGGTGATCGATCAGGGCGTGCCGTGCGACCTGGAAGAGCCACGGGGCCACCCGGTCGGCGGCCCGCAGTTCCGGCAGCCGTTCATGAACCTTCAGCCAGACCGACTGGAGCAGGTCATCGGCGGTGGCCGTGTCGCGGATCCGCCGGCGAAGAAACCCCTGCAACTCGGCTCCGAAGCGGTCATACACCGCCTCGAAGGCGAGCGGGGCATCGGCGTGGGAAGCGCGGTTCATGGCAGACATTCGGCCGGCGGACGGATCAGAGCGGTTTCGTGGCCTCGATGGTGGCCGATACGATGCAGTCTTCAACCCTCGTTCCCGGCGCCCATTCGCGGATGAAGCTTCGGCTCTCGTCCTTCGGCGAAATCCGGATGCTGGCGAAACCGGCGGCCGCGAGCCAGGTCTCCCATTCGCCGATGGTGGCCGCTCCGGCGGCGCAGGCGCAGTGCAGTGCGGGTTCGTTGGCCAGTTCCGGGGGGAGATCGGCGGTGCGGACGGGATCGCTGACTGCCAGCCGGCCGCCCGGTTTCAAAACGCGGAACGCCTCCCGGGCGACCCGGTCCTTTTCCGGCGAAAGGTTCAGCACGCAATTCGAAAGGATGACATCCACGGAATTGTCGGCGACCGGCAGCGCCTCGATCTCGCCGAGCCGGAACTCGACCTGCCGGTAGCCGCCCTTCTTCGCGTTTTCCCGCGCGCGCGCGAGCATCTCATGGGTCATGTCCACGCCGATGACGTGTCCGAATTCTCCGACCGCGCGGGCGGCAAGAAAGCAGTCGAAGCCGGCGCCGCTGCCGAGATCCAGCACGGTCTGGCCGGGACGGAGGGTGGCGATGGCGACGGGATTGCCGCAGCCCAGGCCGAGGTTGGCGCCCTCGGGCACCGCCGCCTCGTCGGTCGCGTGATAGCCGAGCTTCGCTGCGTCCGTGCCGGAACAGCAGCTCGGCTCGGCCGAATTGTCGCAGCAGCCGCCCCCGGCCGGGGTGAGGGCGATCTGGCCATAGCGGCGCCGGACCTCCGAGCGGACGGCCGCGGGTTCGTTCAACGAGATGAAATTGCTCATACACCCGGACAGACGCAGCGGTGCGAAAAAGGACGCACGTTTTCTTAGTTTCGCTCGTTTCGGTCGAGTCACTCGGAAGAAAACGCCTTCAGTGTCCCGCCGGCCGTTGGCCGCCCCCGGCGAAGTCGCGCCGGACGAAATGGAGGCCCGCCGCGAGCAACAGCATGCCGCCAACCACGTAGGCGCCGCCGCTGTAGGCGATGAAGTGGCTCATGTTCTCGACCTTGCTGCCGTGCGGCCCGTGGTCGCTATACCAGCCCGTCAGCAGCGGCCCGAGCGAGCCAAGTCCCCAGCCCACCGTATTCATGAGGCCGGCGGCCGTCGCGCGGGAACGCGGCGGCACCACGTCGTAGAGCGAGGCGAAGATGCCGGCGTCGTAAAAACCCTTGCAGACGCCGAACACGATCATGCTCAGGAGCAGGGTGCTCACGCTGCCGGTCGAGCCGACGAAGAAGACAAACGGCGCCCCCACCAGCAGGCCGGCCGCCTGGGCCAGGATGCGGCCGCCGGGATTTCGCGCCGCCAGGGTGTCGGCGACATAACCGGCCAGCGGCACGGCCAGCGCGCTGGCGATCTGGATGAACGCCGCCCCGGACAGCCCGGCCGCCGCCAGCTTGAAGTTGAACTTGTTGACCAGGAACGTCGGGGTCCAGGTGAGGAAGATGGTCGCGACGAAGTTGGCCAGCACGAAGACCAGCATCAGGAACCACGCGGTGGGGCGGCTCGCGACATCTCGGACCGCAGTGAGGAACGGCACCGGCGGTTCCGGGGCGACGCCCGCGACCGCTTCGGAGGCCCCGCGGACCGGTTCCCGCAGGAAGGCATAAAGCACGGCCGCGAGGACAAGGCCGCCGCCGCCGAACAGGTAGAAGCCCCACCGCCAGCCGTAATGCTCGGCCAGGAGTGCGCCCACCCACGAGCCGAGGATTGTGCCCGCATACACGCTCGACTGGTGGACGGACATGGCGCGCGAGCGCGTCTTCCGCGAGTGATAGTCGCTGACCAGCGACATCGAGGCCGGGAAGTAGAAGGTTTCGCCCAAGCCCTCGAGTGCCCGCACCGTGACGAACTGCCACGCCTTGCCGCACCAGGCGGTCATGATCGTCACGAAGCTCCAGAAGATGCATCCGCCCAGAATCAGATGGCGGCGGGCCACGCGGTCACCGATCCAGCCGGCGAAGATCGCGCCGGCACCATAGACGTAGCCGAAGGCCGAACCGATGCCGCCGAGTTCGGTGTCGGTGAAGCCGAACTCCTTTTTCAGCGCCGGAAATACCGCGCTGATGGCCTGCCGATCGGCGTAATTGAACAGGCAGATGAACCACAGCATGCCGACGACCAGCCAGGGATAGTTCTTGGAGACGGGACGACTCATGGGAGCGCGGGGTTGGTCGCAGGTGCCAACGCTCGGTGCAATCCCGTTTCCGGGTGAAACGCGGATGGCCGCCCAGATTAGTGCCGCCCGTGGTCAACCACTCGCGGCGGGGAACTTTTCCCGGGCGGCGAGCCAATCCGGACCCAGCACGGCGTAGAGATGGAAATCGTGCCGCTGGCCCCGACAGATCCGAAAGCTCTTCAGGCATCCTTCGCGGACAAAGCCGGACCGTTCGAGCAGTCCCTGGGAACGAAGATTGTCGATCCGGACGAGCGCCTGCACCCGCTCGGCCAATTCCTGCTCGAAGATCCAACCCAGCGCCGCGGCCACGGACTGCCGCATCACGCCTTTTCCCCACCAGTGAGGCGTCAGGTCGAAGGCCATTTCTGCCCAGCGATGGACCTCAGACCATTCATTGAAACCGCAGGTGCCGATCAGCTGATCGTCCTGCCGCAACGCCACGGCCCAGCGGGAAGGTTCGCCGGCGGCCCAGCGGCTTTGTGCCCGCCCGATCATGCCTTCGACCAAGGCCGGCGAGATTTCCGGAAAACTGGTCCGTTCGGTGACGGCGGGGTGGCTGAGGTGGATCTGGAGCGATTCCGCATCCGCGGCACGAAGCGGACGGAGGCGGACGTGCTCCAACTCAATCACCGGGGCGGATGCTGGCATGGGGCCGACAGGTGTGGATGATTGCGGGCTCTCGGTGGGAGTCGGCCGGGCCGCGGTTTCGGGCGCCGACGCTTACTCGCCGGTCTTGGAGTCCGGGACGCACCAGAGCAGGCCGGGCTTGTTCTGGACCTGTTCGCGCTGGAAGTCCTCGTAGCGGATGAAGTGGACCTGCCCGCTGAATCCCGTGATGACCGCGCCCTTCTTGTGCCGGCGGCCGACGCCTTCCTCGCTGTTCGGATACTGGCTGGCATCGTGGCCCTTGTTGGCGCCCCAGACGCCGCCGAAGTTCTTGATGTCCGGCTCCCACATCACGTAGGCGGCCGGGTTGAAGGAGCCGAGCTTGAAGGTCCGGGTGGTGTTGCGGCCGAAGGCGCAGACCGCGCCGTTCATGATGTAGCTGGAGATCCGCTGGCGGCGTTTCTGCCACGAGACGTCGTTGGTCCGGTCGAGGGGGCAGCTGTAAACCTTCCGCTCCTTCAGATACGAGAAGTAGAGCCCCGCCTCGATGAAGGTGAGTTCGTTCGTCCTCAGCGGATCCGGGGCCCGTCCGCCGGTCGGCTGATAGAGCCAGCCGCGTTGGCTGTTCTCCCAATTCGGCCACGGCATGTAGTCCTGGCTGTCCATCGCATACATCTGCACCGCGAGTCCGAGCTGACGGTTGTTGCTGACGCATTGCGTGCGGGCGCCCTTCTCCTTGGCCGACGCGAGCGTGGGCAAAAGCATCGAAGCCAGAATGGCGATGATGGCGATCACCACCAGCAATTCGATCAGGGTGAAGGCGAGCCGACGGGGGCAGGGCGGCGCTGGTTGCGGTTTCATCGGCGAAGACTCGCCGCTGGGCGTAGGCGGCGGCCGGTGAATCCGCAAGCCGCCATTCCGAATACCGGTTCTGGAGAGTGGACGGGGCGGTGACCGGCAGTTCACGCTGGTTTCCATGATTCGCCCTCTGCTCGCCGCCACGTTTGCCGGCTGGTTCCTCTGCGGCCTGGCCGAGCCCTGGCCGGAGTTCCGGGGTCCGCGCGGCGACGGCACCACTCCTTCGCGGCATCTGCCCGTCACCTGGTCGGCCTCGGAAAACGTCGTGTGGGAAACCGATCTGCCGGGGCGCGGCTGGTCCTCGCCGGTGATCTGGGACCGCCTGCTGTGGATGGCTACGGCGCTGGAGGACGGTCATTCGCTGCGGGCGATCGCAGTGGATGCCGATTCGGGA
>CAIWAH010000021.1 GCA_903910585.1 uncultured Verrucomicrobiota bacterium
CTTCACGTGGGTGGCGATGGGGACTTCCCGGACGAGCTGCTGGAGCGCCATGAGACCGGGACCGTCGAGCACCTTGGAGGGGGTGACCTGTTCGCCCTCGGTCGTGCGGTTGAGCACCTCGGTCAGTTCATCGCGGGTCGGATAGCCGACGACGAGCTTGAAGAAAAACCGGTCGAGCTGCGCCTCGGGCAGCGGGTAGGTGCCCTCCTGATCAATAGGGTTCTGCGTCGCGAGCACGAAGAACGGCTTGGGCAACGGCCGGTTCGCGCCGCCGGCCGTGACCTGCTTTTCCTGCATCGCCTCCAGCATCGCGGACTGGGTCTTGGGCGTGGCGCGGTTGATTTCGTCAGCCAGGACGATGTTCGCGAAGACCGGCCCCTTCTGGAACTCGAAGGCCCGGCGGCCGTCGGCGCCCTCCATGACAAGGTTCGTGCCGAGGATGTCGGCCGGCATGAGGTCCGGCGTGAACTGGATGCGGCTGAAGCTGAGTTCCAGCACCTCGCTCAGCGTGCGCACGAGCAGGGTCTTGCCGAGGCCCGGCACGCCCTCGAGCAGCACATGGCCGCCCCCGAGGATGGCGGTGAGCGTGCCCTCGACGATTTCGTCCTGCCCGACCATGACCTTGCCGATCTCGGCACGGACGGCGGCGTAAGTGGCGCGGAACTGGCTGATTTGCTCCTCGGTGTTCATGGGACGAATGGCGGCGAGCGTAGGCACCGGCTGGGAGGTGGCAAGCCAAGCCCCGTTCAATTCCGTCCACAGCTTTGGACCGGCTTCCGGGAAAACCGTGCCGGAGGAAAGTGGGGGCCTGCGGTTGTTCGGGCGGTGGTATTGGGGAGACGGTGGGCGGTCTCCCGGACTGAGCCAACCTGCCGGTGGCCTTGACTAACGCCAGACCGGTTCGGATAGTCCGCCGCTTGTTCGCAACCCCCGGTCCACCGGGGGAACTTTGTTTTATGCCTACTTCGAAAGTGAAGAAGACTGCTGCCAAGGCTCCGGCCAAAAAGCCCGCCGCCCCGAAGGCGCCGGCGCCCAAGGCCCCCGCCCCCAAGGCGCCCCCAGTCGTCAAGGCGGCTCCGGCTGCCAAGGCGGTTCCGGCGCCCAAGGCCGCGCCGGTTTCCAAGGCCGTCAAGGCGCCGCCGGTCGTGCTCGCTCCGAAGAAGGCGAAATCGCCCCCTTCCGCCGCCACCACCGAGGCGCTGAAGGCCGCTTCCGCGAAGTTCGCCCTCGCCAAGGCCGCCAAGCCTGCTGGACCGGCCCCTGAATTCGACGAGGCCGGCGGGCCACCGATGATCCCCGTGAATGCGGCCGGGCCTGAAGGCGCGGAACCGCCCACGGTAGGCGCTTTCAAGAGCTCTTCCGGCGCGGACCTGACCGAAAAGATCAAGGAACTCGTCCGTCTCGCTCAGGAACAGGGTTACCTGACCTACGGCGACATCAACGACGCCCTGCCGGATAACCTGGTCACGGCCGAGGATCTCGACGAAATTTACATCAAGCTCCGGAACCTCGAGATCGACATCGTGGATCAGGCCGAGGTGGACCGGCCGAAGGCGGCGGAGCAGGAAGAGGAGCAGCCGGATGACAAGGCCCGCCTCGACATCCTCGACGACCCGGTCCGGATGTATCTCAAGCAGATGGGGCAGGTCCCGCTGCTGACCCGCGAACAGGAAGTCGAGATTTCCAAGCGCATCGAGGACAACGAGAACGAGGTCAAGCGGATCATCTACAGCTTCGGTTTCGCCGGCAAAGAGCACATCGCGCTGGCCGAGAAGCTGATCTCCGAGCCGCCGAAGGAGCGCTTTGACCGGGTGATCGTGGACAAGAAGATCGAGACCCGCGACGAGCATCTCAAGGCGCTCCGCAAGCTCGTGAAGGATGTCCGCGCCATCGACCAGCAGGTGGACGCCAAATGGGCCGAGCTGAACGAGGCCGGCAGTGCGTCGAAGCGGGAGAAGATCCTCGTCGAATACCGCAAGATCGACGAGAAGCTCCAGAAGACCTTCCCGAAATTTTACTACAAGCAGAAGGTCATCGAGGAAATGTGCCTCGTCGCGGACAACATCCACGACAAGTTCCTCACCAGCGTGAACACGATCCACCAGCTGCAGCCGCAGAAAAAGGTGGCGCAGGTGCAGGCGATCATCCACGCCGAGGAGCAGAAGTCCCGGGCGCTGGAGCAGTTCGTGCGCATGACGTCGCAGGAGTATCTGGACGCCTTCAAGCGGCTGAAGGACTTCGAGAAGAAGGCGCTGCAGGCCAAGACGGAGATGGTTGAGGCCAACCTGCGCCTCGTGATCTCCATC
>CAIWAH010000022.1 GCA_903910585.1 uncultured Verrucomicrobiota bacterium
GCAGAACAACTTCCTTGATGACGTGGCGGTGGACAAGGTGAAGGACTTCCAAGGCAAACTCACCGACTTCCTGTCCACCCGGAAGTCGGCGCTGCTCGACAAGATCCGCAACGAGAAGGCCATCTCCGACGCCATCGCGGCGGAACTCAAGGCGGCTCTCGGCGAGTTCAAGGCCAGCTACCGCTAACGTCGTCACCTGCTCCGCGGGCGACCGCGGGATTGAACCATGCCCAGCACACGCGACATCCGGCGCCGCATCAAGTCGGTCAAGAACACGGCGCAGATCACCAAGGCGATGCAGATGGTCGCCTCGGCCAAGATGCGCAAGGCCCAGCAGGCCGCGTTGGCCGGCCGGCCGTATGCGACCCTCATGAACGAGGTTCTGGCGGCCGCAACCGCCGGTGCGGGCGAGTTCACGCACCCGCTGACGGAACATCGCCCCCTGCGCAAGCGGGCGGTCATCCTTATCAGCTCGGACAAGGGGCTCTGCGGTGCTCTGAACACCAACCTGCTTCGCGAGGCGGTCAAGTTTGACAAGGACACCACCGTGTTCGTCTGCGCCGGCCGCAAAGGATCCCAGTGGGCGGCCCGGTTGAAGCGCGAGCTGGCGGCCGAGTTCACCTACAAGGACATCCCGGCGTTTGCCGAGGCCCGGGCCATCTCGAAGTTTGCCCAGGAACTGTTCACCAGCGGCAAGGCCGATCAGGTGGACGTGCTCTTCACGAACTTCATCAACACGCTGACCCAGAAGCCCGAGGTCCGCACGCTTCTGCCCGGGCGCATTACCGCGCTGGATGCGGAAATCTCCGGCAAAGGCGAGGCGAAGGATCTTGGACAGGCCGCGCAGGAGTATCTTTTTGAGCCCGCGCCGGCGCAGTTGCTCGGCACCCTGCTGCCGCACTACCTGAACTATCAGGTGTTCCAGTTCCTGCTGGAAGCCAAGGCCTCGGAACAGTCCGCGCGGATGGTCGCGATGAAGAACGCGACCGACAATGCCAAGCAGCTCATCAAGGACCTCACGCTCGAATACAACAAGCTGCGTCAGGCCAACATCACCAAGGAACTTCTCGAAATCACCAGCGCCGCGATGGCGATGGGCTGAAGCAGCGAATCACCAGTTTTTCCGTCACCATTTCAAATTCCGCCATGAACAAAGGCAAAATCGTTCAGATCATCGGTCCGGTTGTGGACGTGGAATTCTCCGGCGCCCTGCCGGCGATCTACAACGCCCTGACCATTGACTACACGCTTCCGGGTCAGGGTGCCACCCGGCTGACGCTTGAGGTGCAACAGCACCTCGGCGACAATTGGGTTCGCGCCGTCGCCATGAGCACCACCGAGGGGCTCAAGCGCGGCATGGAAGTCACCGATGCCGGCCAGCCCATCTCCATGCCCGTCGGCAACGGCGTCATGGGCCGGGTGTTCAACGTCACCGGCGAAGCCGTGGACGAACAGGGCCCGGTCAAGGCGGACAAGTATTACTCCATCCACCGCAGCGCGCCGCCGCTCGTGGACCAGTCCACCAGCCCCCAGATCCTGACGACCGGCATCAAGGTCATTGACCTGATCTGTCCCTTCCTCAAGGGCGGCAAGGTCGGCGCGTTCGGTGGCGCCGGCGTCGGCAAGACCGTCGTGATCATGGAGCTCATCAACAACATCGCGAAGCTGCACGGCGGCGTCTCGATGTTCGCGGGCGTCGGTGAGCGCACCCGCGAGGGCAACGATCTCTACAACGAAATGATCGAGGCCAACGTCATCAAGACCAAGAAGGACGCCAAGGGGCATCCGCTGGTCGGCGACAACGGCCTGCCGATCCTCGAGGAAGGCTCCAAAATCGGTCTGGTGTATGGCCAGATGAACGAACCTCCCGGTGCCCGTCTGCGCGTCGCGCTCTCGGCCCTCGCCGTGACCGAGTATTTCCGCGACGAGCACAACCAGGACGTGCTCCTGTTCGTGGACAACATCTTCCGCTTCTCGCAGGCGGGTTCCGAGGTGTCCGCGCTCCTCGGCCGCACGCCGAGCGCCGTCGGTTACCAGCCGACGCTCGCCGCCGAGATGGGCAACCTGCAGGAACGCATCACCTCGACCAAGAAGGGCTCCATCACCTCCTTCCAGGCCGTTTACGTTCCCGCGGACGACCTTACCGACCCCGCGCCGGCCACGACATTCGCGCACTTGGATGCGACTATCGTGCTGGAGCGCTCCATCGCCGAGTTGGGCATCTTCCCGGCCGTGGACCCGCTGGCCTCCAACTCCCGTGCGCTTGCGCCCGAGTTCGTCGGCGAGGAGCACTACAACGTCGCCCGCGGTGTGCAGAAGGTGCTCCAGCGCTACAAGGATCTGCAGGACATCATCGCGATTCTCGGCATGGACGAACTGAGCCCGGAGGACAAGACGACCGTCTTCCGCGCCCGCAAGATCCAGAAGTTCCTGAGCCAGCCGTTCACGGTGGCGCAGGTCTTCACCGGCCGCGAAGGCAAGCAGGTGCCGGTCGCCGAGACCGTGCGAGGCTTCAAGGAAATCCTGGAGGGCAAGCACGACGACGTGCCGGAAAACAACTTCTACATGCGCGGCGGCATCGACGAGATCAAGGACTGACGCGGCTGCTCACATCCGTCGCTTCGGCGCGATCCGGCTTTTCGGAAGCGGACCGCGGTGAAACCGGCGGACGGAACTCAAAACAATGGCCACCCTCAAACTCGAAATCGTCACCCCCGAGGCGAAGGTTTACTCCGCCGACGTGGACATGGTCACGCTGCCGGGCGTCGAAGGGGAGATGGGCATCTTTCCGATGCACATCCCGCTGATGACGCAGATCACCCACGGCGAAATCATCGCCCGCAAAGGCGGCGAGGAATTCCCGTTGGCGGTCGGCGAGGGGTTTGTCCAGGTCACCGGCGATCGTGTGGCAGTGCTGACGGACATGGCGATCAAGGCCGACGACATCGACGAGCAGAAGGCCGAAGAGGCCCGCAAGCGCGCCGAGGCCCGTCTGGCGGAGAAACTGACCGAGGAAGAGCACGCCTCGGTTCAGGCCGCCCTGTTGCACTCGCTTACCCAGCTGAACGTGAAGCGCCGGCGCCGGCAATAGGCAGAGCGCGGTTGGCATCATTTCCTGCTAATGATAAACCCCGGTCCTTGCGGACCGGGGTTTGTCTTTGCACTGCGCTACTTCCCCGAACGGAAGGGCCTTTGGAAAGGCCCGCCGGTGGCCTTTCAGCTCACCGGCGGGCCGCCACGCCCGGACAGCCCCCCGACCACCGCGATTCAACCCCCATTGAATCCGGTTGCCGGGCTCCCCCCACGGGATGGACTGCCCTGCGGGCCATAAGCGGGGTCATTCGACGATGCGCGGCGTGATGAGCATCACGAGCTCGCGCTTCTGGGCGGCGTCAAAACGGCCCTTGAAAAGATTCCCCAGCAGCGGGATGTCGCCGGCCACGGGCACCTTGCGGCGCGTGTTGGCCTGCGAAGTCTGGATCAGGCCGCCCATGACGATGGTCGAGCCGTCCCGCACCCGGATCAGTGTCGAGGCCTGCTTGATGTCGAGCACCGGCGCGGTGGTGTCGCCAGTCCGGGATGATTTCACCTCGAGGAGTCCAGTCAGGACCGGAGAGATGTCGAGCGTAACCCAGTCGTCGGTAGAGACCTGAGGCGTGATCGCCAAGATCGTTCCCACGGTGACCGTCTGCACCTGTTCGGCATCCAGCGCGTTGTTGCCGGCGCCGCCGTTGGTGGGCAGGACCGTGACGGACTTCGAGAAGAAGGGCATTTCCGTGCCAACTTTGATCAGCGCGGTCTGGTTGTTCATGGTCCGGATGCGCGGCTTGGAAATCACCTGCACCTCGCCCATCTCCTGAAGCGCATCCACGACCACCGAAGTGTTCTGATTTTGGAACACCATCGTGAATGTGTCCGGCTTCAGATCGAAGCCACCCGCGGGATTGATCGGTGCCGTGGCCCCGCTGACGCCGAGTCCGGAGCCATACATCCGGGCCACTTGGGACCAATCGATGCCGAACTGGAACTGGTCGTTCAGCGTGACGTCGTAGAGCCGGGCCTCGATGTCCACCTGGCGGTGAATCGTCCGGTCCAAGCTCTTCACATAACCCTCAATCCGCTTGAGCGCGGAAGGGCGGTCGGTGACCTGGATCAGTCCCGCCGTCATGTTGATGGCGAGGTTTTCGCGGCCCTTGTCGGTGACGAGCTTGTCGAGTTCGCCCTTGAGTTCCTGCCAGAAATTAACCGGATTCTGGGCGGTCAGGGCGACTGAAGAACCGTTGCTCCCGCCGCCGCCCGCACCACCGCCGGCACCACCACCGCCTCCGGCCGCACCACCACCACCACCGCCTCCGGCCGCGCCGCCACCGGCACCGCCGCCGCCACCCGAGCCCCCGCTCGCACCGCTGGCGAGGTTCGCCGAGCTCGTTCCCGAGCCGGTGCGGTTCATCCGCAGGTAATCAATCTGGAAGGTGCGGGTTTCGGCACCGCGGACACGGATCAGGCCGTGCTCAAGGCTCCAGGAATAGTCGTTCGCCTCCAGCAGTGCGCGCATGATGGCTTCGAGCGGCAGGTCGCGGACATCGAGGGTGACCGTGCCGGTGACATCGTTGTCCGGAACGATGTTGAGGTTGTTGGCCTGGGCGAACAGTGCCAGTGCCGCCTTCAACTCCAGGCCGGCGGCCTTGAAGGTGTAGAGGGTCTTGTTGGCCGCCGCCTCGGTTCCCGGCAGTGCCGTTCCGTTGGCGGACGGAACCGGTTCGGCCTTCACCGGCGCCACGTTCGTGGACGTGCCCGCGCGGGCGCGCTCCTCGGCGGCGTTCCATTCGTTGTCGGCGAGGCGGGTCCGGAATTCGGGCCCGCGGTCGGGATTGTGTTCCCGTTGCCAGGGGGTGACCTCCTTCTTGGGGTCGCGGGTGGAGGCGCAGCCGGCGGCAATGCCGGCCAAGGTGATAGTGATCGCCGCCTGCCAGAGGCGACGGGCCCGCGGTGGGACCGGTGGTGTGGGGGTGTTCATGGGATTGATGTGTGTGTTCTGTGGGGGTGGGGGAGAACTGAACTCAGCCGCCGGCTTGGGGTTGGCGGGTGCCGGACTCGGCGGACGGCGGGGGAACCGGTCCGGCCGTGGCCGTGGGAGCCTTCGCGTCCGGTAGGCGATCGAAGGCGGGGAATTCCGCCCGGATTTCCCCGTTGGCCGGATGGCTCAGGAAAACCGCGCCGTTTTCGATGCGCTCGACGGTGTGGCCAAATGCTTCCTCGCCTTCACGCAGGACGCGGCCGTTGATGACCGCAAACTGCTGGCCCGCCTGGCGCCAGATGGCGGAGACCAGCATTGTCTCGGGCTTGGCAGATGGGATGATGCTCGGCCGGGCATTGACCGGCTTGAGGTAGGCAAACGGATCGCGATCCGGCGCCTGCAGCCAACGTTCCATCCGGCTGCGGGCGAGCTCGCGGCGAATCGTGGATTCCCCGGTCGGGAGCACGGGCAACGGTGCGGCCGGCGTGACCGGTCCCGCTGCGCCGCCGATCTTGGGAACAGCCTTGCGGCCGAGCGCGAACTTCGGGCCGAGCGCGCGGCGAAGCTCCTTGCGGGAATTGAAGAAGACGCTGCCGAGGGCGACGACCACGAGGCCGGCCACGACGAAGCGGTTGCGCAGCAGTTTTTTCATGGCTTGGGCGCGATGCCCCAGAGTTGGAGGTTGTAGGTGGCCTTCGCCGCAGTGCCGTTGCGGCCGGCGAGGTTCAGCTTGCGGATGTCCACACGTTTCGGGTGGGTCGCGAGGTAGTGGGTGAATTCCAGCAGACGCTGGTAGGCGTTGCGCTGGGATTGGATGCCGAGGGCGGGTTTCACCTCAAAGGTGACCGGCACCATGACGAGATTTTCGGCGCCTACGGTCTGGTTTTCCGCCTCGCCAAAACGCGGATTGAAATCGAGTGCCAGCGTGATGGCCTTGTCCCGGAGTTCATCCAACCAGCCGGCGATGGCCTCCTGGGTGGCGAAGTGGCGTTCCATGGCGGCGGAATACCGGCCGGTGACGTTTTCGCTTTCGAGTGCCTGGCGCCGCAGTTCCATCTCCTCGATCTGCTGGGTGAGCTTGCTGGTGCGCCGGGTCAGTTCTTCCGATTCCCGGATGACGGGCCGGATCCGATCGAGCGACCACCAGAGCAGGGTGGCGCTGCACGCAAACGGCAGGATGAACATCAGCCGGGGCAGCACCTTGCGCTGGAACCCGGTCTGCGGCGGCCGGGCCGGGGGCCGGGCCGGGGTTTGGGCGGTGGGAAGCGGCGGCGGGGTTTTCATCGCAGGACTCCTTGCAGCAGGTATTCGCGGGAGCGGGACGGCGGCAGGTTGGCAAACTCCCGCAGGCGGCTGGCCCAGGCATTGAGGGAACCGGATTCCACGCCGCCTTTGGCGTCGGCGGCCGCCGGGGCGTTGGTGGAAAGGTCCCGCAGGGTGAGGGGGTCAAAGGTCAGCCCCAATGGTCCCTCGTTCAGCCGGAGGGCAAACTCGCGCGCCAGCCGGTTCACGTCCGGGGCCGGCATCGCGTCCGAGACCGGCTGCAGGGCGCCGCTGAGGGTGACCCGCCACTGGTTCGTTTCCGCCAGCAGCGTCAGGTTGGTGAGCACGAGATCCCGAGGCAGCGCCTCGGTGACCCCGCCCAGCACCCAGGTGGGAACCGGGTCCGGCTGGTCGGCCTGGGCGGCGCTGAGGAAGCTCGATTTGCGTTCGGCTTCGACGAAAAACTCCTGCAGCGACCGGTGGCGGCCCTGAAGTTCCTGTTCGAGCGAAGTCAGGCGGCCGATGGCGCGCTTTTCCTCGCGGTGGTGATATTGCACGAGTGCCGTAAGGCCGCACGCGGTGGACAGGAGTCCAATGGCCGAGTAGGTGCTGAACCGCATCACCGTCCGCCGGGCAGGCGCCTCACGGTGTTCGCGGCTGATCAGGTTGACTTGGGGGCCAACCGAGAGACGCAGGGCCTCTTCTGCCCAGGAGAATTCCCCGGCCGGGGCCAAACTCGCCTTCAACGGGACTTCAAGGAACCCCGCGAGACCGGGAACCCGCTCGGCCGCCTCGGCATCCGCGAGCCACGCATTGGACACGACCACGCCATACTGCTGCTGGGCGAAGAGCAGCGTCCGGTTCAGGTCCACCGCGACCCGGCCGGCGTCCTGACTCCAGGAGCCGGGCAGGGTGCGGACCAGCAGCGGCATCGTGTCACCGCGGGCGACCAACACGGTGGTCGTTTCCCCGTGGGCGGCGGCGACGAGCGTGATTTCGTCGTCGCGCAAGGGGAGCTGGCGCAATTGGGAGCGCAGCACTTCGGAGCCGGGCGTCAACGTGCCCAGGTGCAGTCCCGCATCGTTGCAGGCCTCCACGATGCCCTCGTAAAGCTCGGTCGGCATCAGATGGAGCAGCGCGCCGCCGCTGGCCTTGGTCGGCACCGTGAGCTGGAAGGCCCACGTCGCCGCGCCGCTGAACGGCTTGTGCTGCTGGACCTGGCGCTGAAGGTATTTGCTCAGGGAACCCGCCTTGCCCGTGGGCACGTCCACCCAGTGCTGATGAAACTGCGGATGCAGGAGCACGAGCGAGACGTTGGTGCCCTGGAAGGCGGTGCGTTTGACCGCCTCCCGCAGGGCGACCAGGAACTCGGCCGGTGTGGAGACCGGCGAGGGGTTGGTCCAGGCGATGCCGAGGGCACCCTTGTGCAGCGCGATGGCAGAGAACCGGCCGTTGAGCCAGGAGACGCCCAGCAGTGTGCCGGGAGGCAGCTTCTGGGCCTGGGCCGCAGAGGCGGATTGAGAGTTGAGTTTGAGCATGGGGGTGCTCCTTGAAGGGTTATTGAATCAACTGATCAAGGGTGGTCAGCAGGTTGGTCTGGGCGGAGGCCGTGGCCGTGGCGTAGGTCTGGTTGGCGAAGCCCGAATTGGCGTAATTGACGTAGGCGGCCAGGTAGGTGTTGAGGGCGTTCACGAACTGGGTCTGGGTCGCGGCCGCGGTCGGATTGGCGGGGGCTGCGAGGAAGCTGGTGGCGGCCTGCCCGAGGTCGGAACCGACCAGCGAATCGGAAGTCCAACCCGCCTGGGCACCGCCGCCCGACCGCCACGAACCGCTGTCGCAGACGAAGGCGAGGGAGTTCTTCTGCACGATCACGACCTGGGTCGTGCCGTCCGGCGCGTTGAGCGCGACGCGGGTGCCCTTGAGGACCCAGACGCTGCGCGGCGAACCGCTCATCACGTTCGTGGAAACGTTGTCGAGGCTGTAGCTGCCGTAGGGCACGCCCTGGGCATTGAGCGCCAGCTGCACGAACCAGTCGCTCATCTGGATGCGCTGGATCTTGAGATCCTCTCCCTTGCCGCTCCACGACCAGCCCGACGGAATCTGGTTCGGCGAATTGGTCCACAGCGCGTCGAACACGTTGGAGGAAACGACTCCGCTCGCGAGCGTCGAGGGCAGCTCCTTGCCCACGGACGAGATCAGCATCATCCGCGGCGACACCGGCGCGAGCGAGCCGTCCACGGTCTGGGTGAAGGGCAGGCCAGAGGTGCTGTTGGTGCCGATGCGAAGGCGTTCGTCGATCAGCACCAGGCGGGGCAGCTTGCGGTCATTCTGCAGCAGGCGCGTCGGCGTGGTGCCCAGTTCGGGAGCGATGGCGGCGGCGAAGTTGGTGTGCGAGGGAATCGACCGGGTTCGGAGGGTGTAGCTCTCGACCGCGGCGCCGATGGCCTTCAGGTATTCCTCTTCCTTGAGCCGGGCACGGTCGTCGATCTCCGACGTGAGCATCGGCAGCGCGGCGGCGGCGAGCACCACCAGCACGGCCAGCACCAGGAGCAGTTCGATCAGCGTGAAGGCCCGGAAGCGACCGCGTCGCGCCAGACCGGAGTGGATGGGGGGATGGGCGTTCATCGGATGGAATTACAGGCGTCCCGCAAGGTGTTCCGGTGGGAGATGCACTGGTTGTAGGTCTGGGTGCCGCCGCCGGACTTGCTGCAGCCGCTGTTGTTGCTCCAAGTGGTGAAGCTGCGGATGCAGTTGAAGGCGGCCTCCACGACCGGCGCGGGGTTGCGGATGACCGGGGCGTTGTCACAGCAGCCGGTGACGCAGGGACCTTCCACGCGCCAGCCGTAGCCGGGACCGTCGCCGGACATGTAACAGCCGGACTTGACCCAGACGCGGACGATGTTCTTGCCGTCGGGCGATGCAAACCAGCCGGTTGGACCGCAGGTGAGATCGTCGTGCTTGTAGCGGGTGCCGTCGCACATCTCGAGGACCACATTGGAAAGATCCTTGGTGCTGGTGACATAGACGGAGTTCGTGCAGCCGTTGAACCAGACCGTGACCAATGATTTGCAGTCGGAATCGGTCCCGGCAGTGACGGTTTCCACGCCGGCGGTGCCGCACCCGGAGCTGCCGCCGCCGCTGGGACTGCCGTCGTCATCATCGCCATCATCTCCGGTGCCGCCGGTGCCGCCGGTCTGCGCCGTGTTGCTGGCGGTATTGAGGAAGGTGTCTACCGTTGTCACCAGGCCGATGGCCGGATCGTTCAGGGCCACGGTGACCGGGACGACTGCCTGCACCCAGCGGCCGGCCATGTAGATGTAGCTGGCGTCGGCGTGGAGGATGTCGCGGGCGAAGAGGCCGCCGCCGGCATTGTGCAGGTCCACGGCGGAGCCATCCACCACCCACAGCTCCTTGCGGGTGTTCGGGGAGATGGCGTTCGTGGTGCTGGTGCCCATGCTCCAGGTGGCGGAGTTGGTGGCGTCAAGGTTGTTCAGGATGAGCCGGTAGAACAGCCCGGTCAGGGTCACCCGCTCGCGCTTCAGGTCGGCGGCGGAGCCCTTCCAGGTCGTCGGCCAGCCGGCCGGCAGGGATTCGTCGGCGCTGTTCCAGATGTTCGAGAAGGTCAGTCCGGACGACGGCAGCGGATCATCCAGGCTGGAGAGGATGATGAAGTTGAGGTTCCGCGGCTCGCGGGAGCCGGCGATGGTCTGCGTGTAGGGCAGGGCGGAGAACGGCAGCGCGGGCGAACCGATCTGGAACGTCGGATCCACCAGCACCGTGCGGCGGTTGCCGAGGGAGTTGGTGAGGATCTCGTTGACGCTGCGGTTCAGCTGGGCGGCGACCGCCGTGCTCCAGGTTGTGGACGACGGCACCGACAGCGCCTGCTTGACGACGTTGGACAGGCCGGTGGCGATGCCCTTGAGGCTGGTCTCCTCGGCCGTGCGCCGGTTTTCGATGAGCGTGCGCTGGGCGGAAACCAGGCCGTAACCGGCAAGGATGGCGATGATCGCGATCACGCCGACGAACTCGATCAGCGTGAATCCGCGGGCGCGGAAAGGTGTGCGGGAGTGCTTCATGAGTGGGTCATTTGATGCCGGCCATCAGCGAGAGGATCGGCATGAACACCGCGAGGGCGACGAATCCGACCACGGTCACGAGGAACAGGATCAGGGCCGGTTCCATGAGGCCGAAGATGCGTTTGATCCGCTGGGGCACGATCAGGTTGTAGTAGCCCGAGACATTCTCGAGCGCGTGGTCGAGCTGGCCGGTCTTTTCGCCGATGACCGACATGCGGAGCAGCAGGTTGGGGAAGATGCTGTGCTGGCGCAGGGCGCCGCTGAACGTCTCGCCCTCCTCGATGCGGCGGGCGACGTCCACCACGATGCCGCCGACCATCGGGCTGCCGACGAGCCCCTCGCACAGCTTGAGGCCGGTGACCAGCGGGACGCCGTTGCGGTAGAGCACGGCGAGGTTCTGGGCAAAGCGGGCGATCCAGAGCATGTGGGTCATCGCGCCGAACAGCGGCACCTTCATCCAGAGACGATCCCAAAGGACCGCAAAGGCATGGGACTTCTTCCGGGCCACCTGGATCACAATCGGGCCGACCAGCAGGACAATCATCCAGATCCACCAGGTCGCCTTGGTGAAGTCGCTGACGCCGAAGACCACCTTGGTCGGCCACGGCAGCTCGACCTTGGCGACCGACAGCAGCCCGACAAACCGCGGCACCACGAACGTGAAGAGCACCAGCACGAAGATCATCGTCGTGATCATCACGATGGCCGGGTAAATCGTGGCCTGCTTCACGTCCGAGGCGATCTGATCCTGCCATTCGAGGTAGCGCTTCAGCTCGGCGAAGGATTCCGGCAACGCACCGCTCTGCTCCCCGGCCCGCACGAGGCTGGTCATGCTGTGGGAGAAGCACTTCGGAAAACGGGCCATCGAATCCGCCAGCTGGAGGCCGGACTCCACCGAGCGCTTCACCTCGCGGATGACCTTGGCGAAGGCCACGCGGTCGCAATCTTGGGCCGCCACATCGAGCGACTGCACGAGCGGGATGCCCACCTTGATGAGGAAGCCCATGAGCGTGCAGAAGTTGATGAGGTCCCGCCGGGAGACCGCCCCGTAGCGGTTGGGGTTCGAGCGGATTTCCTCGGCGGCGGCGTCCTTTTCGGCCTTCGCCTCGACCAGCCACACGCCGTTGGAACGCAGCGTCTCCTCGAGGGACACCTCGTCGAGCGCATGCATCCGGCCGCTTTGGCTGCGGCCCCGGATGTCGAGTCCCACGTAGGAAAAGGTCTTCATGGCGGCTTATTCGTTGGGGCGGGTGACCCGGAGGAGTTCCTCCAGTGTGGTGGCGCCCTGCATGGCCCGGCGCAGGCCGTCGTCGAACATCGAGAGCATGCCGCTTTCGCGGGCGAGCCGGGCAAACTCGGAGTGGGCAGCGCGCCGGATGATCGGCGCGTGGAACCGCTCATCGAGGGTCATGATCTCGAAGACGGCCTGGCGTCCGCGAAACCCGCTGCCGTGGCAGCGGTCGCAGCCGCCGGCCTTCCACAGCTTCGGTTCCAGACCGGGCGGCGGGGTGAGATGCAGCTTGGCCAGTTCGGCCTCGGGATCGGCGATGGGCTGACGGCAATCCGGACAGAGCCGGCGCACGAGCCGCTGGGCGAGGACCGCCACGAGGCTGCTGGGCAGCAGGTAGGGCTCGACCCCCATGTCGATGAGACGGGGAATCGCGCCGGGGGCGTCGTTGGTGTGCAACGTCGAGAAGACCAGATGTCCGGTCAGCGCGGCGCGAATCATCAGCGTCGCGGTTTCCGTGTCGCGCGTCTCGCCGACGAGGATGACGTCGGGATCCTGGCGCAGGAGCGACCGCAGCGCGGCACTGAAGGTCAGTCCCACTTCCTCGCGGATCTGCGTCTGGCGGATGCCGGCGAGGGGCATTTCCACCGGGTCTTCCAAGGTGAAGATGCTGAGGTCCGGCTGGTTGATCTCGTTGAGGACCGAGTAAAGGGTCGTGGTCTTTCCGGATCCCGTCGGACCGGTGACGATGACCACTCCGTAGGGTGCCTCGATGGCGACCCGCAGCTTGGCCTCGAATTCCGGGGTGAGGCCGAGGTGGGCGAGACGGTTCACCTGCGAACCCGTGTCGAGGATCCGCACCACGATGCTTTCGCCAAACTGCGTGGGCAGGCTGGAGATGCGCAGGTTGATCTTGCGGCGACTGACCTGGATGGAGGCCCGGCCGTCCTGGGGCACGCGGCATTCGGTCACGTCGAGATCGCCCAGGATCTTCATGCGCGCCGCGACGGCGGACTGCAGCGATTTGGGCAGCAGCACGTCGGGATGCAGCACGCCGTCAATGCGGGTGCGGATGCGCAGGAGCTTTTCCTCGGGCTCGAAATGGATGTCGCTCGCGCGGCGGTTGACCGCCCGCTGCAGCACCTGATTGACGAGATGGATGATCGGGGCGTCGTCGTCCGGGGCGGCCTCGATCTCGGGGGTGGCCGCGCCGTCGCGATCCTTCTCCTGCTCCTCCTCCGCGATGATCTTGTTGATCGATTCTTGGATCGTCGGCCCGCGGAGGTGGAGCCGGTCAATCGCGTTGAGCAGGTCGCGTTCGGTGGCGGCCACCGACTCGATCCGGTGCCCGGTGATCATCGCGAGCTGGTCCATGCCCACCACGTTGGTGGGATCGGCCATGGCGACGGTCAGGGTGCCGTCCTGCAAGCTGATGGGCAGGGCCTTGAGCCGGCGGGAAACGTCGGAGGGAATGAGCCGGGCGACCTCTTCGGTCAGCGGCAGCCGCGAAAGGTCCACATAACGCGTCCGGCTCTCACGGGCGATGAACTCGGCCACCTTTTCGGCGGCGACGAGATTCAGGTCCACCAGCACCTTGGTCAACGCACCGCCGCGGCGCTTCAGCTCGCATTCGGCGAGCTCCAGCTGCACGGGCGTGATCAGGCCCGCGCCCAGCAGGCGTTCACCGATGCCGATCGTGGAGGGGGTGCGCTGCATCAGAGGTGGGTGAGGTAAAGGTAAATGTCCGCGAAACCGGTGACGCCGACAGCCGAGAAGTCGTATTTCACGCGGCCTTCCAGGTCGGTTCCCGGGACGGATTCGCCGAGGTTGGCGGCGGGACCATCGATCAGCCGGTTCAGTTCCTGTGCGTCCTCGCGGGCCACATTGACGAGGCGGACGTCGAGCACGGCGCCTCCGCCGGCGGTGTGGTTGGCGACCGGCGAAAGGATGGCCAGATGATACGCGGTGTTGCTGCCGTCGGGATCGGCATTTATGTCCAAAGGTGCCCGGACCTGGACGATGGCCTGTTCCGCGATGCGGGAGCGGAAGGACTGGTCGAGGAGTCCGAGCTTGAAGAGGACATTCCGGTCCCAGTTGATTGCCGAAGGAGGATTGGTGGCGAAGTTGAAGGACGCGCCATTGACGTCACCGATCAGGCCATGTTTCGCGGCGTAGGTGATCGCGGCGGAGCGGACTGCATTGTAGCTGCCGACGGTTTCCATGACGCGGGCCTGGTTGATCACGCCAAAGATCTTGGGCAGGAGCAGGGCGGTGAGCGTGGCGACGATGGCCAGCACACCGATCATCTCGATCAGGGTGAATCCGCGGCGGGCGACAGCGTTGGGCGTTCTCATGGCGGGGGGGGAAGAACCGGGCGGAGTCGGCGGAGCGCCGCTCCGCCCGGTTGGCGCGACAAGGTTTGGTTTCCCAGTTTGCTTACTTGTGGGCGACGTAGAGGTAGACGTCGGTCAGACCGTTGGAGGCGGCGGCATACTTGACGCGGCCCTTGAGGTCGGAGCTCGAAGTGGTGCTCAGGGTGTCGCCGTCGACCTTCTTGCTGAGTTCGCGGGCGTCATCCTCGGCAACGTTGGTGAGCTTGACCCACAGCACGGCGCTGCCGGTCACGTCGTTGCCGGCGGAACCGTCAGCGCTGGAGCCGTCGAGGTCCCAGGCGCGGTTGGTGCCGGTGATCGCAGCGTCGGCCGCCACGTTGCAGCCGCCGACCACGGCGTCAGAGCCGTCGCCGAGCTTGGTCTCGAAACCCTTCTCGAGGTAACCGGCCTTGAGCAGCGCGGTGGAATCCCAGTCCGTCACGCTGTTGGTGAGCTGGGTGCCGGTGAAGGCGGTGCCCTGGAAATCACCGAAACGGCCATACTTGCCGAAGTAGGTGATCGCGGCCGACTTGAAGCTGTTGTAACTCAGGGCGGCGCCGTTGACGCGGGATTCATTCACCGCGTTGAAGATCCGGGGGATCAGGAGCGCGGCGAGGACCGCGATGATGGCGAGCACGCCGATCATTTCGATCAGGGTGAATCCCGAACGACGGCGCAGGTTGATTTGGCTGACTTTCATGTGTTTTGTGTGTTTGTTTTGTGGTGTCTGTTATCGGGTCCACGAACGGCGTGACAGCGCCGCCCAGGGGGGGCCCAAAGGGTTGTGAATGGCTTCAGCGGTGGGTCACGTAGAGGCGCACATGGCCGCGTTTGGCCGTTCCGAAATCGTATTTCACCCGGCCGTTCAGGTCGGTGCCGGGCTGGCCTTCACCGACGGACTCGTCCTCGCCGTCAATCCGGCTGTTCAGGGAACGGGCGTCGGCGAGGGAGACCTGTTCGAGGATGGCTTCGACCACAATCTGACTGCCTGCGATCGTGTTGCTGGCGGTCGGGGTGAAGCCCGAAAAGCTGTAGGCGTTGTTGTCGCCGGAGGGCAGCGTGTGGCTCCGCGGTGGTGCGGAAACCGCCAGCCGGGCGCGGGTGGCAATGGGGGCGGCGAAATCATCCTCCAGAAAACCGGCCGGCCGGAGCACGGCGGTGTCCCAGTGGGCGGCGGCTTCCGCATCGCGGAACAGGGGGGTGTAGTCGGTATCAGGCCGGTCGAACCGGTGCTGATCGAGGAAGCGCTGGGCCGCCGTCTTGGCCAGCATGTAAGTCTGGGCGGACTGGTTGAGCCGGGCGTTGGTGACCACCGAGAACATCTGGGGCACGACTGACAGGGCCAGCATGCCGACGACGCTGATGGCGCCGACCGTCTCGATCGGACTGAAGCCGCTGCGCCGCGACAGGCCCGGGGCGTGGTTGGGTTGGGTGCGTTTCATGGGGTATGTGTGAACTCCTGTGATTCCGATTTGCTTCGTCGAACCGTCCCGTCCTGAGCCTGCCCCCGGCCGACCGCCGGCGTTTTTCTCCCCTTCGCCGCTTTCGCAGCCCTTGCCGCCGTCGTCGCCGGGAGCAACTCAGAGCGACCGCAGTTTGGTCACAACTACCCACTTTCAAATCGCCAGATGTCAGTAACGGGGTGGCTTTCGCCGATTGGGCCTACTGAGTTTTGAGGAGAAGCCAGCGGCCCGGAGCCTCGCTACGGTCCCCTTCGACGACTGGGAGTGTCGGCTGAAAGGCCGGTGTGCGATTCCCGGTCTTCGGAGAGGAAGTGAATACAGGGAGTTCCAGATGGACGGGGAGAATCGGCCCAGATCAGGCCGGTTTACTGCGGTGTTTCCGGTTTCCGCTGCTGCTGGCCGCGCTGCTGTGCGGGCTGCTGATGACGCAGGGGGCCGCGCCGGAGTATTCCGTGCGCCGGCTGAACGGTGACGACGGCCTGCCCCAAGATGCGGTGACCTGCCTCGCCCAGTCGGCGGATGGGTATATCTGGATCGGCACCGGTTTTGGTCTGGCCCGTTTCGATGGCGCCCGGATCGCGGTGTTCGACCGGTTCAACACGCCGGCGCTGGTCTCGGACGCGGTCACTGCCTTGGCCGATGACGGTGCGGGCGGCATGTGGATCGGCACGGCGCGAGGGCTGGTGCTCTTCAGGAATGGTGAATTCAGTCACCGCGCCCAGCTGGCTCATCTGCCTCACGAACGGATCGCGGCCCTGCTGCCGGCGGCGGATGGTGGAATCTGGGTGGGCTGGAGCCACGGACTCAGCCGGGTGTGGACGGATCGGGCGGAACATTTCGGCGAAGCCGCGGGGCTGCGAAACCTCGATGTCCGCGAGCTGCATGTGCTCGATGACGGCCGCCTGCTGGTGCAGACGGCCTCGGAATGGCAGGAGTTTGAACCCCGGCAAGGCCGGTTCCTCGGCGCGCGGCAGAAATTCATCCCGGGTCCGGGAGCCCTGTCCGCCCTGCCGATGGACGGCGATGGCTTTTCGTGGGCCGGCGATGCGGAGGGAATTTCGGTCAACCGCGGCGGCAGCTGGCGACGCATGCTGGAGTTCTCGAAGGAGCAGCCGGCGGAGAGCATCCGTTTCTACTCCCATCCGACGCTGGGGTTGATCGCACTGGTGGTGCCGCACGGGGTTTACCAGTGGGATGGAGCCAAGTTCCGTCCGCTCACCACCGACACCCCCACCTGGTTGCGCCGGGCCCGGACGGCGCTGTTCGACCGCGAGGAAACGTTGTGGCTGGGGAGTTCGGAAGGGCTGCTCCAGCTGCAACGCCGGTCCGTGCAGGTCATCGGCCAGCGCGAAGGACTTCCCAGCGATCACGTGATGACCGTGTCCGAGGCGCCGGATGGCAGCCTGTATGTCGGGACCCGCCGGGGTGTGGGCTGGCTGCGCAACGGCCGGGTTGCCGGCACCGTGCCGCTGCCCGCCGGGCTGCGGGAGGCGGATACGGTGGTGCTGGCCGCGCGCGACGGGCGAATCTGGCATTCCAGCGGAAATGGCGAAGTGTCCATCCGCCGGGGCGGTGCCAACGAAGCGGTGGCGGTGCTGCCCCTGGGCAACCGCAAGGTCCGCTGCCTTTACGAGGACCGGGGCGGCGCGGTGTGGATCGGCACTTCCTCGGGCCTGTTCCGCGCGCGGGAAGAGGCCTTGGAGAACTTCCCCGGCGATGCGCAGCTCGCCGTCTATGACGTGCGGGCGGTCCTGCAGGACCACTCCGGGGTGCTCTGGATCGGCACCCACGGATCGGGATTGCTCCGGGTCGTCGGCGGCAAGGTGGCCTCCACGGAGGCCGAGCCCGATGCGCCGCCCCTGGAGGTCCTGTCGCTCTGCGAATGCCGCCGGGGCAATCTCTGGGTGGGCACGTCGGCCGGCCTGCACCTGCATTCCCAGGGCAAATGGCGGCGATTCACCCGGGCGGACGGTTTGGCGGAGAATCTCGTCAACCAGGTCCTTGAAGACAACGAGGGCCGGCTTTGGCTGACGGGCGTGCGCGGGATCCACGGCATTCCGGGAACGGATCTTTCGGACGTCATGGGCGGGGTGCGGGCGCGGGTGCGTTGCGTCACGCTCAACCATCTCGACGGCATGATCGGTTCCGAGACCGGCGGCGGATTGCAGCCGGCCGGCTGCCGCGACCGTTTGGGCAAGCTGTGGTTCCCGACGCCGGGCGGTTTGGTGCAGATCTCGCCGGAACTGGTCCGCGCCAACACCCGTCCGCCCACCGTGGTCATCGAGCACATCCGGCTCGACCACGAGGAAATCGCGGGGCCGCGCCTGCACCGGCTGCTGCACGGCGAGGGACCCATGCTGGAGCTGACCCGGGCCGAGTCCCGGGTGCTGGGCTTCCGGTTCACGGCGACGACCTTTCCGCAAAACGACCTCGTTCACTTCCGTTACCGCCTGAAGGGATACGACCGCGATTGGCGTCAGGCCGACGGGGTGCGGGAGGCGGGCTACTCAAACCTGAAGCCGGGCCAATACGAGTTCGAGGTGGAGGCCGCGAATGCGCATGGCTACTGGAGCGTGGCGCCCATGTCGCTGCGGTTCCGGATCATTCCGCGGCTCTACGAGACTCCCCTGTTCTATTCCATCGTGGCCGGCGTGCTGGTGTTTTGCGGACTGGGGATCGGCCGGTGGCTGCACGGCCGCCGCATCGCCCGCCTGAAGAAGTCCCACCGCGCCCTCGAGGAGGAGCGCGCCCGCATTGCCAAGGACCTGAACGACGAGATCGGTGCCAGCCTCAACGGCCTGGCCTGGCAGGCGGACCTCGCCAGCCGGGGTGCGGAAGGCCCCGCCCGCAGCGAACTGGAGACGTTTTCGGTCCGGTCCCGCTCATTGGTGGACCGGTTGCGCGAGGTGGTCTGGGCCGTCAATCCCGAGTGCGACGTGCTCGACAATTTTGCCGCCTACCTCAGCTACTACCTCGACGGCGTGACTGCGGAAAACACGCGCTTCAAACTGGATCTGCCGGCGGACCTGCCGCCGGCCCGGCTGCGATCCGAGGTGCGGCACATCCTGCTCAGCGCCTTCAAGGAAACGGTGGCGCTGGCCATCGGCCCGGCGGCCGCCCGGATGGTGGAGGTTTCGCTGCGGTTTGTGGACGGGGTGGTCCGGCTGCGGGTCTCGCACAACGGCACCGGTGCCGGGGACGAGGAATGGAAATCGCGCATGGATACCCTGCGCGAACGCATGCATGCGATCGGCGGGCGGATTGACATTGCGACGCGGACGGGAGAAGGAACGAAGGTCACCTGCGAAGTTAAGGCCGACGCCTCAGACACGTCGGTCCTGCGCAAGTCGGATTCCCCCCCCACCCGATGAACATCAGAATCGCGATCGTTGAGGACAACGCCCAGATGCGTGAGGGCCTTTCCGCCATCATTCGCATGACCCCCGGCTTCCTGCTGGTGGCCAATTGCGCCCACGGCAAGGCCGCCGTCGAGGAACTTCCCGGCGCCCATCCCGACGTCACCATCATGGACATCAACATGCCCCAGATGAACGGCATCGAGTGCGTGCGGGAACTGCGGCGAAGGAAGTGTTCCGGCCAGTTTCTCATGCTGACCATCGAGGAGAACACCGACCGGGTGTTCGCCGCGCTGGAGGCCGGGGCGCACGGTTACCTGATCAAGAACATGCCGGCGGACCGCATCATCGAGGCCGTGCGGGAGCTGCATTCCGGCGGGTCGCCGATCTCGCCGCAGATCGCCCGCAAGCTGGTTCACACTTTCCAGAAGCCCGGTGCCGCCCCGGCGAGTCCGAGCGAACCGGACCACAACCTCACGGAACGCGAACAGCAGGTGCTCACCCGCTTCGCCCAGGGTGACCGGGCGAAGGACGTCGCCGACCAGCTCGGCATCTCCGTTTACACGGTCCAGACCCACGTGCGGAACATCTACGACAAGCTGCACGTCCGCTCGCTGGCGGAAGCGGTCGCCAAGGCCCGGGTCATCTGACGCGTTGCCGCCAGAGCGACGCTTGTCACCGGCGGTTCACTCCGTAGATTGCGGCCATGGCTTCACCGGTGGAACTGCCGCTGCCGACGATCGAGATCACGCCCGAGGAACAGTCCCGTTCCACGCGCGAGCCCGGGTATCTCGTCATCGTGTGGAATGACCCGGTGAACCTCATGCCCTACGTCACGCACGTGTTCCAGACCGTGTTCGGCTGGGAGCGCAAGAAGGCGGAGAAGCACATGATGGAAGTCCACGAGCACGGCAAATCGGTGCTGGTGCGGGAAAGTTTCGAAAAGGCGGAATTCTACGTCCACCAGCTCCAGAAGTATTCGCTGCAGGCGACCTTGGAACTGGCCGAGTGATTTCCCGGCCCGCCCGCAACGTGCCGCCGCCATCCTGTCGGCGGACTTCGTGAACGCAGGCGATCGGAACTTCAATTGACAGCGGTGCTGGCGCCGGGTCTGTCAGTCCTGCCCGCTTGGCGCCGCACCTTTTGCTTCCCCTTGGCGGCCCGGTTCCCATGCTCCCGCCGATGTCTGAAGCGCCCCTGCTCACCCTCGATCTGCCCGGCATCCGCAAGCTGAAGTCCGGCAAGGTCCGCGAAGTCTTCGATCTCGGCGACCGCCTGCTGTTCGTCGCGACCGACCGCATTTCGGCCTTCGACTGCATCATGCCGAACGGCATTCCGCGCAAGGGCGAGGTGCTCACGCAGATTTCCCATTTCTGGTTCGACCTGACCGAAAGCTGGCTGCCCAACCACCGCCTCGCCCGGGCGGGGGACCCGTTGCCGGCCGCGCTTCAGCCGTTTGCCGCCCAGTTGGCCGGCCGGAGCATGCTGGTGAAGAAGTCCCAGCCGCTGGCGATCGAGTGCGTGGTCCGCGGCTATCTGGCCGGCTCCGGTTGGAAGGAATACCGCCAGAGCCGGACCGTTTGCGGCATCCCGTTGCCGGAGGGACTGAAGGAATCCAGCGAGCTGCCGTCACCGATCTTCACGCCGGCGACGAAGGCGGAAACCGGTCACGACGAAAACATCTCGTTCGAGCGGGCGGCGCAGATTGTCACCCCGGCCATCGCCGAAAAGGCCCGCGAACTGAGCCTGCGCCTGTATGCCACGGCCCGAGACTACGCCCGCCAGCGGGGCATCATCATTGCGGACACGAAGTTCGAGTTCGGCCTTTTCGAGGGCGAGCTGATCCTGATCGACGAGGTGCTGACGCCGGATTCGTCGCGGTTTTGGCCGGCCAATCAATACGCGGCCGGGCGCAGCCAGCCGAGTTACGACAAGCAGTTTGTCCGGGACTACCTGGAAACCCTTACGTGGGACAAAACCCCACCGGCGCCCGCCCTGCCGCCCGAGGTGGTGGCCCGGACCCAGGCAAAGTATCTGGAAGCCTTCGAACGGCTTACCGGCCGGACTCTGTGAACTTTTCGGGGCGATTCGGTAAGAAGTAACCAATTTTGGATACTGGTCCATCTGTGATCTGGGATAAACGATGCGAGTGTCGATTTGGCGGCTCGGATAGCACGTTTCTTCAGCGACCACCCCCTGGTCCACCTCCTTGGCGTGTTGTGCGAGCCGCTTTTCTTTTTCTCCCCCTTCTTCCTGCCTGCCTGACGCCGTTGCTGTCTGCTTTCCCCTCGTTTGATCCGGCGGATCGACGGGCCTGACTTGGACCAGTCAACTGAGAGCAAGCGGTGGCCAGTTCTGGGAGGGCAGTTTCACCGAAACCGGCCGAAATGTGGCCAAATCAGCTCCGCCGGATTCCAGCAAGAGCGCCGGGTCACGGCCGGGGAAGGCAATTTTCGGTTGGGTTTTGGCCATGGCAACCGTCTGGCGGTGACACTTCGGTGACACATCCCGAGGAAAGGTCCGGCAAGCTGGCGCCACGATGATCTGCGGGCTGACAGTGTTTCACCAGGCGAAGACCGGTCGCGAGGCCGGTTCCGAGGCGGCGTGGGCACAGT
Organism: uncultured Verrucomicrobiota bacterium; assembly: GCA_903910585.1. Taxonomy (GTDB): domain Bacteria; phylum Verrucomicrobiota; class Verrucomicrobiia; order Limisphaerales; family UBA9464; genus CAIWAH01. The sequence goes on from CAIWAH010000022.1 coordinate 21,391, forward strand.
TGGCATCGCCGGCGTCGGGTTCGGTTTGGTGTCTCGATACATGCCAACGGCGGTTGCTGGTTTCCCTTGACCCGCAAGCCCGCCAACAGCCGGTGCCACCCGGCGTTCAGCGGCTCCATGGCAGCGATGCCTACGAGTTCCTGCTCCGGGTGGCCACCGGCCTCGCCAGCCAGTTGGCCGGCGAAACCAACATTTTTGGCCAACTCAAGGCCGCCTGGAATCACGACGCCCCGAAGACGCCCTGGCTCCAGTGGCTTTTTGCCGATGCGAAGGAGATCCGGGCCCGTCACCTCTCGGAGGTGGGCGGGGCTTCGTATGGCCGCTCGGTCCGCCAGCTTCTCCGCCAGCCCGGTCATGAGCCGCTCGCCGGTCCGGTCCTGCTGGTCGGTGCCGGCGACATGGCGGAATCGGTGGCTCCGTGGCTTCGTGCCTGGCCGTTGCAGGTGCAGAACCGCACCGGGGCGCGGGCGGAGGCGCTGGTGGCCAAACTCCGGGAGCAGCCTGGCGAAGCGGTCAGCGCGGTGCCGGTCCGCCAGCAGGAACTGGCCTGGCGCAGCGCCGGCGCCGTGGTGGTGTGCATTCCGGCCGATGCCCCGGCGGACGCCGCCTTTCTCGCCTGGCTGGAGCTTTCCCTGCACGGAGCCGGTGTGCCGGTGATCCATTTGGGCGTCCATCGCGCCCAGGCTGGCCGTTGGTCCGAACTGCCCGACTTCCGCTGCCTCGAAGATGTCTATGCGCTGCAGTCGCTCGCCGATGATCGGCGCGACCGGCAGTTGGCCGCCGCGAAGGCCGCGTGCTCGGAGCGGGCCCGCCACCGTGCGCTGGGACTTTCCCTGAGCCACCCCCACGGCTGGGAGGATCTGCCGGCATTCTTCGCCGCAGCGGATGCCCTGGCGCCGCGCCGATCCTCCGCGACCGTCGGCGAACTCTGCTTGGCGGCATGAACCGGGCGGCCGTCACCGCGCGTTCCGGGGCGGGGGATTCCCGTTCGACCCGCGACCCGGGCCTGGGCCAGAATCGCAGCACCATGAATCCCACGGGACAGCTCAATTCCCGTCCGCCCGCCCGGGTGCGCACCCTGGTGGCGCTGAGCTTTGTCTGGCTGGTCTTCCTCTTCGCCCTGGGCGGCTGGTGGGTCTTCCACATGAAGCAGCAGGCCGGCCGGATCGCGGAACTGGAACGGCAGGCCGGCATCACCGGGCTTGAGGCCAGCCAGCAGTGGGCCCGCACCCAGCGCATGCTGCACTGGGAAGGCGCCACGTTTTTCGGGGCGCTCGCGGTCAGCCTCCTGCTGCTCGGCTGGCTCTACTGGCGCGATTCGCGTCGGGCGCGTTCGTTGCACGGCTTCTTCGCCTCGGTTACTCACGAGCTCCGCACTCCGCTGACCGGCATCCGGCTGGAGGCGGAATCCCTCGCCGAACTCACCGCGGCCGACGCGCCGTCGCGGGCGCTCGTTGAACGTCTGCTCGATGACACCACGCGGCTGGAATCGCAGGTCGAGCGCGCCCTGGAACTCGCCCGGGTTGAGGGCGCCGGGCCGGTGCCCACGCAGCCGCTGGGCCTGCAACGCGTCGTCGGCCAATTCCTCCGCCAATGGCGCGCGCCGCATTCGCCGGCCGTCACGGTGCACAACCGCGTCGGGGACGCCGCGGTGCTCGCCGATCCCGCCGCAGTGCAGATCATCCTGCGCAACCTGCTCGAAAACGCCGTGCGGCATGGCCGGCGCGACGCGGTGTCCATCGAGGTTGCCAGCCATGTCGCCGGCGACCGCGTCACGCTGACGGTGACCGATGACGGCGAGCCGACCGCGGCCTTGCCGGGCCGGCTGGGCGAACTGTTCGAGAAGGGCGCCGCCTCGAAAGGCGCCGGCGTCGGGCTGTATCTGGTTCGCTCGCTGATGCGGCGCATGGGCGGCAGCGCCGAGTTTTATCCGGCCCAGTCCGGGGCGAACCCCCACGGGTTCCGCGTGAAGCTCCATTTCCGCACGGAGGTGCACGATGGCTGACCGCCCTTCCGCCCGTCTGCTGGTCGTGGAAGACGAATCCACGCTCGGGGCGACACTCGTCGAACGCCTGACGCGTTCCGGCTTTGACGTTGTCTGGGCCCGCAGCGTGGCCGGCGCGACAGAGGAACTGGCCCGACGCACCTTCGACCTGGCGTTGCTGGATGTTGGTCTGCCCGACGGCTCCGGTTTTTTGCTGGCGGAAACAATCCGCAAGCAGGCCGTCGGCATGGCGATCATTTTCCTCACTGCGATGGGCGATCCGCAGCACCGCATCCTCGGCCTTGAACTGGGCGCCGAGGACTACGTCGTGAAGCCCTTCAACTATCAGGAACTGGTCCTGCGCATCGAAAACGGCCTGCGTCGCGCGCGGTTCTGCGGCTCCGGCCTGAACCGCATGCAGGTCGGGCGGGCGCGGGTGAACTTCGGCAGTTTCTCCGCGGAAGTGGACGGCCAGGCGACGTCGCTGAGCCAGCGGGAAACGGCCCTGCTCAAGCTCCTGGTGGAGAATCGCGGTTCCGTGGTCAGCCGGGATCAGATCCTCGACGAGGTGTGGTCACGCGACGAATACCCGACGCCGCGCACCGTGGACAATTTCATCCTGAAGCTGCGCCGCTTGGTCGAGACCGATCCGGAAACGCCGACGGTGATCCGCAGCGTGCGCGGCGTCGGCTACCAGCTGAACCCCGAGTCCTGCCGCGAACTATGAAGCCGATTCAGGCAACGCAACAGCCGCACCGGGGATTCTGATTTTGCATGAACCGCTTCAACCAGGCCATCCGGCGCCAGAACCCGGGCCGTCCACCCGTGTGGTTCATGCGCCAGGCCGGCCGCTATCATTCGCACTACCAGTTGCTCAAGCGGGATCACGACTTCATGGCTCTCTGCAAGGACCCGGCGCTCGCGTGCGAGGTCACGTTGGGGCCGATCCGTGACTTCGACTTCGACGCGGCGATCCTCTTTTCCGACCTGCTGTTCCCGCTCGAGGCCATGGGCATGGGGCTGCGCTACGCGCCCGGTCCGGAACTCGACTGGCACCTCAAGAGTCTGGCCGACGTGGACCGGCTCCGGAGCGGTGCCGAGCGCGTGCGCGAACTTGAATTTCAGGCCGAAGCGTTGCGCCGGATTCGGGTCGCCCTTCCGGCCGAGAAGGGCTTGCTTGGATTTGTCGGCGGCCCGCTCACGCTATTTTTCTACGCGGTCGCCGGTTCTCACAAAGGGGACGTGAGCGACGCGGTGGCGGGCGTGACCGACGGGCGTTTCGCGGCTTTCTGCGAGCGCCTCCACGGGTTGCTCGTGGCGAACATCGTCCTTCAGTTTCGGGCCGGCGCCGACACGGTGGCGATCATGGACACCGCAGCCGGCGAGATTCCGCTCGCGGCGTTCGAGCATCACGTCGTGCCGTCGTTGGCCCGGGTGTTCGCCGACGTGCGGGCGCAGGTGCCGGATGCCCTGTTCACCTACTACTCCCGCCAGACTGGCCCGGCGCATTGGCGGGCGCTGCGGGATCTGCCCATCGGCTGCCTCGGCGTGGACTGGGACCACCCGCTCTCGGCTGTGCTGGCCGAAGTCGGCGACCGCTGGGCCGTGCAGGGCAACTTTGACCCGCACCTGATGCTCCTGCCGGAAGCCGAACTCCGCCCGCATCTGGACCGCTTCTTCGCCGACGCCCAGACCATCAGCCCGCAACACCGGGCCGGGTGGATTTGCGGACTCGGCCACGGCGTCCTGCCCGGGACTCCGGAATCCAACATCCGCCTTTTCCTCCGACTCCAACGCGAATTCTTCGCCCCATGACCGCTCATCCGCGCCAGCTGCTGCTCCGCAAATACGACGTGCCGGGGCCGCGCTACACCAGTTATCCGACGGTGCCGTATTGGACCGGCCAGCCCACGGCTTCCGAATGGCTCGACAGCCTCGCCCGCCCGCCCGCCGGGGCGGCGATCTACGTTCACATCCCGTTCTGCGAATCGCTCTGCACCTACTGCGGCTGCAACACGCGCATCACCCGGAACCACGAGCTCGGTCATCGCTACGTGGACGTGGTGCTGCAGGAATGGGAGCTCTATCGCCGCCGGCTGAGCCCGGAGAACCGCTGGCCATTGGCCGAACTGCACTTCGGCGGCGGCACTCCGACCTTCCTGGAACCACCCCAATTGCGTCGGCTGGCCGCGGGAATTCTCGCGGGCGTGCAGGTGACGCCCGACGTGGAACTGTCGCTGGAAGCCGATCCGCGGGTCACCACCCGGGAACATCTGGCCGCGTTGGCGGAACTCGGCTTCAACCGGCTGAGCCTCGGCATCCAGGACTTCGATCCGAAGGTCCAGGAGATCGTGCATCGCGTGCAGACCGAGGAGCAGGTTCACGCCGTCGTCCAGCACGCGCGGGAACTCGGCTACCGGAGCGTCAATTTCGATCTTATCTACGGCCTGCCGTTTCAGACCGAGACCAGCATTCGCGACACCGCGGCGGCGGTCACGCGGCTCAGCCCTGACCGCATCGCGTTCTACGCCTACGCACATGTGCCGTGGATCAAGCCGCAGCAACGCCGCTTCACCGAGGCCGACCTGCCGGCGGGCGAGTCCAAGCGTCACCTCTACGAAGTGGGCCGGGCCCTGCTTGAAGGAGGCGGCTTCCGCGAGATCGGAATGGACCATTTCGCAAAGGAATCCGACTCGCTGTGGCAGGCGGCGCAGGAAGGCCGGCTGCACCGGAACTTCATGGGCTACACGGCTCGCCCCGTGTGGCCGCAGGTCGGGCTGGGCGTGTCGGCCATCGGCGATTCGTGGACGCATTTTGCGCAGAACGAGAAGGTGCTCGAACCCTACATGACCCGGGTGCTCTCGGCGGAACTTCCCGTGGTGCGCGGGCACCTGCTCACGCCCGAGGATCTCGTTCTTCGCCAGCACATCCTCAACCTGATGACCCGCTTCGCCACCCGCTGGGACCGGCCGGAGCTGCGGACCCCCTTCCTGGATACTGCCTGGGCGCGCCTCGCGGAACTGGCCGAGGACGGCCTGCTCGAACTGACCGACGCCGGTTGTGACGTCACGCCGCTGGGCCGCGCCTTCCTGCGCAACATCTGCATGGCGCTTGATGCCCGCCTCGCCCGCCAGACGCCGCCCGAAAAACTCTTCAGCCGCGCCGTATGAGCCATCTTTCAAAGTGCTGCCGGCGTCCCGCCGGCAGTGCGGCGAGTTCGAACTCGGGTTGGCAGACCGGCGGCGGGCAATTTTCCGCGAGCTCCCGGCGGGGATTGCCTGGGCAATCGCCTGACCGTGGGCGGCAAGGCCGGACCAGTTTCGCTACCACTGCCGGCGGGACGCCGGCAGCACTTTATGGCGGCAGATCGTGCTGCATTCATTGGTCATTCGTCATTGGTCATTGATCCCACGATGCCCTTGATTCCGCTCAACAGCCCCGCTCCGGTCGCCATCGTGGGCGGTGGCGTCACCGGTCTGACTACGGCGTTTCGCCTGCGGCAGCGGGGCATTCCGAGCGTCGTGTATGAAAGCGGTCCGCGGCTGGGCGGCCCGGTGCACACGACCGAACGCGACGGTTACCTCGCCGAGGACGGTCCCAACACGCTGCTGGAAACGTCGCCGAAACTGCGCCAGCTCATTGACGATGTCGGGCTGAAGGATCAGTGCCTCACCTCCGATCCCGCCGCCAACCAGCGCTACATCGTCCGCGGCGGCCGTCTGCTCGCCGTGCCTGACTCGCTGCCCGGCTGGATCACCACGCCGCTCTTCAGCTTCGGCGCGAAGCTCAACGTGCTCGGCGAGCTGCTGCGCCCGCGCGGCCGGGCCGGCGTCGAGGAATCCGTCGCGGATTTCGTGCGCCGCCGCCTGGGCCAGGAGTTCCTCGACTACGCGATCAATCCCTTCGTCGGCGGCGTGTATGCGGGCAATCCCGAGCGGCTCTCGGTGCGCGAGGCGTTTCCCAAGCTGCATCAGGTCGAGACGCGTTACCGCTCGCTCTTCCTCGGACAGATGCTCGGAGCCCGCGAGCGGCGTCGGTCCGGGGAAACGCCCAAGGACCGGGCGCCAAAACTGTCGTTCCGCCACGGACTCGGCGCGCTGGTCACCGCGTTGGGCCGCGAACTGGGCGCCGCCATCCGGTTGGATTCTCCCGTAACTGTGCTGCGCCGCACCACCCGCGGCTGGCAGGTGACGGCGCGGCGCGGTGACGGCGAAACCACCGCGGAACATTCCGCCGTGCTGCTGGCCGCCCCGGCTCACCGGTTGGCCGGCATCCAACTCGACGCCGGCCCGGATGCCACACTCGCGTGGCTTGGCGACATCCACTACGCCGCGGTCACCGTGCTGGTGCTCGGCTTCCGCCGCGCAGACGTGGCGCATCCGCTCGACGGCTTTGGCGCGCTGATTCCCGAGGTCGAGAAGCAGGCCATGCTGGGCGCGATCTTCAGTTCCTCGCTGTTCCCCGGCCGGGCCCCGGCGGGACACGTCACGCTGACCTGTTACCTCGGTGGCTCGCGATCGCCCGAACTGGCGCTGGCCTCGGAGGAAACCCAGTTGGCCAGCACCCGCGAGGCGTTGGGCCGCCTCCTGGGCGTCCGGGGAGAACCGACGTTTGTCCACCGCACGGTCCACCGGCAGGCGATCCCGCAATACCTGCTCGGCTTCGGCGAATTCCGTGCGCGCATGACGGCGCTCGAACAGCAGGCGCCCGGACTCCGCCTCGCCGGCCACTTCCGCAACGGCATCGCGCTGACCGACTGCCTGATGGCCGCCCTCCAGGTCGCCGAGGAGATGGCGGAATCCTTCGGGAAAGGAGTCCACGCGTGAGCGACACCAACGTAGGGCAGGCTGCCAGCCTGCCCACGGGGAGAACTTCTTCCGCGGTTCGTTTCGCGCCGGCCGGCGCAGCGGGCAGGCTGGCAGCCTGCCCTACGTTGCGCTGCTGGTTCATCGCCGGCTCGAAGCCCGCCGCCCGCAACACCCCGGCGGTTTGGGACGTTCCCCCTCTCCCCGAGGGAGAGGGCCGGGGTGAGGGGGCACGGCGCATTGGATCGTCCAGCCGGGTCGCGTTCGCGTGCATCGCCCCAGTTTCAATTTCCCGCTGCGTTCCCAATCGCGGCGGCAGGTTTGTTGCCCGCTCCTTTTCCCCTCACCCTAACCCTCTCCCTCGGGGAGAGGGGATTGCGCTCCACCCCGTTCAGACTCTTCCATCGCGAAACCCGAAGACAGCGCTGCAAACGGGTTACTTCCGCCTTCCTACTTCCACTTTCCACCTTCGCCCATGACCGCTTCGCCTTCTGCTTCCGCAACCGCCGACCGTCCCGGCGTCCTGCTCATGAACCTCGGTTCGCCGGATTCGCCGACGGTGCCCGACGTGCGCCGTTACCTGCGCGAATTCCTCATGGACGGCCGCGTCATTGACGCCCCGTGGCCGATCCGCTGCCTGATCGTCGAGGGGTTCATCCTGCCCTTCCGGCCGAAGCAGTCGGCCCATGCCTACCAGAGCGTCTGGACCGACGACGGCTCGCCGCTGGTCGTCTCCGGCCGCCGGCTCCGTGACCTGCTCGCCCCGCGCCTCGGCTGCCCGGTCGAACTGTGCATGCGTTACCAGAACCCGACGCCGACCGCCGCGCTGACCGAACTCCGCCGCCAGGGCGTCAACCGCGTGGTGCTCCTGCCGCTGTTTCCGCACTACGCCATGTCGAGCTACGAATCCGCGGTGGAAAAGGTGCGGGCGGACCTGCGCGCCTTCCCGGAGCTGAAGCTCGACGTCGTGCCGCCATTCTACCGCGATCCGGGCTACCTTGCGGCCCTGGCCGAATCCGCCCGGCCGACCCTCGCGCAGCCGTTCGACCACCTGCTGATCAGCTACCACGGCCTGCCGGAACGCCACCTCCGCAAATCCGACCCCACGAAGCAGCACTGTCTCAAGTGCGCCGACTGCTGCGAAACGCCCAGCCCGGCCCACGCCACCTGCTACCGTCACCAGTGCTTCGAGACGGCCCGCGAATTCACCCGGCTGACCGGCATCACCGCCGACCGCTGGTCCGTGTCTTTCCAGTCCCGCCTGGGCCGCGACCCGTGGCTCGAGCCCAACACCGAGACTGAACTCGTCCGGCTGGCAAAGTCGGGCGTGAAACGGCTCGTGGTGATGAGTCCGGCCTTCGTCGCCGACTGTCTGGAAACCATCGAGGAACTCGGCCTGCGTGCCCGCGAGCTCTTCCTTGGCGCTGGCGGCACGGAATTCCGCCTCGTGCCGTGCCTGAACGAACACCCGGCGTGGGTGAACGCGGTGGAGGCGCTCGCCAACGAGTCGCTCCGCCGACAGCCGGTATGATTGGAAATTGGGACGGGTAGGGCAGTTGGTGGCGAAATGACCGAGGCTTTCCGCCACCTCGGCTAAGCGGCATGCCCGCATCGAACTCGACACCGGAAGGGGCCGCAGTAGCCTGTTTCCCACACGAAAGCGGTCACCCCTTTCCACCCAAACCAACCGCTTTCGGGACGGATTCGATGCCTCAGTTTATCCATCTCACCGACGAGCGTTTGCTGAAGCGCTTGGAGAAGTCTGGCATTCGGTTGACCAGATGGGGTGACAAAGTCCGATGTGTCTATGCCATGCCGGTGTTGCCGGACTTCCAAGTATCCCACCAGTGGCTTCGTGAGCTGAAGAGCCGGGGCATCCGCACCATCGGAGCAGTGCAATTCCGGATACCGGACGAGGAAGAGGTCTTGGTTGGCCGCTATAACGAAGAGCCGCTCGCAGTCTCTGCGGCACAGGCGGTGAGAACGTTCATGGAGCATTCCAGCGGGCTCGGTTTGCAGGTGCTCATCCTGCGCCGCATTGAGGCGGCGGACATCACTCGATGCTACGTGCCCAAGCAGGTGATTGGCTGGCGCTACCATCCGGATGCTCACGGCAAGCCTCCATTCTGTGGCTGCGAGTATTGCCAAAGGGGCCTGATCAAGAATCGGAAGATTCGTGAAAGGTATGAGGCGCAGAACGGAGCAGCCTGACCAGTCCGCCGCACGCGTGGGTGAGCCTTCTGCCGGTCAAATCATGGCGACCTGCCAAGAAATGTCCCAAGATTCCGAATCCCGACGGCATCCACCCGTTTGACTCGACCGCTGGCCAGTTCAAGCTGGCTCCGTTCATGGCCCTTCTGGAAATCAGCGACCTGAGCAAGTCGTTCCGCGCACCGGACGGCACCACCCACGAGGTGGTCCGGGTGCCGGAGTTCCGGCTCGACGCCAGCACGCAGCTCGCGCTGGCCGGACCCAGCGGTAGCGGCAAGACCACGTTTCTCCATCTCATCGCCGGCATCCTGCCCGCCGATGCCGGCCGCATCGTGCTCGACGACCGTGAGGTCACGGCGTTGCCGGAGGCGGACCGTGACCGGCTTCGCGCCGGGGCGCTGGGCTACATCTTCCAGACCTTCAACCTGCTTCAGGGCTTCACCGCGCTGGAAAACGTGCTGCTCGGCATGAGTTTCGGTCCCGGCCCCGATCCGGCGCGGGCCGAGGCGCTGCTGAAGCGGGTCGGGCTCGGTGAGCGGCTGCATCACCGGCCGCGGCAGCTTTCGACCGGGCAACAGCAGCGGGTCGCCGTGGCGCGGGCTTTGGCGAACCGGCCCAAACTCGTCCTCGCCGACGAACCCACCGGCAACCTCGACGCGGCCAATGCCGGTGACGTGCTGAAACTCATCCGCGAAACCTGCGCCGAGAACGGTGCCGCGCTCCTGCTGGTCAGCCACGACCGTGATGTGCTGGCCGGCTTCGAGCACCGGGCCTCGCTGGCGGAACTGAATCGGGCCGCGGCGCCGGGCAACCTCACGCCAGCATGACTGCTCACCGTTGCTCCCACGTTTGCCGGCGTCCGGACGGGTCCGTCTCGTCCATTGCACGCGGGGCATTTTCCCTGCCCATGAACCCAGGGTCGTTCGACCATCCCTCACCCGCCCTTCGGGCACCCTCTCCCCTCCTCCGAGGAGGGGAGAGGGGCGGGGTGAGGGGTGTGTTCCGTTCAGGTTCAGGGGCACATATCGCGGCCTTTGCGAGGCCGTGGATTCTCTCCCCGGGGGAGAGGAGAAAGTGGGGGGGCGGTGCCGTTCGCCAACCTGCGCCGGGTTTCTACGTCCGCCCGGTCTTCAGTCACTGCGAGGAACCATGACGCTTCCCCTCATCGTCCGCCGTAGCCTGCGGCAGCATCTGCTCTCCACGCTGGTCACGGCGTTTTCCATCGCCCTTGCCGGCGGTCTCCTGATGTCAGTCTGGATCGTGAAGCGCCAGGCCCACGACACCTTCACCGGTCAGAGCGGTGGCTGGGATGCTGTGCTCGGCGCCCGCGGCGCGAAGCTTCAGCTCGTTCTCAACGCCATCTTCCACCTCGAGGCCTCGCCCGGAAACGTCCCGTATCAGGACTACCTCGACATCTCGTCCAACCGTGCGATCGCGGCAGCCATTCCGCTGGCGGTCGGCGACAATTTCCACGGCTACCGGCTGGTCGGCACGCTCACGAACTTTTTCACCACCGAATACGCGCCCAAACGGACCTTCGCGGTCGTGCCCGGCGGACGGCTGTTCGAGGATGGCTATCGCGAGGCCGTGCTGGGCAGCTTTGCGGCGAAGCGGCTGGGGCTGAAGGTCGGCGACACGTTCCAGCCGTATCACGGGCTCAACTTCGACCCGACCAAGCAGCACGAGGAGCTTTATACGGTCACCGGCGTGCTGGAGCCGTCGAACACGCCCGCGGACCGCGTGATCTGGATTCCGCTCGCGGGCCTGCAAAACATGTCGGGCCACGATCCCAATGCCGCCGCGGATGTCAGCGCCGTGCTGGTGAAGCTGCGCACGCCCATCGCCGGCCAGCAGCTCGACGTGCTCTACAACCGGCAGGGCAACCGGCTGACCTTTGCCTGGCCCATCGCGAAACAGATGGCGGACCTCTTCGACAAGTTCGGCTGGTTCGACCAGGTGCTCGGTCTGGTGGCCGTCCTCGTCGCGCTGGTGGCGGCCGGTTCCATCCTGGCCAGCATCTACAACTCGATGAACTCCCGCCGTCGTGACATCGCCATCCTGCGGGCCCTCGGGGCGCGCCGGACCACGGTCTTCGCCGCCATCGTGCTGGAAGCGGCCGCCATCGCCGCGCTGGGCATGGTGTTCGCGTTCGGACTGCACTTCGCGATCCTCTCGGCGGCCGGGGCCGTGATCCGGGCGCAGACCGGGGTGGTGCTGGATCCGTTTGCGCCGGATGCCGTCATGCTCTGGGCGCCGGCGGCGTTGATCGGTCTGAGCGCCCTGGCCGGAATCGTGCCCGCGCTGAAGGCCTACCGGACCAACGTCGCGGACGGTCTCGCGCCCGAGTCCTGAGCCGGCGGAATCCGCCCCTTTGAATTCGCCGGGCCGGCTGCTACATCTAACACGCACATGAGAACTTCCGGACAGATCCTGGCCTTTGCCCTCGCCGGGGCCATGGCGGTGGTGGTCAGCGGCTGCAGTGACCACGACGAGCACGCCGGACACGACCACGCCAAGGGCCATGCCCACACCGCGCCTCACGGCGGCACGCTGGTGGAGTTGGGCGAGCACCAGGGCAACGTCGAGTTCCTGCGCGACGAGGCCGCCGGCAAGCTCACCGCCTACATCCTCGATGCCCACGCGGAGAATTTTGTCCGCGTGCCGCTCGAATCCTTCGTGCTCAAGGCCACCGTGGCCGGCAAGGAGGAGACGCTGACCTTCAAGCCGGTGGGCAACAACGTGACCGGCGAGAAACCCGGCGACACCTCCCAGTTTGAGGCCTCGGCCGACTGGGTCAAGACCACCGCCACCTTCGACGCCGTGCTGCCGCAGCTCACGCTCAAGGGCACCACTTTCAGCGACGTGAAGTTCAACTTCCCCAAGGGTTCCGAATGAAACACGCCCCGTTCTCCACCGGCCTGAAGTCGGCCGCCATCTTTGTGGTCAGCGCGCTGGCCGCCTCCCTCTTCTTCCAACCCGCGCCCGGAGCGCTGGCCCAAAAGGCGCCGGCCCGCGGCGAGCCGATCAAACCGCTCGCGCCCCGGGGCGAACCCATCAAGCCGCTTGCCCCGGCGGCCAAGGCGGAGACGCCCAAGACCGACGGCGCCAAACCGGCGGCCGACGGGGACTTCGTGAGCGTGGGCTTCGACAAGCTGAGCGCCTTCAAATACGACGTGCCGGAGGACACCCCGGACGCCAAGCCCAACACCGATCCCGACAAGCAGATCCCCGAGACCGTGAAGGCCTTCGACGGCAAGCGGGTCTCGCTCAAGGGCTTCATGCTGCCGCTCAAGGTCGAGCAGGGGCTGGTGACCGAACTGCTCATCATGCGCGACCAGTCCATGTGCTGCTACGGCACCGTGCCCAAGATCAACGAATGGGTGTCGGTGAAGATGACCAGCAAGGGCGTGAAGCCCGTGATGGACCAGGCCGTGACCATGCAGGGCAAGCTCAAGGTCGGCGCCATCCGGGAAAACGGCTACCTCGTCGGCATCTACCAGATGGACGGTGAGAGCATGGCCGGCCCGGCGGGGCTGTAGGGGGCTGGCGGAGGGGAAGTCCGCTCAAGCAGATGTTGGGCATCACTAGTGCTGTGGATTTCAAACACGCCAGACCAAAGAACGATACTGCCCTTGGTGGGTGGAAGCCCACGATGCTTTATGGTGGCATTGACGTGCTCGTGAACTACAAAAACGCCCGCAAGCTAGGATACTACGAGAGTTCTTCCGATCGTCGGACACTCGCCCGGCGAGTTGAGTTGCCAGAATGGCTTGATGAGCAGCTATCGCAGCCTCCGCTGCTCACTGCTATCCAAGCGGGCCGGATCCACATTCCAGCCAAGCACTCAAACGAACGCCAAGGGCACATTTTATGGAATCCACGCCAGCACGGCATTGACCACCCGGCAGTAGGAGTTGACCAAGAGATTTACGATGACTGGGTTTCTTCGTCAGCTTGCGAGGAACTCGTTTTCGTAGTCTACCGGTTCGGCAAAATAGAGGCGGAGCGGTGGCGCATCTCGAAGCAGAATTTCGTCGTATCTTGCAAGCGTGTGCAGACATCGGCGACCTTTATGCCGCAGCAAATGATTTCCGTTGCACATCTCGCGATTGGTGGCGAGACGGCCAGATCATTCAATAATCCATTCTCGAAACTATGACCGTGATGACTCGTGAAAAATCTGACTAGCGAGCTCAGGAGGCTGGCGAGGGCAGTTTGAAGCCGCGGTCGGAGAGTGTTCTTTTTGAGTCTGGCTTCTGCTTGGTGCCACAAATTGGGGTCATAAGAGAGGACGGTGTTGAATCAGATGCAAGCGGATGCGCCTCGAGCAGCCGCTTGCCAGACGGACTATCGTGCATCCTGCCGATTCCGTTGGTCGGCCAAAGGCCCGGAGGTCCGACAAAAGGCCTCCTCGGAACGACGAATTCTGCCACGCCTCTCCCGCGGCGACGTCTCGCTGCCCAATTCCCTCAGCGAACCGGCCACCCGCTGGGCCGGCGTTGGGATGCCTCTGCCAATCGGGAGGTGGCGCGGGCGGGCGAACGGAGCTAGCGTTCCCGCCGAATGCTCGCATTGCTCCGATTCCTCGGGACGCTGAACCTCGCCGTCTGGCTGGGGGGCGCGATCTTTCTGACGTTCGCCGCCGGGCCCGCGTTCTTCTCGCCGGAAATGCTGGCGGTCATGGACCGCTACTACGCGGGCCGCGCCGCCCAGATCGTGCTGGCCCGCTACTTCAACTTCCAGCTCGTGTGCGCCGGGATCGCGGTCGTGCAGTTGCTGGCCGGCTGGTTCTACGCCGGCAAGGCGCCCGGACGCTGGCAGGCCGGCTTGCTCGCGGCGCTTGTCGGCCTCGCGCTGGTGGGCGGTTTCTGGATGCAGCCGAAGCTCAAGCAACTGCATACGGTCATGTATGCGGCCACCACGCCGCAGCCGGACAAGGATGCCGCCAAGCGCACCTTCGGCATGTGGCACGGCGTCTCGCAGTCGGCCAACCTGCTGCTGACGCTCGGCTTGATCGGCTATTTCTGGCTCCACCTCCACGGCGGCCAGCGCTCCCACCGCCTGGGATTGTCGGCGATCTGAGCGACCTGACTTCCGGGAAAGGCAATCTGCCGTCGCCGCCCGGGCTTACTCGGTGAACTCCAGCCAGCCGAACCGCTCTGGCGTGTGGAAGCTCCCGCTGAGCACCGGATTCGACGCGAGGAACGCCCGGTTCGCCCGGTCAATGCGGTAGAGGTTCGCGCGCCAGCGGGTGCCGACCGTGGGCGGCC
>CAIWAH010000023.1 GCA_903910585.1 uncultured Verrucomicrobiota bacterium
TCGAAAACGGAACGGCGGGAAATGTTGAGAAACTGGGCAAACTCCGCATCGGAAGTGCTGCCCGAGCCTTCGGCGATGTTGTTGGTGATGCTGAGGGTGGCGGCCCGCAACTGCTCGGCAAACCGGTAACGCTTCCGCTCGTCCAACTGGTCGGCCAAGGCGAACAACGGCCGGCTCAGCGCCGCTCCCCGGTGCCAGATTTCCAAGTCCTGAAACCGAAACTGCTTCTCCGCCATGGCCCTTTCCTTGTTCCTGGCTGGGGGCTTTTTTCTCCCTGCTTCAGGCTCCCTGCTCCCTGCTCCCCGCTTTAGGCTCCGCGCTCCGCGCTCCGTGCTCCCTGCTTCAGGCTCCGCGCTTCCCTAAACCAAGCCACAAACTTCGGAATGCCGTCAGCGATTTTCGTTTTCGGATCGTAGCCCAGCAGCCGGCGCGCCTTGGAGATGTCGGCATACGTCACCGGGACATCGCCGGGCTGCAGGGGTTGCCGGTCAATCAGGGCAGGTTTGCCCAGGGACGATTCCAGCAGCGCGATGAGCTCGTCCAATCGAACGGTCTGCGATTCGCCAAGATTGAAGACCTCGTAACCGAGCGCGCGTTCCGTGCAGGCGACCACCCCGTCCACAATGTCCTCGACAAACGTGTAGTCGCGCCGTGCGGAGCCGTCGCCGAAGACCGGAATCGGCCGGCCGGCCTCGATGAGCGTCGCGAACTTGAAGATCGCCAAGTCGGGACGTTGCCGCGGGCCATAGACGGTGAAGAACCGCAGCATCGCGATGTCGAGCCCGTAAAGGTGGTGGTAAACATGGCCCAGCGCCTCGCAGGCGAGCTTGCTGGCGGCGTAAGGCGAGATCGCCGAAAAGATCGGGTCGGCCTCGGAAAAGGGCACCCGCGCGTTCAGGCCATAGACGGACGAGGAGCTGGCGAGGGTGAACTTCCGGCAGCCGGTGGCCCGGGCCGCTTCGAGCACGTTGACCGTGCCCTCGACATTCACGTGCTGGTAAAGCGCCGGTTCGAGCAGACTGGGACGCACCCCGGCCCGCGCGGCCAGGTGGATGACCTGATCAAACTGGCCCGCGCCGCACACGGAATCCAGCAACGCTCGGTCCGTGATGTCGCCCCGGACGAACTCAAACCGCTCGCCGCCCACCTGCCGCAGCACGGCGAGGTTGGTGTGCTTCACCGCCGGATCGTAGAACGGATTGAGATCGTCCAGTGCGGTGACCCGGTGGCCGGCGTTCAACAGGCGTTCCCCCACGTGGGAACCGATGAAGCCGGCGCCACCGGTGATCAGAAAATGCATGGCAGCAGGGAGCTGGGAGCCATCAAGCAGGGAGCGAAGCGGGAGGCGGGGCGACTAACCCGCAGGCGCCGACAACAGCGGGTCCCGGAGCGAGCGGTGCGAGATTGGAGGCCAAACCGCGACTTTTTGTGCCACAACGTAGGGCGGGCTGCCAGCCTGCCCAAACCCTCGCTGACTTGCGGGTGATTTCGCGCTTGTTGGCGCAGCGGGCAGGCTGGCAGCCCGCCCTACACGGATTGCCGGACGGGGCTGAACCCCTGGGCGCCGACGTTTTGGCAGCCTCAACCGGTCCGAGGTGGCTGAGCTTTCCCAGATTGGCTCCCTCGGCAGATACGGGGAGCGTTCAGCGGCGCAAGGGGCGCTTGGCCAGTTCCGCCAAGTCGGCCTCAACCATCCAGCGGACCAAGGAAGACAGATCCCGCTCCGGCTTCCAGCCCAGCACCTGCTCGGCCAGGGAGGCGTCGCCCACCAGTTGTGCCGGTTCCTGGCCTCGCAGGAGGCGTTCGTCCCGGCGCAGATACTGCCGCCAGTCCAAACCGACCACGGCAAAGGCAGCCTCCACAAACTGCTGCACCGAATGCAGCCGGCCGGTGGCGAACACGTAATCGCCCGGCGTTTCGTGGCGCAGGGACAGCCACATGCCGCGCACGTAGTCGCGGGCGTCGCCCCAATCGCGCTGGGCGGACGTGTCGCCCAGCGTGAGCTGATCCTGCTGGCCCAGGTGGATCGCCGCCGCGGCCCGGCAGATCTTGCGGGTCACGAAATTCTCCCCGCGCCGGGGGGATTCGTGGTTGTAGAGGAACCCGTTCACCAGGAAGAGGCCGTGCTTTTCCCGGTAGATGCGCACCATTTGGGCGGCGAAGGCCTTGGCCGCACCGTAGGGATTCACCGGCGCCATCGGCGTCAGCTCCGTCTGCGGGACCTGCAGCGGGCGGCCAAAGACCTCGGACGAGGCGGCGTGAAACAGGCGGGGTGGAGCGGCCAGATCCCGCAGAATCTCCAGCAGCCGCAGCGTGCCCATCGCGATGCTTTCGACCGTGGACTCCGCGATCTCGAAGCTCAGGCCCACGTGGCTTTGGCCGGCGAAGTGGTAAAGCTCGTCCGGCGCCACGCGCAGCAGGATGCGGCGCAGGGTGGTGGTGTCCTCCAGATCGCAGTAATGCAGGAACAGCCGCCGGTTGTAGAGATCCGGATCGGCGTAGAGATGCTGCAGCCGCGACCGTTCCAGCGTGCTGGTGCGGCGCACGAGGCCGTGCACCTCGTAGCCGTGCGCAAGGAGCAGTTCCGTGAGGTAGGAACCGTCCTGGCCGGTGATGCCGGTGATCAGGGCACGCATGGGGAAAGAGCAGGGAGCTTTGAGCGGGGAGCTGGGAGCGCTGAGGAGGGAGCAGGGAGCGCTGAGGAGGGGGCGGGGATTGCGGCCGTGGCTGTCTTCCGCCTTTGGCTCCCCGCTCCGTGCTCCAAGCTCCCTGCTTTCCTTTAGTGGGCTCAGTCTGGCCGCCGGATTTTGCCGGCCAACTGGTCCTGCAGCAGCTTGAGGTCGGCATCCGCCATCAGCTCGATGAGCTCCTTGAACTTCGTCTTCGGTTCCCAGCCCATCTTGCGCTTGGCCTTGGAATAGTCGCCGATCAGCAGCTCGACCTCGGCCGGCCGGTAATAGCGCGGGTCAATCTCGACGTGCTTGTGCCAGTCGAGGCCGAGGCGGCCAAAGGCCACGTCGAGGCATTCCCGGATGGTGTGCGTCTCATTCGTGGCCACCACGTAATCGTCGCCCTCCGGCTGCTGCAGCATGAGCCACATGGCCTCGACGTATTCCTTCGCGTAACCCCAGTCCCGTTTGGCGTCCAGGTTGCCCATGAACAGCTTGTCCTGGAGACCCAGTTTGATGTGCGCGGCCGCACGGGTGATTTTGCGGGTGACGAAGGTTTCCCCGCGCCGCGGCGACTCGTGGTTGAAGAGGATGCCGTTGCTGGCGTGCAGGCCGTAGGACTCGCGGTAGTTCACCGTGACCCAGTAGGAATACACCTTGGCGCAGCCGTAGGGGCTGCGGGGGTAGAACGGCGTCGTCTCCTTCTGCGGCACCTCCTGCACGAGGCCGAACATCTCGGAGGAGCTGGCCTGGTAGAAGCGCGGCTGGATGCCCACTTCCCGGATGGCCTCCAGCAGCCGCACTGTGCCGGTGGCAGTAATGTCGGTGGTGTATTCGGGGGCATCAAAGCTCACCCGCACGTGGCTCTGCGCCGCGAGGTTATACACCTCGTCCGGCTGGATCTTGCCGAGGAGCCGCGCCAAGTTGCTGCCATCCGCCAAATCGCCGTAGTGGAGGTGCAGGTTGTGCTTCGGGTAATGCGGATCGGAATAGATGCCGTCCAGCCGGGACGTGTTGAACGTTGAGGCCCGACGGATGATGCCGTGAACTTC
The DNA here is from genome assembly GCA_903910585.1 of uncultured Verrucomicrobiota bacterium. Classification (GTDB taxonomy): domain Bacteria; phylum Verrucomicrobiota; class Verrucomicrobiia; order Limisphaerales; family UBA9464; genus CAIWAH01. Next base: position 3,722 of record CAIWAH010000023.1, read on the forward strand.
GTAGCCCTTTTCGAGCAGCAGTTCGGCGAGGTAGGAGCCGTCCTGGCCGGTGATGCCGGTGATGAGCGCTTTCCTGATGGATGACATGAGAGTGCGACGATGATCGGTTAACTTTGAAAACGATTGCGAAAATCGGCGTAGGCGTTGGCAATGCCCTCCCGGAGCCCGATCTGCGGGCGCCAGCCCAGGCCAAAGAGCCGGCCGCTGTCCATGAGTTTCCGGGGCGTGCCGTCCGGCTTGGAGTCATCCCAGACCACGCTGCCGGAAAACCCGACGACCTCCTGCACCAGGGTCGCCA
>CAIWAH010000024.1 GCA_903910585.1 uncultured Verrucomicrobiota bacterium
ACCCTGACGCTCACGAAGAACAAGATGCCGCGCTGGCTCAGCGAAGGCATTTCGACCTACGAGGAACGGCAGGCCAATCCCGCCTGGGGCGAACGCCTCTCGCCGCGTTACCGCGAGATGATTCTTGAGAAAGACCTCGTGCCCATCGAGCGCCTGAGCGCGGCGTTCCTCACGCCCAAGACGCCGTTGCACCTCCAGTTCGCCTACTACGAGGCGTCCATCGTGGTGGAGTTCCTGATCGAGCGGCACGGCGTCGAGGCTATCAGGGGCATCCTCCGCGACCTGGGTGAAGGTGTATTCATCAACGAGGCGCTGGAGAAACACACTGCGCCGATGAAGTCGCTGGAAAAGGACTTCGCTGAATTCGCCCGGGCCAAGGCCAACGGGCTGGCCCCGAACCTCGACTTCACCAAACCCGATTTCGAGGGCGCCGCTGGCTTCACCGTCACGAACCTGCTCAGTGCGCTGCTGGGGGGCGGCGACGGCCCGAAGCGTCCTGCCGGTCCGGCCTCCGAAGCGCAAATGCTGAAGTGGGCCGAGGGCCGACCCGCCAACTATTGGGCACTCCGTTATCTGGCCGCGAAACACGTCCGGGCCAAGGACTGGGCCGCCGCCAAGGCCCCGCTGGAAAAGCTGGTCGCCGATTATCCCACGCAAAAAGGCAAGGACTCCGCCTACGCGCTGCTCACGCTCGCGCACCGTTCGCTCGGCGATACCAACCGCGAACTGGACGTGCTCCGCCAATGGGTTCAGCACGACGCGGAAGCTTCGGATGCCAATCTACGCCTCATGGAGCTTGGAACCGCCACGGGCGACTGGACGGAAGTTCGCGCTGCGGCCCAGCGTTATCTCGCGGTGAACCCGCTCGTGCCCGCTCCCTACCGTTATCTCGCCCGTTCGGCGGAAAACACCGGCGAAATCCCGGTTGCGGTCGGCGCCCTGCGGACCCAGCTGGAACTTGATCCGCCCAATCCGCCAGCGGTCCACTACCAGCTCGCCCGCCTGCTGGAACCGACCGACGCCAACGCCTCGCGCCGGCATGTGCTCCAGGCCCTGGAAGACGCCCCGCGACACCGCGACGCGCTGGAGCTCCTGCTCAAACTGCCACCTGGCCCGAAGCCGGCTGAGACGCCTGCTTTCGAGTAACGCATGAAACTCCGCCTGTTTTCCTGCCTGCTTGTCCTCTTCCTGGGTGCCGTTGCCTTCGCCCAGCGCCGCGGTGGCGGCGGTGGCGGACCCGGCTTCATGGGCGGAGGCGAGCTCTACGTGCCCGAGCACATCAAGACCGCCCGCGAGGTCGAGTCGCGCAGCACCGGCACGCCCACCTGGACCAACGCGCCCGGCTTCGAGACGGATGCGTTCACCTTCACCCGTCTGCGCTATGACAAGAGCCCCGACCGCAGCCGGCGCGGCAGCGGCGGCTGGACCACCGACCTGCCCGACAGCGACCTGAACCTTTCCTGGCGCCTCCAGCAGATGATGTCGCTGCGCGTGGATCCCAACGGCCGGCTCATCCGGCCTACGGACACCGAGCTGTCGGACTATCCGTTCCTGTTTCTCGCCGCCCCCGGCTCCCTGAACTTCACCGAGCAGGAGGCGGTGGCTCTCCGAAAGCACCTGCTCAATGGCGGCTTCCTGCTGATGACCGACTTCCACGGCGAACGCGAATGGGAGAACTGCACAACCGCGATGAAGGAGGTGTTCCCGGACCGCGAGTTCTTTGAACTGTCCCTCGATCATCCGCTCTACCACGGCGTGTTCGAGATCAAGGCCAAGGTCCAGGTGCCCAACATCCGGCTCGGTGCCACCAGCGAGCAGACGGGTGTGACTTGGGAAGTCCACGACGGCGAGGAATGTCGCGAGATCCATCACCGCGCCATCGCCGACGACAAGGGCCGGCTGATGGTCCTCGCGCTGCACAACACCGACATGTCCGACGGCTGGGAGCGCGAGGGCGAAAGCGATTACTACTTTCACAACTTCTCCGAGAAGATCGCCTACCCGCTCGGCGTGAACATCATCTACTACGTGATGACTCACTGACGCCCGATGAATCCGCCCGCAGCCAACGCCGACGAACGCGCCTTGCAGGAATCCCTGCGTAGCCGCCGACGTGAGGAGGCGGAATCAATGCGGAGTGCGGAATGCGGAATGCGGAGTGACGGCAAAACTCAGCCAGCGCCGCAAAGTAGGACAGGCTGCCAGCCTGCCCGCCGCTTCAGATCGCCTCGTAGTGGTCTTTGGCAAGCGTGGCAGTGGATAAACCAGACGCTGGCGCGCCTTCCCCTCTCCCCAAGGGAGAGGGCTAGGGTGAGGGGGAATCAGGCTGAGTCGAAATCCGTCGTGGAAGCGTCCCCCGACGACGCGTTGGCTCAAGGTAGGGCAGGCTGCCAGCCTGCCCCAGTTCCCGGCAACGCGGGCAGGCTGGCAGCCTGCCCTACCTTCCTTCGCGCCGCTGCCGTCGCGTTCTGTTTTCTTTTGGTGGCTTCACTCGCCTTCGCCCAGCGCCGCGGCGGCCGACGGGGGTGGTGGGGCGAGAGCGCGGTGTCCGATGACATTCGCACCGCCCGTGAGGTCGAATCCCACAGCACCGGAACGCCGACTTGGACCAACTCCACCGGCTTCGAGCGGGACGTCTTCACCTTCGCCCGCATCCGTTACCTCCACGGCGGCCGCGGTGGCCGGGGCGGCTGGTCCACCGACATCCCCGACAGCGACCTGAATCTCTCCTTCCGCCTCCAGCAGATGACCGCCCTGCGCGTGGACCCGGACGGACGCGTGCTCGGCCTCACCGACGAGGATCTCGCAAACTTCCCGTGGATCTACATCGTTGAGTCGGGCGCCCTTTACCTGACTGACGCCGAGGCCACGCGATTGCGTGACTACCTGCTCAACGGCGGCTTCCTCATGTTCGACGACTTCTGGGGCGAACGTGATTGGGAGAACATGGCCGAGGTCATGAAGCAGGTCTTTCCGGAGCGCGACTTCGTGGAACTGCCCCTCGACCATCCGCTCTACCACTGCGTCTTCGACATCCGCGCCAAAGGCCAGGTTCCCAACGTCGGCCTCGGCGTCGAAAGCGAATGGAACGGCGGCGTCACCTGGGAACGCCCGGACGCGAAGGAAGTCCATCACCGCGTGATCTTCGATGACGCCGGACGAATCATGGTCTTCGCCGCGCACAACACCGACAACGGCGACGGCTGGGAACGCGAGGGCGAAAGCGACTTCTACTTCCACAACTTCTACGAGAAGATCTCGTATCCCCTCGGCATCAACGTGATCTTCTACGCGATGACCCACTGACGCAGCGACGCCTCTTTCATCATGAGCCATCCCACTCCACCGCCACTTCCCGAGCCCGTGCCCGCTCCTCTGTCCGACCGCGAAGCCTACGAGCGTCTCGTCGCCGGCCGCGCCCGGATCGAGGCCGAACTCGCCAAGGTCATCGTCGGCCAGCGCGAGGTGATTGATCAGATCCTGCTCGCGCTCATCGCCGGCGGGCACTGCCTTATCACCGGCGCGCCCGGCCTCGCCAAGACGCTGCTCGTGAAGTCCATCGCGCAGGTCTTCCACCTTAAGTTCGCGCGAATCCAGTTCACGCCCGACCTGATGCCGGCGGACATCACC
>CAIWAH010000025.1 GCA_903910585.1 uncultured Verrucomicrobiota bacterium
AACTCACTCCTTCGTGAAAGAAATCATGCTTTCGCCCCAGCCGGGGCTCAAAACAGCTGACACTGTTTTCCCCGGGCTCACGCCCGGGGCTACTTTCTGCCGGCCCTCCCGGCCTGATTCACCACACTGTTCCTGAGCCATGAAAATCCCCACCGACGGCGGCTCCAGCCTTTCGCACAACCCGTTCGCCAGCCTGAACCTGGAGGGCTTGCCACCCGGCCCGGCAGAAACCGCATCGCCCGCGCCCGCCACCCCGGCCGCGAAACCCAAGAAGAGCCGCGGCCGCGTGGACATCATCCGCCAGACCGCGCACCGCGGTGGCAAGACCGTGACGGTCGTCAGCGGCTTCGTCGGCATCGGCCTGCCGGAGAAGGAAGCCCTCGCCAAGGCCATGCAGCGCGCCTGCGGCACCGGCGGCACCGTGAAGGACGGCAAGATCGAGATCCAAGGCGACCGCCGCGATGTGGTCGCAAAGATCCTCACCGAAGCCGGCTTCCGCCCCGTCTTCGCCGGCGGGTGAGCCTGAGCTTCAAACCGGAATCGGACCGAGCCCGGTAGCGCAGGCTGGCAGCCTGCTGTGTCGCAGGTTATCAACCTGCCGGGCGAGGAACTTCGCGACGGGTTTGGCGACCCCACCGCCCTGCCGGCTGCAAGCCGGCGATACGGCAGATTGAAAATCTGCGCTACGGACCGGCGCCGTCCTCACTCCGCCAAGGCCCGTTTGTAATCCGGCGGCGGTTCACCGTAACCCGCGCGGCGCCGAGCCAGAGCCGGGGCAATGATGTCCCGGCGCACGTCGAGTTCCGCTTGCCAGAGTTCGCGCCACAGACGGACGGCGTTTTCGGGATACCGGTTGGGCGACTCCTCGTCGAAGGCCGGGCGGAACAGGTCCGCGGCGTTTTGCAGCTCGCGGAGGAACTCTTCCCGGGTCGGATGACCGGTCAGGTCCATCACCCGGCGGAACGCGAGAAGGTCCTTCGGATCCAGTCGGTCGAGCTTGCCGATCAGGATGTCAAGCGGGTGCGGAATGGTGACGGCGACATGGCCCAGTTGGACCGTCTTCGCCCGCGCTCGCATGTGGGAGGTGGTGCGGAAGCTGAGCCGGAAGCCGGGTTCGAGGTAGAAGTCGGCCTGCCGCTTGGCGAGACCCAGCAGCAGAATCCGCTCGTTGTCGTCCTCGTCGTCGTCGGAGAGGAAATCCACGTCGGCACTGGTTCAGGCGCGATTCAGCGTGAGCTGAAGCGGGGCCGAACCGTAGAGAACGAAGTGAAATGTCCGGTCAGTCGGCAGCGTGGCGAAGCAGCGCCGGAGCAACTGTCCGGCCGGCGTCTCCCAGTCCGCCTCACCGCGCCACCAATCCGATGTTTTGGTCGAACTCATGCTTGCGATCTCCGATGCGCCGGCCGTGATAGCGGACCGAATAGATCCCATGCTGAATCAGCCGATTGGTCACTTCGGGATCTGCCGCCAGCACCCGGGCAATCCGCCGGTCACGCGCCGTCATCCGCCCCGCCTCCTTGCGGAAAAGGATGCGCGCAGCGAGGCGGGATTTCCGCAACGGCCGGTCAGTATCGTCGCCGGGAATTCGCATGACGGACCCAGTATGCCCGGCGCGACGGCGAATTCAACCTGCGACACGGGCCAGGCACGGGCACATCTGCCCCGTCTTCGCCGGCGGCCGAGCCGGATTGGGGCGTCTTTTACCGTTCCCTAACAATTCTCCCGCCCGCCCGCTACCGGGCCTTTACGCACGGGCCGTCTTCAACCGTGCATGAAGACCACTTCACTCTGTCTCGCGCTGGCCGTGGCCGCCGCCGGTTGGCTCGGCCGCTGGGCCTGGCGCGCCCACCATGATCTCGTCACGCTGGAGGTTCGGGAGATGCCGCTCGCCCAGGTCGTCAGCCGGCTCCGCTGGCAAACCTGGGAACCGATCCTCCTCGGCGATGGCGTCACAGGCACCGTCACGCTGCGCGTGAAGGATCAGCCGCTGGAGACGGTGCTCAACATCCTCAACGAGCAGGTCAGCGGCCGCTGGACCGCCGTGTATCCGCTGTATTCCACCCGCAAGTCGCTCGCCGCCGCGCAGCGTCTCGCCGTGGCTGGCAGCGACGCCACGGTGCCGGGCTGGACGAACTGGAATTCGCGCCCCAGCCGCCCCGCCGGCGAGCTGCAGCCGGCCAGTTTCCGTCCAAATAACGCGCCGGAAGGTCGTGGCGGCGGGTTCGGACCGGGCCGGGAACTCACCTCAACCCGCACTGCGTCGGTGGCCCTCGCGTTGACGAATGCCACGTCGCTGACCGCCGCCCTGAGTATTCGCCGCCAGTCCGGAGCACGGGTGGTGCCCGAAGACGGAACCGCCCTGAAGCTTTCCCTCACCACGGGCGAACTCCCGCTGGAATCCGCCGTCGCGGAGGTTGCCCGCAAGGTGCATCGGAAATGGACGCGCCTCTATGTGCTCGAAGCCCGCCGGACCGGACCGCCCATCGGTTCAGCCATCGCGGACACCGAAAGGCCGAAACGGCCGGCGCTCACCGATGAGCAGCGTCAGGCCATGGAACAGCGGCGCGCCCAAATGGAGGCTGATCCGGCCCGCCAGGAAGCGGCCATCAACCGGATGCTCGGAAGTCTCCAGAACTCGACCCCGCAACAGCGCACCGAACGGGATGCCCAACGGCTCGCCCGCAAACGCGCCCAGGCCGCCCGTTGAACCATCCGGCACCGTTCCGCCCACGCACACTATTTCCGCCTGAACCTTCAGCCTCTTTGCCATCATGAATCCCCAGCCCTCCCATCCTGCCCACCGCGGTTTCACGCTCGTGGAACTGCTCACCGTCGTCGCGATCATCGGTCTGCTGGCCAGCCTGCTCACGCCAGCGTTGAGCCGTGCGAAGGCCAAGGCCAATGACATTTACTGCCTGAACAACCTGCGCCAGCTCGGGCTCGCGACCACGGTCTATGCCGGCGACCACAGCGACCGCCTGCCGGTCGCGGAACGTCTGCCCAGCCGTCCGACCGATCCGGCCAATCCCGATCCGCGCATTGCGGACGTGCTGGCGGCCTACGCTGGCGGCACCTCCGGCACGGACACGACCACGCCCAAGTCGGTGTTCCGCTGCCTGCTGGATCGGCCGGGTTACTTCCACACCGAAGGTTCCAGCTACGAATGGAACGAGTCGCTGAACGACAAGCCACTGAAGGCGGTGAAGGTGCGCTGGACCGAGCTGCCCATGGAGCGCACGCCGATGTTCTATGACTACGAGAACTTCCACGGCGGCGGCACCAACGGCGTGAAGAACGTGGTCTTCCTCGACGGCCACGCGGCGCCGCTGCGGTAGCGTTGAAAGCGACCACGCGCTGGAATCTCCCCGGCGCCGGATACTGCTGGACACAACCTTGGTAGGGCTGGCTGCCAGCCTGCCCGCTGCGCCGACCGGCGCGAAACAGCACGGCTAGCAGCCGGTAAATCCTGTTCCACCACGGGGCGTGCCGTCTGCCAGCTTCGGACGGCCGACGAGAACATTTCTCAGGCCACGGCGGCTTCCACCGGCCGGCGCATCACGTGGTCATCCATGACAAAACCGGCGCCGATATCCTGGCGGACGGATTCCACGATCCGAAACCCGGCGCGCTCGTAGGCCCGAACGGCCTGGACGTTGGACCGGTTGACCCGCAATTCCACCTGGGTCGCCCCGGCCTGTTGCGCGGCGCCCAGCACTCGCCGGAGCATCAGCTGCCCGAGGCCCTGGCCCTGAAGTTCGGGCAGCAGGTAGAGCTTGTTCAGATGCAGCGTGCGACCGCCGGACTGGAGTTCGTGGGCGAGGTAGCCCACCGGTTCGGCCGCGCGCTCGATGAGTTCGTAGGTCACGCCCCGCGCCAGCTCGCCGGCCAATTTGTGCGGCGCATACATCCAGCCCAGCATGTAGCGGATCTGCTCCGTCGTGATGATACCCGGGTAGCAGGCGTGCCAGATGCGGTCGGCCAGCCGTCGAACGGTCTCGATATCGGCGGGCGTGACGGCCCGAAACTCACAGGACATGGCCGGATTGCGCCGCAAAGCCACACTCCCCGCCAAGCGCGGAGTGCGATCATCGGCGCCGGCGTCCTACCACAGCTTCAGCGTTTCCAGGACCGCCCGGGTTCGGGGCACTTCATGGGTGCGAAACAGGTCGGTCTTTCCGAGGGCGGCCAGCACGGCAAAGAACGGTTCGGCCGAACGCACCTCCTCGCCGAAGCACTCGAAGGCATGGGGCAACGCATGGCACACCGGCCAGCCCAAGGTGCGCAGGCGGAAGGTGTTCAGGAACACGCCCATCTGGTGCCGGATGCGCGTCGCGGAGTCCTGCAGGTTGCGGTAGTAGAAGCCGAGCCCGGGATCGATCCACAGCTTGCGGACGCCGTTCGCCTGCGCGCGCTCGATCTGCCGGGCAAAATGATCGTGCAGCATCTGCGTGGGATCCGCCCCGAAATCAAAGTCGGCGACCTCGCGCACGTTGGCGCCCTGCACATGGCAGAGGATCACCGCCGCGTCGTGGTCCGCCACCATCCGGAACATGTCGTCGCTGCGGTCGTTGCCGGTGAGGTTGAGGATCTTGGCGCCCGCTTCGAGGCACGCCCGGGTGACCGTGGGATGATACGTCTCGACGGAAACGAGGTGTCCCGCGGCGGCCAACTCACGCACCACGGGAAGCAGTCTAGAGGATTGCACCGCGTCATCCACCCGGGCCGCGTGGGCGAGCGACGACTCCGCCCCGATGTCTAGGATCGCCGCACCCTGAGCCGCCAGCACCTGCCCGCGCCGGATCGCCGCCTCGGCACTTAGGCAAACCGATTCCCGATACCAGGAATCGGCCGAGAGGTTGATGACCCCCATCAATTGCGGCTGGCCCGAACCGCCGAATTGGCGTCCACCCAGTTCAAAGCCAGCCACAGAAGCCTTGAGGGAACCGGCATGGCGGCCGGCCAGGTCCGCGAGATGTTCCAACGTCAGCACGCGGAAAGGAGTGCTGTCGGAACGGGAAAGCGCAACCGGGTTTCCTGCCCTGTGACGACACAGAGGCCGCACAGCAATTTGGGAAGTGGCGCACCCGCCGCGATTCGAACGCGGGACCATCCGCTTAGAAGGCGGATGCTCTATCCAACTGAGCTACGGGTGCTAAATGTTCTTTTATAGGCACTTACAGCAGATCCAAAACGGCGCTTGAAAGCAATTTACCACCGGTTTTCTATCCCCACCGAAACAAGATGGGCAAGGCCGGGAAACCGTCGGGCAAGATGTGGCAAAAAGCTTCACGTGCTGGCTTGGTCCGGTATGTGCCGAACGGCAACTACTATGCGCGCTTCAAGTCTGGCGGCAAGCTAGTGTGGAAGTCCCTAAAGACCGACGTCTTGAGCGTCGCCGCTCTTCGGCTGGGCGACCTCCGAAAACAGGAGGCAACCCGTGCTGCCAAGCTCGATGGGGCAAGGACCGGTCGCCTGACTCTCGCAGAAGCGGCGGCCATCCATCTGGAGCGTTTGGATTCCCAGCCGGACATCAAACCAAGGACCAAGGCCTATTACCGGGAGGTGCTCAAGCGCCTGGTTAAAGATTGGCCGGGCTGGGACAGTGGCGACTGTGCAAAGGTTACCAAGGCGGACTGCTTCGCCTGGGCAGGCAGAATGTCCAAGGATTCCGCCGCATCGGTTTTCAATCACGGCCTTTCACTGCTCCGACATATTCTGGACATCGCGGTCGAGACGGGTGCCCGCTACGACAATCCGGCCAAGCTGGTGAGACGGGCGAGGGTGACCCAGAAGCAGCTTACCCTGCCGGAAGCGAAGCAGTTCGGAGAGTTTGTGAAGGCCATCGAGTCGGGCGGAAGTGGCTGGTCAAAGCCTTGCGCCGACCTCGTCCGTTTCTTCGCCTTTGGAGGGTTCCGAAAAAGCGAAGCGGCCAACGTCACTTGGGCTGACGTTGACTTTGACCAGCGACGCATCCGAGTTGCCGGTGACCCGGAAACCGGAACCAAGAACGGCGAGGTCCGACATGTTCCAATGATTCCCGAGATGGAGGCCATGCTCAGGCGCCTGAACGGGGAGCGAAACGACTTCTCGCCGGATTCCAGGGTAATGCAGGTTCAGGAGTGTCAGAAGGCGATGGACCGGGCGGCCATGTTGGTCGGGATGGCTCGCATCACGCACCATGACCTCCGGCACCTTTTCGCCACGCGATGCATCGAAAGCGGTGTAGATATCCCCACCGTTTCGCGCTGGCTGGGACACAAGGATGGCGGAGCGCTTGCCATGCGAACCTACGGACACCTGCGGGATGAGCATTCGTCACAAATGGCCCAAAAGGTCACTTTCTCTCCACCGTCACTGAAGACAGCCTGCCCTGTTCAAACTCCCTCCAACAGCTTGGTGACAGAACAGATACTGCCGAATGACGAGGCTACGATCCAAGGGCAAGCGGCCGACTCCGAGATAGTCGCGTAACGTTTCCGCAGCGGTTTCCGGTAGATCAGTGAACGGCGAAACAACGTCCCGCACGCAGCGCAAGACGCACAGACCGCCACAAAACAAAATGACCTCACAGAAAGAAACGACACTGCCCAAGCTGACCTACACCGTTCCTGAAGCCGCCAAGATGCTGTCCGTGAGCGGAAAAACCGTCTACCGGCTACTCCAGCGCGGCCACCTCAAGGCCATTCCGGCTGTCCGTCACAAGCTCATCATGGGCTCCTCCATCAAGGTCTTTGCCGGACTTGCGGGCTGA
>CAIWAH010000026.1 GCA_903910585.1 uncultured Verrucomicrobiota bacterium
CGCGATGCGTTCGCCGATGCGATGCGGCGTCCGGAAATCCAGCGGCGTGGCGGTGACCGAACGCAGTTCCCCCGTCGGGATCAGGTCGCGGTCCCCGGGCGTGAATTCGTCCGCGAAGATCTGGAGCTCATGCCCATAAACGTCGCCGGCGGCGGCGAGGTTGAAGTAGGCGTGGTTGGTGAGGTTCACCACCGTGGGGCGGTCGGTCGTCGCGCCGTAACGCAGGGTCAGTTCGTTGGCGTCGTTCAGCGTGTAGGTGACGGTGACGGCGAGATTGCCCGGGAATCCTTCCTCGCCGTCGGCGCTGTGCAGGCTGAACTCCACCGCCGCCGCCCGCCGTTCCTCACGGAGCTTGGCCGACCACACTTTGCCGGCAAAGCCTTCGCGGCCGCCGTGGATGTGATGCGGTCCGGCGTTTGCGGTGACGCGGACTTCCCGGCCATCGAGCGGGAACCGCGCGTTGCGAATGCGGTTCGCAAAGCGGCCGATGACGGAAGCGCCCGCGGGAAAGCCCTTCACGTAGGCCTCCAGACTGGGCGCGCCGCAGACGACGTTGGCCACGGCGCCGTGCCGGTCGGGCACGGAGATTTCCGTGACCGTGGCACCGAGGTCCATGATACGGACGACCATCCCGTTGCGGTTTCGCAGCGTGTGCAACTGCACCGACCGGCCGTCAGCCAGGCGGCCAAAGGCGGCGGATTCGGCCCGGACGAGGCCTGCGGCTGGTCCGGACGCGCACCCGGCGACGGCACCAGCGAGCGACGTCAACCCGAGGATACAGGCTTCACGACGGGAGAGGCGAACGGGAGGGAGCGGCATGGGCGGCAGGCTAACGCTGCGCCGGAGCCCTGAAAAGCCCGCAGGCGGCCAGAAACAGCGAGGTGCATCCTGGACACTGCCCCGGCAGTAGGACGGGCCGCCGGCCCGTCGGATAGTTCAGGCTGCCGGCCTGAACCGGACTGTGGCCAAGCTGGCAGCTTGGGCTACGTGCCGGGCTAGCATCCCGGCCTACTACCGAGCGACAGGGCCTTTGGTGGATTCGGGGGCAGTGCCAAGATGCGCCCGAAACAGCGGGGTAAATCTGGACATGGCGTGTGAGCTGCCGGGCCGTAAAGTGCTGCCGGCATCTTGCCGGCAGCGGCGGCAAGGGGAGGTCACGGATAGGGACCGGCCGCCGAATCGGGCCGAAGGCTTCTGGGTGCCAGCCCGCGCCTGGTGCAGTGGCCTCCGGCCAGAGCTGAAGCCCGCACCGTGCGTTCGCCTCGGTCAGTTTGTGCCGCTTCACACAGTCCGCCGGTTGGAAACCGGCAGCACTTTCTTGCCGGCCCAGCGATGATGCCCACGGAGTTCGGGTGCGCCAGAAACAGCGCTGATGAACGGGCTGCGGTCGTTGCGTATCCGGCATGTCCGGGCCGGGGAGAAGGCTTGGCAATGGCCCCGGGCTCGTGGACATTGCCAAGGCTTTGGACACATGGTCGCCGCCGGTGTCCGGGCCTTCCCCGCCATGTCCATCCTGCCCTTCTTCCCAGTCCGTCTGCCGAGGTTGCTTTGGCTCGCCGCCGCCGTGTGTTCCGTCGCCGGGGCCGCCGACACTGTGCTGCACGTGCCGCGGGAGGAGGTGGTGGCGGAGGTGCGGCGGGCGCTGGAAGCCAACCGGGTCCGTCAGCTCGAGGCGGCCCGGGACGTGCAGGCCTTCCACGACTTTCGCTTCACGGACCGCGGGCCGGAAAGCGGCCTCAACTTCCACATGCAGCCGGTGGACGATGGGGCCCGGGACTACAAGGCGGTGCATTACGACCACGGCACGGCTCTCGCGGCGGCCGACGTGGACGGCGACGGGCGGGTGGACCTTTATTTCGTGAACCAGCTCGGCGGCAGCCAGCTCTGGCGCAATCTGGGCGGCGGCAAGTTCGAGAACATCACCCAGCGGGCCGGCGTGGGCCTGTCCGACCGGATCGCCGTGGGCGCTTCCTTCGGCGACCTCGACAATGACGGCCGTCCGGACCTCGTGGTGACCACGGTCCGGCAGGGCGTGACGGTGTTCCGCAACCGTGGCGAAGGACGCTTTGAGGATGTCACCGCCGCCAGCGGGCTGAATGTGGGGCGGCCGGGACACGGTTCGGGGGTGGTGCTGTGGGACTTCGACCGGGACGGGCAACTCGACGTGTTTCTCTGCAACGTGGGCGTTTACACGGGCAACCAGAAGGGCCGCGGCGGGTTTCACCTGGGATTGGTGGATGCGTTTCAGGGCTGGATGTTTCCGATCCGGAGTGAGGCCAGTCCGCTGTGGCGCAACGCGGGACAGGGGCGCTTCGAAAACGTCTCGCAAGCCACCGGCCTGGTGCACCGCGGCTGGAGCGGGGATGCGACCTTCTGCGACCTGAACGACGACGGGTTTCCCGAGCTGTATGTCCTGAGCATGTCGGGCGAGGACCGCTACTACGACAACCAGGGCGGCAAGCGGTTCGTGGACCGGACCGCCGCGACGTTTCCCAAGACCCCGTGGGGGGCGATGGGGGTGAAATTCTTCGACTACAATCTCGATGGCCGGATGGACCTGTTCGTGACGGACATGCATTCGGACATGACCGGCAGGCAGATCAACGCCGGGGAAACCAACCTCACCGCGGCGTTTGAAAAGGCCAAAAGCGATGTCTGGTGCTCCGCGGAGTGGACGCCGCTGAACCGTCAGCGCGCCACCAATTGCATCCTGGGCAATGCCTTCTACGAAAACCGCGGACCGGACGGCTTCGTGGAGGTGTCCGGCCAGATCGGCACCGAGACCTACTGGCCGTGGGGCCTGACGGTGGCGGACCTGAATGCCGACGGGTTTGAGGACGTGCTGGTGACGGCGGGCATGGGTTATCCGCTGCGGTTCGCGGTGAATTCCGTGCTGCTGAACGACGGCGGCCGGCGGTTCGTGGACACGGAGTTCGTGCTGGGAGTGGAACCGCGGCGCGGCGATCCGGTGGAGCGCGTGGCTTTCGAGCTGGATGCTTCGGGCGCCGATTCACGGCATCCGCTCGCCCGCGGCCAGAGCGGACGGGTGACCGTGATGGGGGCGGCCAGTTCGCGGTCGTCCGTGGCCGTGGATCTGGACGGAGATGGCGACCTCGATCTCGTGACCAACGAGTGGAATGACCGGCCGCAGGTCCTGATCAGCAACTTGGCGGAGCGGACCGAGCTGCGCTGGCTGCAGGTGAAGCTCGTCGGAACGGCCTCGAACCGCGACGGCCTCGGGGCCACGGTGCGAGTGCAGGGAAACTCCCGGACGTTCACCCGCTTCCATGACGGCAAGTCGGGCTACCTTTCCCAGAGCGCCCTCCCGATCTACTTCGGCCTCGGCGGAGAGACGGCGGTGAAACGGGTGGAAGTCACCTGGCCTTCCGGGCGACGTCAGACCGTGGAAGGGCCGGTCGCCCTCAACGGGGTGCTGACGGTGATGGAGCCGCGTTGACCGCGGCGGGCCGGGTCGGCGGACGGACGATGACCAGCCGGGGCGGACGATAGCCGAGGTTC
>CAIWAH010000027.1 GCA_903910585.1 uncultured Verrucomicrobiota bacterium
CGCAGGACCCGTCGTGCCCGCCCGAATGGCTCGTGATGATGACCACTTCGCTGGCCAGATCGAGCCGGGGCGGCTTGGTGGACGCGACCGTGAATCGCGACAGCACCCAGCGATTGGTCCCGCCCACCCCTTCGGTATAGGCCGCGAACAGAAACCGGTTCGTCGCGAAGCCGGGATGAAACGTGAAGTCGAGGAACTGGGTGAGCTTGGGCCGCAACTCCCGCAAATTCGCGACCGGCTCCGTTTCTTTGACATCGGGCCGGTTCGCGAAGCTCCGGAGTTCACCGTTCAACTGCCCGACGAACCAGCGGCCCGACTTCGGCTCGAAGGCCAGGCTGACCGGCTCGTTGAAGCGCAACTCCGGGAAGGCAGGCTCAGTGCGGCACGGTGCCGGGGGCTCCGGCGAACCCACGATCCGCGAGGACGTCCACGGGACTCGATCCGCGAGGCCGGAAAACAGTCCAACGCTCCACACCATCCCGGCGAGAGCCCAGCGATGGGCGCGAACTGACGGGCGAAAGCAGCGGAGCAGGTTCATCGCTTCACGAATTTGTAAACCTTGGCGGCGTTCTCGCGGAAATACTTGGAGGCCACCCGGTCGCCTTTGCCCGCGAAGAAACTCTCCACGATCTGCTGCACCGTCGCATAGCTGGCGAAGTGCGTGCACACCGGCCAATTGCTGCCATAGATCAGCCGGTCCTCGCCGAATGGACGCCACAGCCAGTCGATGACCTTGAGGTAATGGGCTGGATCGGTCGGCGCCTTCCCGCCGCGGACGCCGGTGCCTTCCACCAGGCCGCTGACCTTGATGGACAGGTTGTCGGCGTAGTGCCCGGCCGCGAGCCCACCGAACCAGTCATTCGGCGGACGGTCGCCCACGGGAGCGTTGGCGCAGTGGTCCACGACGATCCGCAACGGCGGGATGTCCCGGCCCAGTTGCGCCGCCGTGGGCAGTTGGTCCGGAGGAATCAGCACATCGAGCGCGAGGTCATGGTCCACCAGTCGGCCGAGATCCTCGAAGACCTTCGAGCCGGGTTTGGCCTGCTGAAGCGAGTCGTTGCCGATCCGGATGCCCCGGAAAAGCGGGTTCCGGGCGAAACGCTTCAGGTGGCCGGCGAAGTCGGGCTCACCGGGTCGCAAGTTGCCGACCACTCCCACGATGAACGGGTCGCGGGCCGCCTGATCCAGCAGCCACTGGTTGTCCTCCACCCACGGACTCGCCTCCACAACCACGGTGCCCACGACGCCATGGGGCCGGGCCAAATCCCGATACTCGGCGGGCAACACCGGCCGGTAAAGCACCGGGTCATCCTGGGGCGGCCAAGGCACTCCCTGCGGTCGGCGCGGATCGTAAAAGTGCGTGTGGGTGTCGATGATTCCACCGAAGGATTTGGCCGGCACCGACGGCGGGGAACTGGCGCAACCGGCGGTGACCGCGGCTCCGGCCAGCGCCCCGGTAAGCAGGAATTCCCGGCGGTTCAGTTGGGACATGGCCGGAGTGTGCCGCGGACCGGCCCAAAGGAAAGCCGCGGCTGGCCCGAAAATATTCGTCCGCCAACCCCAGCGCGGGCTTGCCGGCGGGCGCCCGGCAGGCCATAAAATCCCAAATCAATTCCCCGAAAAACGTGTCTCCAAGCCGATGCTGACAATCCTTGGACCCAAACCGGCCGGTTGCGGCTACTGCGACGGCGTGTCGCGGCGCAACTTCCTGAAGGTCGGCGCGCTCGGACTCGGCGGGCTGGCGCTGCCCGAACTGCTCCGGGCCGAAGCCGCCAGCGGCGTCCGTTCCGCCGGCAACCAGCAGAAGGCCGTCATCCTCATCTTCCTGCCGGGCGGCGCGAGCCATCAGGACATGTTCGACCTGAAGCTGGACGCCCCAGCGGAGATTCGCGGCGAGTTCAAGCCGATCCCCACGAACGTCCCGGGCATCCAGATTTGCGAGCACCTCCCGCGCGTCGCCCAGGTCATGGACAAGTGCACGGTCATCCGCTCGATCGTCGGCATGGAAGACCGCCACGAGGCGTTCCAGACCTACACCGGCCGGCTGAACCGCAACCAACCGCCCGGCGGCTGGCCTTCGATGGGCTCGCTGCTCGCCAAGCTCCAGGGCTCCGGCGATCCGTCCATTCCCGCCTTCGTCGGCTTGGCCCCGAAGATGGGCCATGTTCCCTGGTCGGACAACGGCGTCGCCGGTTACCTCGGCGCCGCCTACGCGCCCTTTGAGATCAACAAAGGCGGCGGCAAGGATGACATGGTGCTCAACGGCATCACGCTCGACCGCCTCGCCGACCGGCGCTCGCTGCTGGCGTCGCTCGACGCCTTCCGCCGCGATGTGGATTCCAGCGGCCAGATCGCCGGACTCGACGCCTACACGCAGCAGGCCTTCGGCATCCTGACTTCGAGCAAGCTGGTCGCCGCGCTCGACCTGAAGAACGAAGACC
>CAIWAH010000028.1 GCA_903910585.1 uncultured Verrucomicrobiota bacterium
AAGTGCTGCCGGTTTCCAACCGGCAGGCCCCGTGAAACGACGCGGGCTGCCCGTCGTGAACGCCCGCTGCGGGCTTTAGCTCTGGCCGAAGGCCACTGCGCGGGGTGCAGGCTGTCGCCCAGAAGCCTGCGGCCCGCTCCGTCGACCGCGCGTGATTCGTGAGTCCCCGTGGCGCCGCTGCCGGTAAGATACCGGCAGCACTTTGCGGTCCGGTCGCGCGCACACGATGTCCAGTTACTCCCGGGCGAAACTGCGGCTGGAGTTGTCGGCCTTCGTCAGACCATCATCCGGTTATGAAGTTCCTCCCCTTTGCCGCCTCCCTGGCCCTGCTGCTGGCCGGCTGTGCTAGCCGTCCGCTTTCCCCGGATGGCTCCCGGCCGCTGTTCAATGGCCGCAACCTGGACGGCTGGGTGCGGATGCTTGGCGGCGAATGGACGGTCGAGCACGGCGAATTGGTGGCGCGCAACGGCGTCGAATGGTCCACCAATCCCGAGAAGTCGGGTTCATGGCTGCGCACCGAGCGGGAATACGCGGATTTCGTGCTGGAACTCGAATACGCCGTCAACGCCAAGGGCAACAGCGGCGTGTTCCTCCGCTCGGCGCTGGAGAAGAATCCGGCCTTCACCGGACACGAGTTGCAGATCCTCGATGACGCCGATCTGCCCGCGCCGAAGAAGTGGAGCACCGGCGCCCTTTATGACGTCGTGGCGGCCAATCGGGTGATGTCCAAGCCTGCTGGCGAATGGAATTCGCTCCGGATCGAGGCCCAAGGGCGGCAGATCCGGGCTTGGCTGAACGGCATCGAAATCATCAACCACGACGGCGCCCGTTCCACGCGAGGTTACCTCGGCCTGCAAAACCACGATGACAAGGCGGTGACGCGGTTCCGCAACATCCGGCTTACGGAACGCTGAGTCCGCCCCCTCTGGAATTGAGACTGCGGCGCATGGCGTGAGGTGGCTCCGACGCCTCGCCATGAGCGGGAGCTTCGTCGTTTTGTTTTCCCGGAAAACGGGTGATTGAATAGCCGCTACGCCAGCAGCTCCTTCACCACCCGGCAGTCGAGCACGCCGGTGAGCTTCGAGTCGAGGCCCTGGAACTTGTAGGTGAACCGCTCGTGCTGGATGCCCAACAGGTGCATCACGGTCGCATGGAAGTCGCGGATGTGCACGGGGTCCTTGACGATGTTGTAGCTGAAATCGTCGGTCTCGCCGTAAACCGTGCCGCCCTTCGAGCCGCCGCCCGCCATCCACATCGAGAAGCAGCGCGGGTGATGGTCGCGGCCGTAGTTGTCCTTCGTGAGGCCGCCCTGGCTGTAGATCGTCCGGCCAAACTCGCCGCCCCAGATGATGAGCGTGTCGTCGAACATGCCACGCGCCTTGAGGTCGGTGATGAGTCCGTAGATGGGCTGGTCCACGTCCTTGCACTGCGAGGGCAGGCGACCGCCGAGATTGCCGTGGTGGTCCCAGTTGTTGAGATAGACCTGCACGAACCGGACGCCGCGCTCAATCAGCCGACGGGACAGCAGCGCGGTGTAGGCGAAGCTGCCGGGCTTGCGCGCGGATTCACCGTAAAGCTGGTAGGTGGATTCGGGCTCGTTGGTGACGTTGGCCAGCTCCGGCACGCTGCTTTGCATGCGGTAGGCCATCTCGAACTGCTGGATGCGTGTGTGCGTTTCCGGATCGCCGACCTGCCGATAGGCGAGTTCGTTGAGCTTGCGCAGGCCGTCGAGCTGTTTCCGACGCAGGTCTCCGGGCACGCCGGGCGGATTGTTGACGTAGAGAATCGGGTCCGCACCACTGCGGAACGAGACGCCGGCATGTTCGCCGGGCAGATAGCCGCTGGACCAAAGCCGGGCGCTGATGGCCTGGATCTGCTCCTTGTTGGTCGGCTCCGCGACCAGCACCACGAAGGTCGGCAGGTTCTCGTTCATCGAACCCAAGCCGTAGCTCAGCCACGAACCCAGGCACGGACGCCCGGAATTCATGTTGCCGGTCTGCATGTAGGAGATGGCCGGTTCGTGGTTGATCGCCTCGGTGTGCAGCGTGCGGATGACGCAGAGGTCGTCCACGATCTTGGACTGCCACGGCATGAGCTCGGTGTTCATCCAGATGCCGCTCTTGCCGGCCTGGCTGAACTTGTATTTCGACGGCGCGATCGGGAACCGCGATTGGCCCGACGTCATCGTCGTGAGGCGCTGGCCGTTGCGGACGCTCTCCGGCAAATCTTTGTCATACCATGCCTGCATCTGCGGCTTGTAATCCCACAGGTCCATCTGCGACGGCCCGCCGACCATGTGGAGGTAGATGACGCGCTTGGCCTTGGCGGCGAAATGCGGCAGCCCGAGCGCGTTCGGGCCGACCGCAGGTGCACTGGGCGCGGCCGCCTCGGCCAGGCTGGCGAACTGGCGTCCCAGCAGCGTGCTGAGCGCGGCGTAGCCCAGGGCGTTCTTGCCGCGGGCGAAGAACTGCCGGCGGGTTTCCAGCGTGCGGTAATCGTCGAAGGGATTCATGGGGTGAAATGGAAGTGGGGTGCCCAAAGGCCATCAGCCCGGGAGCAGGTCGCCCACGCGGAATGACAGCCCGGGAATGACCTGCGAGGTCAACGTGTCGCCGGCTTCCAAAAGCTGTTCACTGTCGTAGCCCAACGGAGTGGGATTTCGAAAGACGGTGATGCGTCGGGACTCCGGCTCCACAAGCCAATACTCCGGCACCGCAGCGCGGCCGTAGATGGCTGCCTTGCGCCGGTCAATTTCGACCGACGTGACGGCCACCTCGACGACCAGTTGGGCCGAGGAAGGATGCCGAGTCTGGAAGTCGGACTCCTGGCCCAGCACCACCGCCAAGTCGGGTTCGGGCTCGGAAGTTTCCAGCGTGAGCGGATCTTCCCGGAGCAGTTCCTCGCCGGGGCCCAGAGTTGCGGCGATCAATTTGGCCAGCCGCCGGACGACGCTGGCGTGCAGGGGTGACTTGGACATTTTGGTGACAATGATGCCGTCGAGCAGTTCAACCCGCCGGTCAAGCACTCCCAGCCGTCCCAGCTCGTGGTAAAACTCCACACTCACCGGCCACACGGCCCGGCGCACCGCGGGTTCATCAAGGATGGCACTCATGGGGGCAACCTATCCGGGCAGGAGGAACTTCCAAGCGCTCACTTGTTCAGCGCCTCGTCGAGATTGAGGAGTTGGTTGGCGACCATTGTCAGCGCGGCGAGCTGAGGAGCCGGCACGGTGGCGGAGGGCTTGGATTCGCCCACGGAGATGAGTTTCTGCGCCTCGTCCGGCTGCTGCGAATAGAAGCCCAGCAGTTCGCCGAGGCTCTGTTTCACGAGCGACTTCTCCGGTTTGCTGAGCGGTCGCGCGAGGACGCGTTGGGCCACCACCTCGACCGCCTTGTTGGTGTCGCCGCGGGACTGTTCCCAGGCAACTTCCGCCAGGTGCCGGGCGGCCTCGACGAACTGCGGATCGTTGAGCGTGGCCAGGGCCTGGAGCGGGGTGTTGGTGCGCTCGCGGCGGGTGCAGGAAACCTCGCGGCTGGGCGCGTTGAAGATATCCATCGAGGCCGGGGGCGCGGCGCGTTTCCAGAAGGTATACATCGAACGCCGGTAAAGGGCGTCGCCGGAGTCCCGCTGGTATTTCTTGGTGTCGCTCTCGGGCATCGCCACAGCTTCCCACACGCCGTCCGGCTGATACGGCTTCACGCTCGGGCCGCCGATTTTCGGGACGAGCAGACCGCTGGTGGCGAGGGCGTAGTCGCGGACCATTTCCGCATCCATGCGGAAGCGAGGACCGCGGCTGAGCAGGCGGTTGCCAGGATCCTTCTCGACCTTCTCCTTGGATGCCTCGGCGCTCTGCCGGTAAGCCGACGAGGTGACCATGAGCCGGAAGAGGTGTTTCACGTCCCAGCCGCTCTCGCGGAACTCAACCGCAAGCCAGTCGAGGAGTTCCGGATGCGTCGGGGATTCACCCATGATGCCAAAGTCGTCCACCGACTTGACCAAGCCGACTCCGAACACTTCCTGCCAGAAGCGGTTGACCGTGACGCGGGCAAACAGCGGGTTATCGGCGGCCACCAGCCATTGGGCGAGGCCGAGGCGGTTCGTGGGTGCGCCAGGCGGCAGCGGGTTCAGGGCTGCGGGCACCGCCGCGGTCACCACGTCGCGTTTCTGGTCGTATTCTCCGCGGAACAGGACGTTGGCCACCGGCATGACGTCCTTCTTTTCCTGCTGGATGTGCGTGACGGGATACTTCTTCCGGAGGCCTTCGCGCTCCTTCTCCAGGCTGGCAATGAGCCGGGTCGTTTCCTGGAAGGGCTGGTCGGCCGTGGTCAGGTAATGGCTGAACAGGCTCTGCTTCTGGGCTTCGGTCCGTTGCTCGGGCGCGACTGCCAGCAACGCCTGCGGCACGCCGTCCGTTGCCAGGGATTTCACTTCCGCGGCGTCCAGCTTGCGGTTGTAGAGGCGCACATCCTGCACCTGACCGTCGTTGAGCACCTGATCCTTGCTACGCTGGCCCACGCGGAAGGTCACGTCATTGCGGATGGTGTCGGAAAGCGTCTCGACCTCGGCCTTGGTCTTCGCCTCGACGCCGTTGATGAAAATCTTCAGTCCCGCGGCCTTGCTCGAACCGTCGTAGGTCACGAACACATGTTGCCATTCGCCGGGCTTCAGCGGGTTGTCCGTGGTGACGACCTTGAGCGCGTTCTCCGGCCAGCGGTTGACGATGTGCACGGCCCAGTTGCGGTCGTGCGTGAACAGGTCCCAGCCGCGGTAATCTTTGCCCTGATCCATCCGGGCGAGCGCCGCCTCGTAACGGCCACCGGGCGCCTTGATCCACGCGCCGTAGCTGAAGGCCTGGTCGCGCTCGAAGTCGCCGACATTGCCGAAATCGAAGGTCTTGCCGGCCTTGATCAGCGGTGCCGGACCCAACTTGCCGTCGGATTTCCACTCGGGCTGGGCTGCGGCCTTGAAGCGCTGGCCGCCGGCGGCGACCTCAGCTCCGGCCCCCTCGTTCAGCGGCGCGTGCAGCACCTGGCCTGCGGTCGGCACCTTGAAGCCGGCCGCCGAGACGCCGGTCAGCCATTTCGCGAAATCCGGCGCGGCGTCCTTGCGCCGCTGTTCGAGGCGCTCCTTGGCGGCCTTGGTCAGGCTGGGCAGTTCCGTCCAGCGGGCTGCGTCGTCCGGGTCGGTGACCACGGTGATGCTCGCATTGCGACCGTCCTTCACGTTGCCGTCGAAACCGTTCTGGGTCGTGTTCCGGAAGAACGCGGCCAGCGAGTAAAAGTCCCGCTGGCTGATGGGATCGAACTTGTGGTCGTGACACGCGGCGCAGTTGGCGGTGAGGCCGAGAAACACCCAGCCGGTCGTGCTGACCCGGTCATTGGCGTAAATGGAGAGGTTCTCCTCCTCAATCGTGCCGCCCTCGTTCGTGGTCATGTTGCACCGGTGGAAACCGGTGGCCACGAACTGGTCCTGCGTGGGGTTTTCCAGCAGGTCGCCGGCAATCTGCTCGATGACGAACCGGTCGAAAGGCTGGTTCCGGTTGTAGGCGCGGATGACCCAGTCGCGGTAGGGCCACATCTCGCGGTAATTGTCGAAGTGCAGTCCGTGCGTGTCGGCGTAGCGGGCCGCGTCGAGCCAGTAGCGCGCCCGGTGTTCGCCCCATTGCGGCGTATCCATCAGCCGCTTCACGTAACTCTCGTAGTAGTTGGCGGAACGGTCCTTCACGAACGCTTCCACGTCCTCGGGCTTGGGCGGCAGGCCGGTCAGGTCCAGCGCGAGGCGGCGGGCCAACGTGCGCCGGTCCGCCTCGGGATTCGGGGTCAGCCCCTTCTCGGCGAGCTTGGTCCCGACGAAGGCATCGATTGGGTTGCGGACCTTGAACTTGGAACCGGCCACCTTGACCTTCGCCGGCACCGGGGGGCGTTCCGGCTTGATGAAGGCCCAGTGCGGCTGCCACGGCGCGCCGGCCGCGATCCAGCTTTTCAGCAGTTCCTTCTGTTCCGGCTTCAGCGTCTTGTGCGATTTCGGCGGCGGCATCACGTCGTCCTCGTCCGTCGTGATGATCCGCTTCCATAGCGCGCTTTGTTCCGGTTTACCGGGAGCCACGACCGGCCCTTCCTCCTTGGTGTCCTTGAAGAGTCCTTCCTTGGTGTCGAGCCGCAGGCCGGCCTTGCGCGCGGCGGGGTCGGGTCCGTGGCAGGCGGTGCAGTTGTCCGAAAGGATGGGCCGGACGTCGCGGTTGAACTGGATGTCGGCGGAGGCGGCGAGGGCCGGGGCTGCCAGGGTGGCGACCACCAGCACGACGGCCCGCAGCAGCGGGCGAAGATCACTTACAGGCCGGGACATAGACGGTGAGAATGCAGGAAACGGTATCGCCGGGCAGACCAATGTCCACCCGCGACGCAGGCGATCGGACGGTGACGGGAGGATTCGCCATCAAACAACTTCGGCCGGCCACTCGGAAGTTGCCCAAGGCTGTCCCGGGAGTGGGGCGATTCGACAGCCGGCCCGGGAGCGGGCAAGCTCCGCGCTCCATGACCCGCGTGGTTCTGTTCGACATTGATGGCACCCTGATCCGCACCGGCGGCGCCGGCGTCCGCGCCTTTGCCCGCACGGCCGAAATCGCCTTTGGCAAACCGGGCGGCACCCGGACGATGCGATTCCACGGCCGCACCGACACCTCGCTGGTCCGGGAGTTCCTCCGCCTGCACGACTTGGCAGACACCGCGGACAACGTGGACCGCTTCCTGGCGACCTATGCGTTCCTGCTCGACGAGGAGCTGGAACGTCAGCGCGGCGAAACCTGCCCCGGCGTGACCGAATGCCTTGCCCAGTTGCGGGCGCGGCCGGAACCGCCCGTGGTCGGCCTGCTGACCGGCAACATCCGCGTGGGCGCGGCCCTGAAACTTGCGGCGCACGGGCTTGCGGAGGACTTCACGCTGGGCGCCTTTGCCGATGACCACGAAAGTCGCAACGAGCTTGCCGCCATCGCGCAACGCCGGGCTTCGGAGCGCCTCGGACGAGCGGTGGCCGGACATGAAATCCTGGTGATCGGCGACACGTTGGCGGACATCGAATGCGCGCACTCGATCGGGGCGCGCTGTCTCGCGGTCGCGACCGGAGGCGATTCGTTGCCCGAACTGCTCGCCCATTCGCCCGCCCTGGCGGTGGATTCGCTCGCAGGTTTGCCCGTCGAGCGGATGCTCAGCGCCGGCGCGCATTGGGAGCGACCCACGGATTGGGAGGCGCTTTACCAGGCCCGGGACACCCGCTGGGACAAGGGCGAACCGACGCCGGCCCTCGTGGATTTCCTGCACGGACACCCGGAATTCACCGCCCGCGGCGGCACCGTGGCCGTGCCCGGCTGCGGACGTGGGCATGATGTCCGGGCCTGGGCGGAGGCCGGTTTCGAGGCGCATGGCTTCGATTTCGCCCCGACCGCCGTGGTCGAGGCATCGGAGCGGCACGCCGGACTGACGAACGTCCGGTTCTGCCAGTCCGACTTTCTCGCCGATCCGCCGCCCGCTGCCTTTGACTGGCTGTTCGAGCACACCCTGTTCTGCGCCATTCCGCCCGGCCGCCGGGATGATTACGTCCGTTCGGTGGCCCGATGGGTGAAGTCCGGCGGGCATTACCTCGCGGTGAATTACCTGCAGCCGCAGGACCATTTTGGACCGCCCTTTGGCGCCACGGTGAAGGAACTCACCACCCGGTTCTCGCCTCACTTCGAATTGGTGAAGCACTGGGTGCCGCGGTCGTTTCCCAGCCGGGAAGGCCGCGAACGCTGCTTCCTGTGGCGGCGGCGGTGAATTGGGGCTGGACAGCGTTCGCGGATGAGAACAAAGAGGACGCGAATCCTCTCAGAACCATGAACTCGTTCCGGCGTTGTGCCCTGGTGTCCACCCTGTTCCTCGCGTCCGCGATTGCCGCCGAGCCACCTTCGTTCCCGGACCTTTCGGGCTACAACTTCACGGACACGTTTTCCCAATACTGGCTCGCACCGCATCGGAATGGCGGGATCGCGACGCGCCACAAATGGGAACCGCTGATGGCGCTGACGACATTTCACGAGGGGATGGCGCTGGAATATTTCACCGGTCCCAAAGGGGAGAACTACAGTGTCCGCAATGTGGGAACGGCGAAGCAAAACACCCAGGGCAAGGAGCTGAAGGCCGAGGATGTGACCCGATTGCAAGCACTGCTCAAGGAACTTCCGGCCACCAACACTTTGCCTGAACGTCACCGGTTGGTGCTGCTCTCGCATCGTGACGGCACCAACTGGATCACCCGGGCCTTTGACAACGGTGACCGCCCCAAGGCGTTGCAGGAGATCTTCCAGGTGATTGGCGAGCGGTGGGATGAATATGGCAAACCCCCGCCGCGCTGAGCCGCGGTTGCCGCGCTACGGATTCGCAGCGGGTCCTGATGCCTTGGATTCCCGGTAAATCTGGGCGAGGTGGCGCAGCATGACTTCGAGCCGGGCGAAATACTCCGCCTCGGGAAGTTCCGTCTTCCGGTCCCGCCAGGCCGCCACCGCCAGTTCCAGTTGATCGCGTTTGGCCCGTTGCTCGGGCGTGAGCCTGCTTTCCGCCTCGCTGCGGACCAGATGCCACTGATGCGCCCGACGGCCGTCGAGGGCCTGCTTGTCGCTGGCCTTCTTCACTGCACGCAGACCGCGGAACCAGTCCGCGGGCGTGCCCATGCCGTCGCCATTGTCGTCCACGAGGGCGTGCTCGGACGCGAGCCGGTTCTGGGTGCGGTAGGAGTCCACGACCTGAGCCGAGGCGTGAAGGAACGATTCGAGCAACGACGTTTGTCCGTCTTGGTCGAGATCGGCCACCGGGCTGCCGATGGCGCGGGCGAACTCCAATCCGAAGCGGGCGAAGCTGGTCTCGTAGCCGCTGCGGGTCGCGGTGATCACCACACGGTTGGTGCCGGCCAACGGCTTGAGGAACGGTGAGCTGGCGGCGGTGGTGTTGATGACCGCCACCGGCCGCGTGAAGGGCTTCAGCAACTCCGCCAGCTCGGACGCGGCGAGGTCGGGCCCACGCAGGTTGAAGCGTCCTTCCTTCCCGTCGAAGGTGCCGTGTCCGATCAGCACGATCCACAGTTCGGCCAGGCCATCCCTGGGCACTGCCTGGAGCAGTTGCTTCAGTTCGGCGAGATCGTTGGTGCCTCCGGCGTTGTGCCCGACCTCCAGCTTTCGTGCGCCGGCCGTTTCAATCGCCTGCTGCCAGAGAGTGGCCTGTTCGACGAAGTTCGTGGCGAACTCCGCCTCACCGGGCGCTCCCGAAACCAGGAGCACGGTGGGCACGGCATTGGTGGCGGCGCGCAGGGGCAGTGCGAGCAAGCAGAGCAAAGCGGTCGCAACTGCGAGCCAACCCAACGGAGCGCGGATGTTCACATCCGCGAGGCAACCCAGCGTGGCCATGCCACGGCCGATCCACGCGACGCCCGCTTCCCCCTCACCCCCATTCCGCATTCCGCATTCCGCATTCCGCATTTGGTTCACGGCAATCCCCTCCTTCGGCGCAGGCCCCACTCCGTAACGAAGCACAGCAGGGCGAAGCCGAACAGTGCCGGGTGATGCCACGCCGGTTGTGACCACGGCTCCATTACCGGCGCGAGTTTCGTGGGCAGTTTCGCGGTGAATTCCTTCAGGCGGTCTGCCGGCACCACTTCGCCGCCCGTTTTCTGGGCGATGCTTTCGAGCAGCGCCACGTTCGGGGTGAGCGAGCGGAATTCCTCCGCCGCGAGGTCTGTGCTCCAGCCCGCCTCGGCCCGGCCCACGGCCTGGCCGGTGGTGTTGGTCACGTAGGCGGTGGCCCGGTAACCGCCGGTCACGCGGGGCACGTAAGTGAGCTGGTAAAGCCCGGCCTCGTTGAGCGCGGGTTCTGCGGGCAGGCGGATGCGGTTGGTGGTGGCCGCCGAGTCGCCGAAAGTCACCGGCTCGATCTCGACCACGACGCTGGCGTTGTCGAGAGCCTGGAATTTCGGATCACGCACGCGCACCTGGAGCTGCATCGCGCCGTTGCCGTCATCGGCGACCGGTTCGGCGGCAAGGTCCACACGGTTCGGCACGTCGGCGACCAGCCAGCGCAGCATCTGCCGCCACGTCTGGTCGAGGTCCTTTCGCTTCTCGGCGTCCTGCATGCCCCAGCGCCAGAGGTCGCCGATGGTCAGCGCGGCGCTGCGTCCGCGCCCGAACCGCTGGGTCACCAGGGCCGGCAGCTCGGCGCCCTTGTCGTCGGTGGCGGTGGCCAGAATGCTGGCGCCGGGCTTTACCTCGCGGACCGGATTCACCACCGCAAAGGCCGGCATCGCCGCGACGCGCGCCTTTTCGTCCGCCTCATTCTCGCGCACGCGGGCCCATGGCTGGAGCCAGCCTTCGCGCGAAAGCTCGAACTTCACAGTGTTGCCGGTGCGCGGCTGCGGTGCCCGATCGAGATAGACGGGCAGCAAATCGCCGATGGGCGTGCGCTCGTATTTGCCCTGCGCGAACGACTCCGCACCGCCGAGCATCAGGAAACCGCCGCCGCGTTCGGAGACGAACTTCTGCAGCAGCAGCGCCTGGTCGGGCGCGAAGAACTCCGCCTCAAGATCGTCCACGATGACGGCGTGATAGCCGTAAAGTTCCTCCGCCGTGCGCGGGAAGCCGCTGCGCAGCTCGACCTCGTCGCGCGTGTTCAGGCGGACGAGCACCGGCTGGTCGTAGCGCTCGACCTCCTCGCGGCCCTGTTCGCCGAAGCCGCGGAACAGCGGATTGCTCGTCTCGCCCACCCGGCCGCGGAAGTCGAACTTCGGCTCCCGCTTTGCAACCCGGATGAGGGCGACCATCTGGAGCTGCGGATCCTCCGCGGCGGCGCGGTTCAGGAACTTGAACTCCCAGTTCGGCCGGCCCGAAACATAGAGGATGCGATACGCCTCGCGGCCACGGTCCACCGCGATCACGCGGCGGTTGTTGGCCAGCGTGGCTTCGGCGGAATTGGTCGTGAGGCCGGAGCGAACTTCGTCGCGGGTGCCGACGCGGACCTCGTAGAACGATAGGCCGGGCTTCTCCGGCTTGAGCTGGAGGCGAAGCGGGGTGGACTCGCCGTTGCGCCGAGACTCGACGGGCTGTTCCTGCACCACCTTCCCGCTGCGATCCACGACCTGGGCAAGCAACGGTTCCGCGCCGGTGCCGCTGGCAGCGACCTCCGCCTGCACGGTGACCGGCGCATCCTCGAAGGCGGTCTGGTTCACGCCGACCTGCTGGAGCGAAACATCGCGCGCCGGGCGCTGGGCGCCGATCACGACCGGATACACCGGCGGCAGACCGGCAAGATCCGGCAATGGCCCGCGCAGGTCCGTGGCGTTGCCGTCGGTCAGCAGCAGCACGCCGGCGAGCGGACGTCCCTTGAAGCGTTCCGCGAGCGTCTTCAACGCCGCGCCAATGGCGGAAGAGCGGCCTTCGAAATCCAGCTCGGCGAAGTCGCGCGTGCTCTGGAGACGGGCGTCGAACAGGTAGCGGCGCACGTCGAAGTCCGTGCCGAGAGATTCCTGCCAGTCTCCCGGCTGCGCTCCAAGCAGGTCGCGCAACGTCTCGCCGCGTGTCTGCGTCGCGCCGGGATCGCGGATCTGGAGTCCCTGGCTGTTGTCGGCGACGACGGCGAAGAGGTTCGCACCGGAGCGGGCGCGCTGGCCGGTCCAAAGCGGTTCGAGCAGACAGAAGCCGAGCGCCGCCAGCCCAACCGTCTTCAGCAGCAGGCACGCCCAGCGCAATCCCGGCGTGGGCGCCGTGCGGTAGCTCCACCACAGCAGCACCAGCGCCACGACCAGCGCGCCGAGCAACGGCACAAGCCAGCCCGAGGCGGAGAGGGTGAGGGAGGCGAGGGTCATTGGCGTGTGGCCCCCTGCGAGGATGGATTAACGCCCGCCCTCACCCCGACCCTCTCCCCCGGGGAGAGGGGGCAGCGGGTGGACGCGCTGGGAATTCCGACACGGGATTGGCTAGGCCAGCGCCGGGATTGCCGGGAGGAAGACGCGCTGAATCGAAGCCCAGTGCCTGGGAATGACGGACGGCGCCGGGACATTCTCCCTCTCCCTGGGGGAGAGGACCGGGGTGAGGGCGGGCAAGATTCACTCTTGTCCGAATGTGGAACCCGTCCAGTCACTGTGGCGTTCCAGATTGTTGCCAAGTCGCTCACTTTTCCTTCCCCAGGTTCTCGTAGTAGCGGCGCACCAGTTCGGAGTAACGGGCGGGCACCGGGTCGCGGTCAATCGGCACGAGCGAATCCTTCACCTCGCGGCGGGCGAGTTCCTCCTGGAGCTTCTGGCGGACTTCGACGAGCGGTTTCACGACCTGCAACTCGACCTTCGCCCAGTCGGGCTTCTTCCGCTCACCCTTGAATTCCTGCCGCATCAGCCGGGCGCGCTCGCGGGCGAGCGAGACCTCGTTGCGCAGGTCGGGCAGGTCCACCATCTCCTCGACATCGCGCAGGCGGTCGGACCATTCGGCGAACTGCTCGCCGGTGATCGGACCGCCGCGGGAGCCGCGTCCATCGGAGGCGCCGCCTTCGTTGGCAAGCGAGGGGTCAAGGCTGCTGAGATCCAACCCGGGCCGCTGGCCGCGTTGGTTGGCCTGCTGACGCCGGTCACCGCGCCCGCCCTGGCCACTTTGACCGCCCAGACCCTGGCCTTGGCCTTGGCCGGGCTGTTGTCCTGATTGCTGCCCGGCCTGCTGCGCCTGCGACTGCTGATCGGAAGTCTGACCCGGTTGCTGGCCGCCGGGCTGGGAACCCGGCTGTCCGTCCGGTGAATTCGGCTGGCCTTCATTGCGGGCCTGCTGCTGGCCCGCCTGGCCGCTGCGCTGGCCCCGTTGCCCACGCTGACCCTGACCGGGTTGCTGACCTTCACCGGGTTGTCCCTGTTCGCCGCCCTGCTGGGTCTGGGCTTGCTGATTGTCCGGTTGCTCGCCGGCTCCTGGCTGCTGTCCGGGCTGCTGTCCGGCCGAAGCCTGCTGCTCACCGGCCGGCTGCCCGCCCGTTGCGCGGGCAGCAGAGTTGGTGCGGGAAGCATCGCGCTGTCCTTGGCCTCCTTGACCGGACTGCGCGCCGGCAAGCTGGTTGGTGCCGCGTTCACCGGGCTGGCCGGCGCCGCCGGGGCCGAGTTCGCGTTCAAGCTGATTGGCCAGCGCCTCCAGCTCCTTCTCCGCGAGCCGGAGCGCTTCGGTGTCGTCGCCCAGCACGTTTTCAGTCGCGCGTTCCACGCCCTTGCGCAGTTGGTCGAGCGTCGCACGGGCGCGGCGTTCGGCTTCGCGGGCAGGCGGGATGAAGCCCTCGCGGAGGATCGCCTCGGCGGAACCGAGTGCCTTGCCGTTCTCGTCCTGCGCCAGTTCCTGCAGGTTCTCGAAGAGTCCGCGCGTCATCGTCCCGCGTTGAATCAGTTCCTCCTGGGTCTGCTTGAGCGCGGCGCCGTCGTCCTGCGTGAGCTTCCGGATGGAATCGTAAAGTTGCCGCGAGACGAGCGGTTCGGTGGCCTCCGCCTGTTCGGAGATCTGGGCAGCCTGGTTCACGAGATTCGTGAGCCGCTGGCGTTGCTGCCCAAGTTGGTCCGCGAGCTTCTGGCGTTCGCCGCTGTCCGTAAGGCTGCGCTGCTTGTTCTGTTCGAGGTCGGCGAGCTGCTTGGCGATCTCCTCCTCGCGGCGGGCGAGGTCGCGGGCTTCGGCGCGCATCTGGCGCATCTCCTCGGACAGCCCGGAAGAATTCTGCTTCCGAAGTTCGTCGCGCATCTCCTGCAACTGCCGCTGGGCGCGCGTGCCGGAAGCGAGCGCCTGAGAGACGTTGCCCTGGCTGGTCGCCTCGCTGGCGCGCTGGAGGTCCTGACGGGTCTGCTCCAACTGCTGACGCTGCTCGGACATGCGCTGCTGGTTCTCGCCGCGCTCCATGCGCTGTTGCAGTTCGTCGGTGTCGGCGAGCATCTGGCGCTGTTCTTCCTCGAGCCGTTTCAACTGCCGGCGGAGCTCCTCCTTTTCCTTGTCGTCCTTGGCCTCCTGCAGGGCAGTTTGAAGTTCCTTGAGGCGTTCATTGAGGTCCTCCTGCCGGCGGGAGAGTTCGCGGAGGCGGTTGAGGACCTGCTGTTCCTCGCGGCGCTGGGGATTCTGCTGGGCCTGGGCCTGTTTCTGCGATTCGTAACGGTTCTCCTCCTGCGTGAGATCGAGCTGTTCGAGCTGGCGCTGACGGGATTCCTCGCCGGCGCCGCCGCCCTGCTGCTGGCGGTTCTGGCCGCGGGTCACCTGGAACTCGCGGTCGCGGACCTTGAGCAACGCCTCGTAGGCGCCCTGCTGGGCTTTGAGCGCGGTGCCCAACTGCGAAGGCTTGGACTTGGCCCCGTCGAACTTGGTGAGGGCGTCCTGCATCTGCTCGATGGCGGCAGTCCACAGGCTGGCGATGGCGGGGTCCTGCTGCCGGTCGCGCGATGATTCGGCCTGGGTGAGGGCCTCCTTCATCGCGTCGTAAACGACGGTCACGTCGGCCTCGTAACCGCCGGCCGGGGCGGCCTTGGACTTCGTATCCACCAACGACTGGAGACGTCGGGCAACACCGCCGTCGCGCTCTTCGCGAGGCTCGGAATCGGCCGAGGCGCGTTGGCCGAAGAACGAGTGGCTCGGGATGAAAGTGCGAACCAAGGCCGGCCTCTCCCTTTCATTCACCCGCGTCACCCTCCCGCTTTCGCCTTCCGCCTTCCGGCTCTGCGCCGAACCAGGTTTCTTCGCTTCCGATGCAGGCTTGGTGTCCGTCGGCTTGGGCTTGGTGCCCTGCTGGCGCTGGATTTTCCAGGTCGCGTTGATGATCTGCTTCTGGAGTTCGGCGAGCTTGGTCGTCGGGTTGCCGTCGCCCTGCTCGCCCTGCTCTCCTTCACCGCCGCCGCCCATCTGTTCGCCCTCGCGGAAAACTTCCTCGAACGCGCGGACTTCGCCGAAGAACAGGTCGCCGTTCGTCCGGCGGATTTCGCCGTCGGGACCGTAATCGTCGGCCCAGACATGCCACGCGACGAGCTGGTCGGGCTTCAGGCCGAGTTCCTCGAGCCGGAGCATGTGGGTGAAGGCGCGGGATTCCTTCGACGGCACGCCGCGGCCGAGTTCGACCTGGGTCGGATCACCGGTGCCGACCGCGATGGAAAGCCCGTAGGCGAGCACGCCGAAGTCGTCCCAGGCCGTGCCGTCGAAGGCGAGTTCTTCCAGCGGGCTCGGGCGCACGTCGCCGCGCGGTGACTTGAGTTTGAGCTCTGGCGGCCGGTTCGGCTGCACCTCGAAGACGAACTGTGCGGGAACCTTGTTGGTGCGTCCTTCGGCGTCCACGAGGCGCAGCTCGTAGCTGCCGCTGTTGGTCAGCATCAGGGGATCGAGTGCGACGGCCGGGCGGTTGGTCTCGACGCGGAGCGGCAGGCTGTTGGTGGTGCTGCCGCGGGCGAGCAGCGTGGCCGAGACCACGGGCTTGTTGAGCTGCAGCGACAGGGTGAGCTGCGAGC
Organism: uncultured Verrucomicrobiota bacterium; assembly: GCA_903910585.1. Classification (GTDB taxonomy): domain Bacteria; phylum Verrucomicrobiota; class Verrucomicrobiia; order Limisphaerales; family UBA9464; genus CAIWAH01. The sequence goes on from CAIWAH010000028.1 coordinate 15,508, forward strand.
GTTCGACGGCGGTGACGCGCCGGGTGTCATCAATGTGCTTCGGCGGCAGCGCGGTGTAGGCGGGATAGGTGAGGTCGGCATCGGAGCGTTCGAGACGCGGATACTCGAAGACCGTCACGCGGTAGTCCCGGGTGCGCTTGCCGGCGTAGGCGATGTGGTAGCTGAAGCTGTCGTTGAGGTCCGGCACGGTGGCGCCGAACACCGGGTCGCCGAGACTGCGCACGAGCGGAATCCGGCGCGCGGTGGCGGCGTTGGTGCCCAGAACCAGTTCGGCGGATTCCGGCGCATCGGAACCGAAACGGACCAGCACGACGAAGCTGGTGCCGCGTTCCAGTGAGCTGTCACCCGGTGTCACCTCAATGCCGGAGGTGCGGGTGGCGACGATGGCCGGTGCTCCCGGAGTGAAGGGCAGGCGGACGGCCCACAGCGCCAGGGCGAACAGGGCCAGGGCTGCAAGCTGAGCCAGGTGGGCGACCGCGAACTTCGAGCCAGGGACCGTCCGGGACCAGTCGTGGTGCAGGCTGCGTTCGGCGGCGTCCTGCAGCAGGCGTTCGGCGAGGAAGTTGAACCGGCCGTCGTCGCCGGGCTGAACCTGCGCCGCGGTCAGCAGCAGTCCCTCGAGTTCCGGATGCTGACGCTCAATCTCCGCCACGGTGGCGGGAAGGTCGGCGGGTAGGCGAAGCTGCCGGACGATCACGACCACCGCGCCGATCAACGCCGCAAGCCCGAGGCCCGGGAATAGCCAGGGCGAACTGACACCGATGGCGCGCGTGAGCAGCAGGAGCGCCCCCACGGCCACCGCGGCGAACGCCCAATACGCTGCCAGGCGGCGCCACAGGCCGAGCCGGCGACGACGGCGGGCGACCCGGAGCAGGCGGGCGTGCAGGAGCGATTGCATCATGGTTTTCATGCTGTGACCTCCGTGGGGCTGGCGCGACGGGCCGTCCAGCCGGCCAGCGCGGTTTCCGCGAACAGAACCAAAAGTGTGCCCAGCAGGAACCAGCGCCAGAGTTTTTGCCGCGCTTCGGATTCGGCGGCCTGCAACTGCGCGCGGCGGGCGGCGCGGACTTCGCCCGAGTCGGGAGCGACCGCGGGGGCGAGGCCGTAGGTTTCGAAGACATCGGCCGAAAGGGCGGCGGTGCGGCTTTCGTTCGGGTCGAGGTTCACGGCAAACGCGGTCGAGGAACCGCCGCCTTCGGTGCGGTAAATTCCGGGCAGTAACGCCGCAGTGAAGTTCGTCGTCCCCGCAAGCAGGTTCGTGAGGCTGCCATCGGGCAGGCGCAACCGCTCGACGCCGGGCCGCAGCGGGACCGGTTCGCCGACGAGGTGAGCCGCCGCGTCGAGTCCCGCGAGGGCGCCGGCGTAATCGAGCAAGGACACGACCAGCGGCACGAACTTGGTCGAGAGCGCCAGTTGGCTGTCGGCGGGATGCCAGCCCGTGGCGAGCACCAGCACGCGGCCGCGGCCGACGGGGATCTCCGCGAGGGCCGGGCTGCCGGAATCGAACTTCGCCAGCACGCGCACGCCATTGAGACCGGCGAGATCCACCGTGCGGTGCTTCCACACGTGGATCTTGGTGAAGTCGCTGAAGCGCGGATCGGCGAACGGCGCGAAGAGCGGGTGGGTGAAATCGAGTTCCGTCAGCATCGCGTAGTTGCGGACGACGGCCTCGGCAACCGGCACCCCTCCGGTTCCGGCCAGCGCGGCGAGCGTGGCGCCCGCATTGGCGGTCACGGGAGCGAACACCACGGTCTTGCCCGCCTGCGCCTGTTCCCGCAGCAGCGCGCCGACGGCTGGCGAAACGTCGGCGGTGGCAAAAATGATTCCCGCGCCCGCGAGATCAGCCGGGCTGACCGCGGCGTTGGCCGGCCGGGCGTCCACTTCGATGCGTTGACGCGGCGTGTCCGGCAGGGCGCGCCGGAGGAAGAACAGCGGTTGGCGGGTGTCGCCCGCCGCATCGGAGCCGAGGTAAAGCACCCGCAGCGTTGTTGGCGAAGGCGGAATGGCGAAGGCGACGTTGTCGAACGGTTCGTCATCGCCCCGCAGCACGACGCGCGTCGGCAGGCCCGCACCGTTGGTCATTCCTTCGGGCACGGGCAAGGCCACGACGCGGCTTTGGCCCGGTGGCACGTAAAGGTCTGTGGGTGTGCCGATGAACGCGCCCGTGTCCGTAGCCCAGCCGACCTGAAGCTGTTCCTTGGTGGCGTCGGGCGCATTGTTCACGCGGACGCGCACTGCGGCGTTCGTCAGGCCGGTGTCGGCGGAGTCCGCGACGAGCTGCACGCCGGCGCTGCTGCCGGCCTTCGCCTTCAGCGGCACGACGCGTAGCGGCAGATTCTTGGGCCACTCGAAGGCTTGGAGCTTTTCCAGCCGACCGCCTTCCTGCACGTCGCTGATGAGCACCACCTCGCGTTGCGGCGTGGCCTGTTGCACGTCCGCTTCGGCCAGCGTTTCGGCGGCGGCGATGAGCGCCATGCCCAGTTGGGTGGCGCCCCATCCGGGCTTCAGCGCTTCGACCCGGCTCCGGGCCAGCGCGGCGCGGTCACCGGCTGGGGCCGCCTGCCAGTCCTCGAAGGTCATCACGCGGGTGATTTCCTGATCGAAGGCGAGGACCGTGACCTGATCGTTGGCGGTGGTTTGGGCGAGCACTTCACCGGCCCGGGCCACGGCGGCGGACCACAGCCCGGCACGCTGCATCGAGGCGCTGCGGTCCACGAGCAGGACCAGTCGCTTGGGCTGGCCGGCGACGGGATCGTTGGCACTGGGCTGTTTCAGGAATGGCCGGGCGAATCCCAACGCGAGCAGCGCGAGGGCGAGGCAGCGCAACAGGAGCAGCAACAGGTCCTCCAGCCGGCTGCGTTTGGTCAGCCGGGGCGGTGTGGGCTGAAGGAACTGCAGCGAGCTGAACGGCAGCCGGTCCCGCGTGCTGCGCCGGATCAGGTGAAACACCACCGGCAACGCCAGCGCCAACGCACCGAACAAGAAGGCCGGAGTGAGGAAGCTCATGCGGGGCGCCTCCCGGTGGACGTTGGAAGTTGGAAGTTGAAAGGCAGATCAATTTGGAAAACAGGAAGGCAGGAAAACGGGAGGACAAGATATTCGAAGGCAGGGAAACCCCGTAGGAGACGAGGTGACGAGTCTCCTACTTCCTCCGAACGAGTAACCCTCTTGAGGTCGGCTCCTACAGGTCGGGCTGTTCCTGCCTTCCTGCCTTCCAGATTGATCCTGCGCGTCATCGGCCACCTCCGTTGCGGGCGCGGACGATGTGGCGGCGCAGGGTGCGTTCGCGGAGAAAGTCGAACAGCGCGAGTTCGAGCGGCCGGTCGGTGGTCAGCGGATGAAAACTGGCGCCAAGCTTCTGGCAGGTCTCGCGGACGGCGCGGCAGTGCGCCTCCAGCCGCTGCGTGTAGCCGGTGCGGGCGGCCTGCGGATCCACGTAGAGCGTCCGGCCTGATTCCATGTCCTCGAACAGCGTGGGCTGGTCGAAGGCAAACTTCACCTCGGCGGGGTCGAGCACCTGGAAGACGGTGAGTTCGTGGCCGGCAGCGGCGAGCGTCGTCAGGCAACGTTCGAGATTGCCGAGCGGCGCGAGAAAGTCGGACACGAGCACCATCAGGCCGCGTTTGCGGACGATCTCGGCAACGCGGCGAAGCGGCGCTTCGAGGTCGGTCGCGGTGCCGCCGGCGGGCTTCTCCAGCGCGAGCATGAGCTGGCGCAGATGGCCCGGGCGATGCCGCGCCGGCAGGTATTCCCGCACACCGGCATCGAACGAGAGCAGCCCCACGGCGTCGCCCTGCTGGTTCAGGAAGTGGCCGAGCGTGGCGGCGAGCGTGGCAGCGTATTCGGCCTTGGTGTAGCCGGCGCTGCCAAACGCCATTGAGCGGCTCTGGTCCACGAGGAGCTGGCAGCGCAGGTTGGTCTCGTCCTCGAACTTCTTGATGTAAAACCGGTCGCTGCGGCCGAACACGCGCCAGTCCACGTAACGCGGATCATCGCCGGGCGTGTATTGGCGATACTCGGTGAACTCCACCGAGAAGCCGTGATACGGGCTCCGGTGAATGCCGCTCCAGAATCCCTCGACCACAGTCCGCGCCCGCAACTCAAGGTTGCGGATGCTCATCAGCGCCTGCGGGCTGACGAACTTGGTGGAGGGGTTGGCGGCAGGGGCGGTCATGGCTGTGTAAGGATACCGCCGCGGTGGGAAGCAGAAGATTGAGGAACGCCCGCCCTCACCCCGGCCCTCTCCCCCGCGGAGAGGGGGAAGCGGACGGAAGCACTGGGAGTTCCAACGCGTGGCTGGCCAAGACAGCGCTGGGATTGCGGGGAAAAACCCAGGCTGAATCGAAGCCCGGCACCCGCGAACGACGAGCGGCGCCGTAATGTTTTCCCTCTCCCCGGGGGAGAGGGTCGGGGTGAGGGCGGGCAAGATTCCAACTTCAGCGACTGCGGGCTGACGAACTTAGTGGCGGGATTGGAGGCAGAGGCGGTCATGGGACTGAGACGTTGACGACGACCGCGGCTGAAATCAGGTTGCCCGACATGGAAGCAATTGCCGAAAAGCTCGAGCTTCGTCTGCACGAGTGGAAGCCGGAAACCCGTGAGCGGGTCTGCTCCCTCGTCTCGGAAATCATCGAACTGGCGGACAGCGACTCACTGGATCTGGGACGTTCCCGGCAGGCTGAACAGGACGTTTTGGACCTGATTGATGCACCCGCGACCCGGTGAAGTGTGGCTGGCGGACTTGGGCATCGCAGCCAAGACGCGGCCGGTCGTGGTGGTTTCCCGATTCGATCAGGATCCGCCGAGAGCGCTCGTGATCTACCTGCCGTTGACCACGCAGGTTCGGGGCAGCGACTACGAAGTGGATCTGCCGGCGCTTCCATTCCTCCGCCAGATGGGTGCAGCCAATGTCCAAGGAATCGGTTCCCTGCCACTGGTGCGGTTGGAACGACGGCTGGGGGTGCTCCCGCCTGAGACGTTTGCCCGAGTGAAGGAAGCACTTCGGTTCGTCTTGGACCTGTAGCCCCAACATCGTTCGGGGAATGTTGCACGCCCAGACGCCCGGGCCTCTCCCCGGGGGGGGAAGTCCGGGGCGAGGGCGGGCAAGATTCCAGCTTCAGCGACTGCGGGCTGATGAACTTGGCGGCGGTATTGGAGGCGGGGGCGGTCATCGTTTGGCAGCGGCGGACTGCTTCTCGGAATACTCCGTGGCGGACATCGGTGAAATCGCAGCCAAATCCAGTAGGCCGTATCGTTTCAGGACTTTCTTGGCAAACGAAGTCACGTCGCCCAAATAACGAGGCGCGGAGACAAGAACGTGTAGCTCGGTCACGGCCGAATCCATGTCAGGAATCTGCACTATCTCGTCGGCCATGAACTTCCGATAGACATCCTCAGCCGCGTTCCTCAAATCGTGGACCAAGTTGTGGTCCTGCGCCGCCTTCGGAATTTGGATCAGAAGAACCTTCATCGGGGTGGCCTGAATTCACGCAGTCAGCGGTGCCTTCACCGTTTCCAGCAGCTTGCGGATGACGTCCTCAACGCGGATGCCCTCGGCTTCGGCGCGGTAGTTGAGCAGGATGCGGTGGCGCAGCGTGGGTTGGGCGAGGTGCTGCAAGTCCTCGACGGTGACGTGGGCGCGGCCGGCGAGCAGCGCGCGGGCCTTGGCGCCGAGCACGAGGAACTGCGCGGCGCGCGTGCCGGCACCCCAGCTCACCCAGTCGTTCACGAAGGTGGGCGTGGCGGCCTGCTTGGGCCGCGAGGCGGCGGCGAGCTGGACGGCGTAGCGGACGAGTTCCTCGGCGATGGGCACCTGCCGGACGAGTCCATGGAAGCGCAGGATGTCCTCGCCGGTAAACAGCGCCTCGATGGGCGCGGGTTTGCCGGCGGTGGTGCGCGTGATGACCTGCACCTCGTCGGTTTCGGGCAGGTAGTCCATCACCACGTTGAACATGAAGCGGTCGAGCTGGGCCTCAGGCAGCGGGTAGGTGCCCTCCATCTCGATGGGGTTCTGCGTGGCGAGCACGAAGAAGGGTTCCGCGAGCGTGTGCCTCACGCCGGCAGCGGTGACCTGGTGTTCCTGCATCGCCTCGAGCAGCGCGGCCTGAGTCTTGGGCGGCGTGCGGTTGATTTCGTCGGCGAGGACCAGGTTCGCGAAGATGGGCCCGGGCACAAACGTCATGCGGCGGCCGGCGTCGGTTTCCTGGAGGATTTCCGTGCCGGTGATGTCCGCCGGCATCAGGTCGGGCGTGAACTGGATTCGCGCGAACTTAAGGTGGAAGACCT
>CAIWAH010000029.1 GCA_903910585.1 uncultured Verrucomicrobiota bacterium
AAGTGCTGCCGGTTTCCAACCGGCAGGCCCCGTGAAACGACGCGGGCTGCCCGTCGTGAACGCCCGCTGCGGGCTTTAGCTCTGGCCGAAGGCCACTGCGCGGGGTGCAGGCTGTCGCCCAGAAGCCTGCGGCCCGCTCCGCCACCCGGTTCCAATCCGTGACCTCTCAGTGCCGCCGCTGCCGGCAAGATGCCGGCAGCACTTTGCGGCTCGCCCGCTCGCACACGATTGCCAGAGGCGCCGCGGAACTGGCCTCGACCCAGTCCCCGGCCTACGTTGCCACCGTGACCGCCGACAAGATTTCCATCGCCGAGCTGGCCGCGCGCAAGGGCCGCGAACGCATTCCGGCCCTGACGGCCTACGATTATCCCATGGCCCGGCTGCTCGATGAGGCCGGTGTGCCGCTGCTGCTGGTCGGCGATTCGTTGGGCATGGTCGTGCTCGGTTACCCGGACACCACGCACGTGACGATGGCGGAGATGGAACACCACGTTCGCGCCGTCGCCCGCGCCAAACCGCGCGGGCTCATCGGCGGCGACCTGCCCTACCGCAGCTACGATACGATCGAATCCGCCGTGTCCAATGCCCGACGGCTCATCGCCGCCGGTGCGGACTACGTGAAGGCCGAAGGCGGCGCGGAAATCCGGCCGCAGATCCAGGCGATCATCGCCGCGGGCATCCCCTTCTGCGGTCACCTCGGCATGCTGCCGCAACATGTCCTCGAAGAGGGCGGCAAATACCGCATCAAGGGGCGCGACGACGCCGGCCGGCAGAAGCTGCTGGCCGATGCCGCGGCACTGGAAGCGGCGGGGGCCTTTGCCTGCGTGCTGGAACTCGTGACGCCGCCGGTGGCCCGCGAGGTCACGGCGGCCTGCCCACGGATGCTGACCATCGGCATCGGCAGCGGCCCGGATTGCGACGGGCAGATCCTGGTGACGTCCGACCTCATCGGGGCATTTCCGTGGTTCACGCCGAAGTTCGCCGTGCCGCGGGCCCGAACTGGCGAGGAGACGCGCCGGGCAGTTTCCGAATGGATGGAAACCGTCCGCGGGCAGCCGGGGGTCTGATTTTTCGGTTTCGGAGTGCGCCCGCCCAGTCCAACGGGCATCGCCCGATCACTCCCCAATCGCCACCCATGAACCGGGTCTGGGAGCGCCGGCGTCCCGCCGGCCGCTTTCGCCTACGGGTGCCGGCGAGAGGCCGGCGCTCCCGGGTTTTCTGCCCGGGTTCAGGGGCACCTATCGCGAGCTTGGGCGGCTCGTGGAATCTCTCCCCGCATTTACGCCGGCTTAACAAATTTCCGTGCGCTGGCTCATACGGCCTTAATCGGGTTCCGTTTCCCTTTCGTCACCGGCCGATATTCGGAAACCGCAGGGAATCCGGGCCGGTCACAGAACCGTAACCAGTCCATGCATATGAACTTTCGTCTGCTGCTCGCCACCTGGGTGACGGCCGTTTCGCTCACGGCCGCCTTCTCCGCCGACAATCCCCCGCCCGGCGGTCCGCCCGGTGCCGGCGGCCCTCCTCCTTTTGGTCCCGGTGGCCCGGGCGGCGGCGGCCAGCGCGGAGGCTTCGGCGGGCCCGGCGGACCGGGCATGCAGGCGGAGACGAAGCTCGTGAAGCAGTTCGACCAGGACGGCGACAAGCGCCTGAACACCGCCGAACGCAAGGCCGCCCGCGAGTTTCTGGCCCAGGAAAAGGCGGCGGGCCGTAGCAACCAACGCGGTCCCCGGGGCCCGCGCGGCGGCGGAGAATCCACGCCGGCCCAGCCCGGCCGCAAGGTCGCCGTGGCCGACGTGAAGCCCGTGGCGGCTTCGGTGCCCTTCTACGACGAAGGCACCGTCCGCACGCTGTTCTTCGAGTTCGAGGCCGCGGACTGGGAAAAGGAACTGGCCGACTTCAACAACTCCGACGTCGAGGTCCCGGCCAAGCTCACCGTGGACGGCAAAACCTACGAGGGCGTCGGTGTTCATTTCCGCGGCATGTCGTCCTATTTCACGGTGGGCGAGGGCCGGAAGCGTTCCCTCAATGTGTCTCTCGACTTCACCCACAAAGACCAACGCGTCGGCGGTTACCGCACCCTGAACCTCCTCAATTCCCACGAGGATCCGTCCTTCCTGCACACCGTGCTCTACAGCCACATCGCGCGTTCGTATCTGCCGGCGCCCAAGGCCAACTTCGTGCAGGTGGTGATCAACGGCGAAAGCTGGGGCATCTACGTGAACGTCCAGCAGTTCAACAAGGAGTTCACCCAGGAGTTCTTCGGCTCGGCCAAGGGCGCGCGCTGGAAGGTCCAGGGCAGTCCGGGCGGCCGCGGGACGTTCGCCTACCTCGGCGAGGACAAGAAGGCCTACGATGGCATCTACGTGCTCAAGACCAAGGATTCGCCCAAGGTTTGGTCCGATTTGGCGAACCTGATGAAGGTGCTCAACGAGACTCCCGCCGACCGCCTGGAGACCGCCTTGAAGCCGATTCTGGACGTGGACGGCGCGCTGAAGTTCCTCGCGCTGGAGAACACGCTGATCAACAACGACGGTTACTGGATCCGCACCAGCGACTACGCGATCTATCAGGATGAGTCCGGCAAGTTCCATCTGGTGCCGCACGACATGAACGAGTGCTTCGCCCGTCCCGGCGGACCCGGCTTCGGCGGCGGTGGTCGTCGTGGCTCGGGCGGCCCCGGCGGACCCGGCGGACCCGGCGGACCCGGCGGTCCTAGTGGTCCTGGTGGCCCGAACGGTCCTCAGGGCGGACCCGGTGGACCCCAAGGCGGTCCGGCTGGCGGCGGCGGTGGACGGGTGGACGGCGTGAAACTGGATCCGCTGATGGCGGCCAACGACACCGCGAAGCCGCTGCTCTCCAAACTGCTCGCGGTGCCCGCCCTGCGCGAACGCTACCTCGCCCACTGCCGCGACATCGCCGATCAGTGGCTCGACTGGCAGCACTTGGGACCGCTTGCCCAGAAACTGCACGGCCTGATCGCCGCAGAGGTGAAGGCGGACACGCGCAAGCTGGATTCGACCGAAGCCTTCGAGAAAAGCCTCACCGAAGACGTGGCCGGCAACGGCTTCGGCCCCTTCGGCGGCGGCTCGATGGACCTGAAGAACTTCGCGGACCAGCGCCGCGCCTACCTGCGCTCCTACCAGCCGGCGGCGTCAAAGTGACCGGCTGCCCACGCTCAGACTCTCAACCCCGATACACATGAACATTTACGATTGTAACATTTCGCATCGGTTGGCCTGCGGTTTGCGTCCGGTGCGTTCGTTCATGGGTGAATGGGTCAAATCCACCGCCGCCAGGTGCCGCCCCCGGTTTGCGGGGCGGCCGGGGCGAACGTCACGTCTGCGGGCTCCCGGCAGAGCCGGGTTGTCGAATGCATGGGACAACCGGGTTCGGGTTCCGAGCGGGTTCCCGGGTCCCTGCCTGCGGTCTGCAGGCGTGACGTTCGCCCCGGCTCACCCGGCCGCGCCCGCGGCCCCGCGACTTTTTGTTTCCGCAGCCACGCGCTGAGGGAACTGAACACTCCAATCCCGATACTGCCATGATCCGACTCCCTGCCCTGCTCGGCATCGCCGCCGCCGTGGGCCTTTTGGCCCACGCCGCCGACGTGCAATTGCTCAACGACGGAACCGCCCCGAAGATCCGGGTGCTGGGCGACTCCGACAATGACTGGCGCCTTCAGCGTTCCCCCGATCTCCTCACCTGGACCAACGACACCGCCCTCGGAACCCTCCTCGCCGGCGACGAGACCAACGCGCCGATGAAGGAGCTCACCGGGCTCGAACCGGAGACGGGCTTTTACCGCGCGGTGCGCACCGAAGGCCTGTATGACCCGTCGCTGGTGCGGACCTTCCACCTGAACTTCACCTACACCGACTGGGCGAACCGGCTGACTTCGGCGCGCACGGCGGGCACGGACGTGCTGTGTTCCCTCACGATGGACAATGGAGTTTCCCTCACCGGCGTTGGAGCGCGCTACAAGGGCAACAGTTCGTTCTCCATGGCCGGGAACAAAAAGTCCCTCAATGTCACGGTGAACTACACCAACGACACCACCGAGGTGCTTGGTTACGAAACCTTCAACCTGAACAATGCCGCGGGCGACAACACCATCGCGCGCGAACCGGTCTATTTCACCGTGATGTCGCGCTACACGCCGGCGCCCAAGGCGGCCCTCGCGCAGCTCTACATCAACGGTGCGAACTGGGGCGTCTATTCCCTGGCCCAGAATGGCGACAGCGACCTAGTGAAGGACTGGTTCCCCAGCGCTGACGGCGACCGCTGGCGCGCCCCGAACGCCCCGGCGGGCGGCGGTGGACCCGGTGGTGGCCCGGGCGGTGGCGGCGGCGGGATGTTCAGTGGCGCCGGCTCCGCCCTGACCTACGTCGGGCCGAACCTGTCCAGCTACCGGTCCAACTACGAGCTGCGGCACACGTCCGACACCAACCGCGCCTGGCTGCGCCTGACCAACGCGATCTTCACGCTGCACTTCACGTCGCCAACCTCGGAGGAATTCTACGAAAAGGTGGACGGTGTGCTCGCCACCGACCGCTGGTGCTGGTTCCTCGCCCTCGAAAACATCTTCACCGACGACGACAGCTACTGGAACAAGGGCGCCGACTACGCCCTCTACTACGAGGAGGAGAGCGGCCGAATCCATCCGGTGGAACACGACGGCAACGAGGCCTTCGTCACGGCGGACGTCAGCATGACGCCGCTCCAGGGCTCCACCGGCACCAACCGGCCAGTCATAAAGCAGTTCATCGCCAACGCCGAGCTCAAGCAGCGTTACCTGGCGCACATGCGGACCGTGCTGGAGGAGTCCTTCCACCCGGACAAACTCACTCCGCTGATCAACCAGCTCACCAACCTGAGTGGCGCCGCCATCGCCGCCGATCCGAAGAAGAGCTTCACCGTGGCCGGCTACAACACCGCGGTCACCTCGCTGAAGAGTTTCGTCACCAACCGCTACAAGTTCCTCACCAACCATGCCGAACTGACCCCCGTCGCCCCCGCGATCACGGAGGTCTCCACGCCCGCCCCGCCGGCAGCCGGTGACGGCGCGACGATCACGGCCCGCGTGACCGGGTATCTCAACGAGGGCATCAGCTCGGTGTGGCTCTACTGGCGGGGAGCGAACTACGGACGCTTCGCCCGCACCCAGATGTTCGACGATGGCGCGCACGGCGATGGCGCGGCCGGCGACGGCGTCTTCGGCGGCACGACCGGCGGCTTCCTCGCCGGCACCAAGGTTCGCTATTACGTCGAAGCCCGCTCGGCCAACACCGCGAAGGCCGCCCGCTTCTTCCCGGCCCGTTGCGAGCAGGATGCGCTGACCTACCGGGTCACGACCTCCGCGGGCGGAACCTCACCGGTCGTGATCAACGAACTGCTCGCCAGCAACGGCGCCACCCTCGCCGACCCGCAGGGCGAGTTCGAGGACTACGTCGAGCTGCGCAACCTCACCGCGGAGGACGTGGACCTCACCGGCCGCTACCTGAGCGACGAATCCACCAATCCCCGCAAATGGCAGTTCCCGGTGGGCACGAAGATCCCCGCCCACGGATTCCTGCTGGTCTGGCTCGACGAGGACAGCGCGGTGACCACCGGCGGCATCCATGCCAGCTTCCGGCTCGACAAGGACGGCGAAACGGTCCGGCTGGTGGATTCTGACGCGAACCTCAACGCGCTGCTGGATGAAGTGAGCTTCGGTGTGCTGGCCAAGGACCAGTCGTGGGGCCGGACCTCGGGCGATCCCAAGGTGTTCCAAACGCAGGTGCCCAGCCCGGGCCTGGCCAATCCCTGAGCGGCAAATCCCCGTCGGAGCGAACAACGCGGCGAAGCCTCCGTCGCCGCGTTTTGTTTTTGTTCGGCTCGCAGTTATCCAGTCCGCCCGAACTTCTTCTCCAGCTCCCGCCAGCTCATCTCGATGAGCGTGGGACGGCCGTGGGGACACGTGTAGGGCATCTCGCAACCGCGCAGATCCTCGACCAGCTGTTCCAGCTCCCGGCCCGCCAAAGGATCGTTGGCCTTTACCGCGTGCCGGCAGACGGTCTTCGCCACCATGTCCTCGCCGAGCCTCAGGGTGTTCACCCCGGCGCCGGCCTGCTTGAGTTCGTCCACGAGCTGGAAGGCAAACTGGCGGGGATTGCCGCCGCGGACAAAGGGCGGCAACGCGTCGAGCAGGAACGTGCGCTCGCCAAATTCCCGCAATCCCACGCCCAGCCGCGACAGGATGTCCAGGTGCTGCCGGACGAAAGCCGCATCGCGCGGACTCAGTTCGAGGGTTTCCGGCAGCAGCAGGCGCTGCGAGGGCGCCGCCTCCGCGCTTTCAAGCCGGGCGAGCATCTGCTCGTAGAGGATGCGCTCGTGCGCCGCGTGCTGATCCAGCAGCACGAGTCCCCGGTCCGATTCCAGCACGACGTAAAGCCGGCCGATCACGCCCACCAACCGCAGCGGCACCCGGAGCAGCGGCACCGGTCCGCCCGCAACGGGAACGGGAGCCGGCGGTTGGGCGGGCGGCAGTGCCTGCGGGCGGGAAAGCGGGGCGGAGGGGATTTGCTCCGAACGGACCCCGGAACCCGCGGCCGGCGACGGGCTCGGGCTGGGCGAAGCCACCTGCGGGGGCAAAGGCCGGTCGGCGGGAACGGAAAAGCCCACCGGCAGAGAACGTTGTTCCGGTGCGGCCGCATCTGGCCGAGGCCGCTCCAGTTTCAACTCGGGAACCGGCGCCGCGGGTGCCGGTGCGCTCACCGGCCCGGCCACCCGCTCCGCCGGTTGATGAAACGCCGCCAGTGTGTCCCGCACAGCCTTCGCCACCAGCCGGCGCACGGCCGGTTCCTCGCGAAACTTCACCTCGCGTTTTTGCGGATGCACGTTCACGTCCACTGCCGCCGGATCGAGCTCGAGGAACAGGCAGCAGACCGGGTAACGGCCCTTCATGAGGGCGTTGTGGTAGCCCTCCAGCAGCGCGAAGTTCAGGCCCCGATTCTCGACCGGACGCTGGTTCACGAACAGATGCTGTTCGTCCCGCGTGGCCCGCGACACGCCCGGTGCCCCGATGAAGCCCCACAGACGGAACGTCGTGAACCGGGCCGCGTCCCGCAGCATCAGCGCTTCCTCGTGCGCGCCGTCGTCGCCGGTCTCCTGCACCTGGGCGGTGAACTCCACCGGCAGCAGCGGCACGTCCGCGCCGTGAAGCTGCCGCAGACGTTCGCGCAGGGCCGCCAGCCGCTCGGCCGGCGTGGACCACCTCACCGCCGGCAACTGCCACACCGGCCGGGAATCAGAAATGAAGGTGAAGCCGACGCCCGGCCACGCGAGCGCCACCAGCGTCAGGTAATGCTGGATGTGCGCACGCTCCGTTTCCTCGGCGCGCAGGAATTTCCGCCGCGCCGGCAGGTTGAAGAACAGTTGCCGCACCTCGACCGTGGTGCCGGCGGGCGACGCGGCGGCCTTCACTTCGAGAATCTTGCCGCCGCCGATGATGACCTGTGTGCCTTCGCCGGTGGTGTCGTCGGCCTCGCGGGTGGTGAGCGTGAACCGCGACACGCTGGCGATGCTGGGCAACGCCTCGCCGCGGAAACCCATCGTGGTGATCGCCGCCAGGTCTTCCGCGCGCTGGATCTTCGAGGTCGCGTGGCGTTCCAGGCAGAGCAACGCGTCGTCGCGGCTCATGCCGCAGCCGTCGTCGGTCACGCGGATCAGGCTCCGGCCGCCGGCACCGATCTCGACCGTAACGCGGCTGCCGCGGGCATCGAGGGCGTTCTCGACGAGCTCCTTAACCACGCTCGCGGGACGCTCCACGACCTCGCCCGCGGCGATCTGGTTCGCCACGTGGTCAGGGAGCAGCCGGATGCGGTTCATCGGTAACGGGCCGCGACTTTCCCGGACCGGCCGGAAAGTTCAAAGGGCATTGTCGGGTTTCCCCCGCAGTTGCCGCAGCTCCCCACCAGCGGATGAAGGCGGCGAGACCACCAACATTTGACTCGCCCGGCCCAACGACCAAGGTGACCGGACCAACGATGCACCGCCTTCGTCAGTTGTCTTTGGCGGGCCGCCTGATTCGGCCCGCGCTCGTCACCGGGTTGTCCGCCACGGCGTTGGCCCAGGATGCCGGCACCGAGGCCGCCGCCGCCCTTGGTGCGGGCGCCGTGAAGTCACCTCCGGTTCCCGACTTCATCGAGCACCTCGTGGATCTGCTGCTGGGCCTGTTCGGCGTCACCGGTTCGGGCAACACGTGGCAGCACTACGCCATCGCCGCCGCGATCCTGGTGATCTCCTACCTGCTGCGCCGCGTCGTCACGACCACGGTGTTCGGGCTCCTGAAGCGGCTCAGCGCCCGCACCGAATCCTCTCTGGACGACGAACTGGCGGTGACCCTGCAGAAGCCTGTGGCCGTGCTGATACCGGTGACCGGCGCCGTGATGGCGCTGAAGGTGCTCAAGCTTTCCCCGGAAACGGATTTGGCCCGGCTGTATGTCCAGACCGTGGCCTTTGCGGTGGTGGGTCTCTGGACCGCCCTCGTGACGCTCAGCACCGTGCTCGACCATCTTCAGGTCGTCGCCCGCA
>CAIWAH010000030.1 GCA_903910585.1 uncultured Verrucomicrobiota bacterium
GCTGGGAAGCGAGCGTGGGATTGCCCTGGGACAGGCTCTTCTCCACTTCGCGGGCGGCGATCTCGACGAAATCGAGCCCGGAACGGCCCTGGGTCTCGAATGCCTGCTTGGCCGCGGCGAGAATCTGGTGGGTCATCCCCACGCCCAGATCGGCCCGGAGCAAGGCGGCCTCGAGTTCCTCGAAATTCTCCGCGGTCAGCTTCGGCGAGCGGGTGACGATGCGCTTGATCTCATGCGAGAGTGCCGAGGTGGTCTTGGTGAAGGCGGCCTTGAGTTTGTCGAAGAAGCCCATGAAAGGATCAGTTGGCTGAGGCGGAAGGGACGTTCGCGGCCGGTTCGCGCCGGGGACGCCGGGCCTTCAGTGCGGAAACGTTGGCGTAGGGCAACCGGACGCGGCCGATCAACGGTTCGCCTTTGGCCATGCCATGACAGTCGCTGCCGCCGGTGGGCACGAGACCGAGCGCTTCGGCTTTCTGCACGTAGTTGCGCGACACCTCGGCGTTGTGTTTGGTGTGCCAGCATTCCAGGCCGTCGAGCTGATGCTCGGCCATCTCGCGGATGATCGAGTCGTCACGGTAGAGGCCGGGATGGGCCAGCACGGCCACTCCGCCGGCGGCGTGGATGAGCTCGATCGCGGTCTTGGTTTCCATCTTGGCCTTGGGCACCCAGCCGGCGCGGCCCTTCTTCAGGAACTTCTCGAAGGCTTCGTCGTAATCCCGGCAAAAACCGCCCTCCACCAGCGCGCGGGCGACGTGCGGCCGGCCGGGCGACTGGCATTGCGCGACCTGGAAAACGGCTTCGGATGACAGCGCGACGCCCTTGCGGTTCAGGCGTTGGACCATGTCGCGGATGCGCTGGGCGCGAACTGCCTGAAAGCCGGCGAGACGGGAAAGCAGTGCCGGCGAATCCGTGTCGAGCCAGTAGCCGAGGATGTGGACTTCCTTGCCGAAATGGTCGGCCGTAAGCTCGGCGCCGGGGATGAACTCGAGGCCGCCCTGGGCGCACGCCTCGGCCATCCGCGGACAGCCGCCCACGGTGTCGTGATCGGTCAACGCGACGGCCTGCAAGCCCTGCTCGGCCGCCCTGGCTGCCAGTTCTTCGGGCGTAAAGGTTCCGTCCGAGAAATTGGTATGCAGGTGCAGGTCGGCGAACATGAAGGGAAAAGAAGGGCGCTCCGGGGTGTCGTCAAACGGTCGGCGTCTCCGTGGAGGTGCGGGCCGGACGGAGGGTGTCGGCCTTCACCTTGTCGAGGATGCCGTTCACGAACCGGCCGCTCTGCTCGGTGGAGTAGCGTTTCGCGATCTCGATTGCCTCATTGATGCTGACCACGGGCGGGATGTCGTCCCGGTGCAGGATCTCGTGGATCGCCATGCGCAGGATGTTCCGGTCCACGACCGCGATGCGGGGCAGGTCCCAGTTCTTGGCGTAACGCTGGATCACCCCGTCCAGTTCCTCGCGTCGCTGCAGGACCCCGCGCACCAAAGCGTCCGCGAACATGCGGGTGGCGATTTCCTCGGTGGTGGGCGGCGGGAGTTCCACCGGTGCGCCGTAGGTCGGGCCGGTCTGTGCGTCCTGGATGACCGCGAGCCGGGCCGAGTCCCAAAACTGGTTGAGCGCCTCGTCGAGATTGGCCGACGGGTTCAGATCAAACTGGAACAGAAACTGGAGGGCCCGTTCCCGGGCCTCGCGACGTTTGCGCATGGCAGCAGCATGAGGGAGGGGAAGCGGCTTCGGAAGCGGTTTTTCCGGCCCCGCACGGCGGAAATCCGGCGGCGATTCGGGACCGGGGCTCCGTTTCCCGGCGTCGCCGTCACCCGCCGTCCCGCAGAGGCGTTGGTCGAATGTTGATTGATGTAATCAATGGCTTGCAGGCAACCGGGCTGCTGGCCACGCTCCGGTCATGATCCCACGACTGCTTTTCCTCCTGATGGTGGCCCTGGTGCTCGTGCTCCCGGGCCGGACGGCGACCAACACGGCCGAGCTCTCCTTCCACTGCCAGTCGGTCCGCCTGTCGCCGGCGTCGGTGCAGCAGCTGGGCCTGACCTACTCGGTGGCATTCACGACGGTGGACGGCGAACCCAATGGGGAGTTGGGCATCGAGGAGGATGCCAACGCCCCCACCTTCATGAGCACCGTCATCCTGCTGGAGCATCCGGTGTTGCAGGAGACGCTGTTCTCCAAGCTGTTTCTTGATGTGCCGGACATTGGTGACGTGGACATCAACCGCATCAGTGACTTCTTCCAGGTGGGCATGCCGGTGGAGAACGCGCAGACCTTGGGCGCCTTCGAGGACGAGTTTTTCGGCTTGGTCGAGGTGACCGCGACCTGGAACCGCGCGGCGGGTTCCGCCACGGGAATCTGCACCATGGAGCTGGCGGGAGAAATCGTGAACGCCACGTTTCAGGTGCCCTTCGAGATTTTTCAATATGTCGGCCCCCTCACGTATGTGCCGGGCACCAACATGGTGGCCCACGTCAACCTGCAGCGGCAGGGCGCGCCGGGAACCCTGTCGGGAGACTGGAACCTGTCGCCGGTCGGGCCCGGCGAGCTGACGTTTCCGGGCGACGAATGGCTGGATGAGGGAGGAAACTCGTTCGAGTTCATTCCCGCGGATGAGATCGAGGCCTACCTCACCCACGTCATCCGGCAGTTCTACAACGGACTGGCCGGCACGTTTGATGGTCTGCCGTCCACGCCCGCAATTGAAGAGTATGTGGTGTGGGAGTTCAACGTGTTCGATGCCAACGATGCCGACGAGGACCGCATTCCGGACCTAAGTGATCCTCCGGCGGGTGGGGTCGTTTCGGTCGCGCCCAAACTGGCGGTGACGGTGGACGATACCTTCCTGAAACTGACGATCAGCGCCGTCAAAGGGCAGTCGGTGATCATCGAGCGGAAGCCAAGTCTCGGCGCTGGGGACTGGAGCGAGGTTGAGACGGTGTCGCTCGCCGAGGATTCGGTGACCAAGGAATTGCCCCTGTCGGGCGACGATTCGGACTTTTATCGGGTGCGGACGCCGTAGCAGGCTCCCGCGAGTGCATTCGCCAGTGATCAACCTCGAGGATGTCCGGGTCCTGCTCCTGACCTGGCATGGCACGGCCATATTACCCGTGCTGAGGTCGCTGGGCCCGGAGGTTTCGCGGATTGTCGTGCTGCACGGGCTTCCGAACGACGTGGTGGCGAAGTCGGTTTATGCCCGGCCGTTCATCCGGTTCGAGGCTGAGGTTCCGGATTCCGCTCTCTGCGAGGAGGTCCGTCGGGTCGCCAGCCTGTTCGGCTGCTCGGTGCTGTTTCCGGCGGACGACTTGGCAGTGGAATTTACGAGCCGGAATGCTGCCGTCCTTTCCCAGAGCATCACGGTGGCGCCGAGTCCTTCGGCGGCCATGCTGGAGAGGATCCGGTGCAAGGTGGCGTTCACGCGGCAGTTGAGCGAACTCGGATTGGACCACCCGCGGAGCGCCCAAGGTGATACTCCGCGATCGCTGTTGGCTGATACGCTGACCCGCTTGCGGCCGCCGTGGATGGTCAAGGCCTCGTGCCGGTCCGGCGGGCAGGGGATTTTCCGATGCGAGACGCCGGCCGAACTGACCGGCGCCTGTGAACAGTTGGCAGCTGAAGGGGCGCGTTTTCTGGTGCAGGAATTCGTTCCTGGTCCCGATGCGGACTGCAGCTTTCTGGCGGTGAACGGAAAAGTTCTGGCAGCCACCACCCAGCACTCGATTGCGAAGGGCCGGGATTACGCCCCGGCCACCGAAATCCGCCTGCATCCCCATCCGCCCCTGCGGGGCATGGCGGAGCGTTTGGCGGCGGCTCTCGGGTGGAACGGACTTGCGCATCTGGATGCGGTTCAGGACGAACGGGATGGCTCCTACAAGCTGCTCGAACTGAATGCCCGCTGCTGGGGCAGTTTGCTCGCTTCGACGGCCGCCGGCGTCAATTTTCCGAAGCTCTTGATTGAATCCGCGCTGGGGCGGCGGGTGGAGGAGCCGCCCTTGCGGGCCGGCCGGTTCTATATGGGTGGTCTCGGAATCCGGCGGGCGTTGGGCTTGGACGGTCCAAAGTGGGGAATGCGGGAGACGGACGTCCCGTATTTCCTGGAGGATCCATGGCCTGAGATTCAGGCGTGGTGGAATGCGCGTGGCCACTGAGCTGCCCCGATTCGGTTGAAACTTCCCGCTGGCGATCTGGTCCGGCTGCGGCGTTAGCTTATGACCATGTTCCCGCTGCTTCGGTCCGCTGTCTTTGCTGCTCTGGCTTCCGCCTCCGTGCTTGCCGCCGAATCACCCGGCATCAAACCGCTGGGGGCCAACGGCACGCCCCTGAATCTCGACTTCGAGACCGGTGATTTGCGGGACTGGAAGGCCGAGGGCAATGCCTGGGCCAACCAGCCGGTGAAGGGCGATCTTCCCAAAGCCCGCCGCGGTGACATGACCTCCGCCCATACCGGCGAGTTCTGGGTCGGCGGCTACGAAAAGGTGGGCGATGATCCGCAGGGGACGCTGACCTCGGTGCCGTTCAAGGTGACCCAGCCGTGGGCGAGCTTCCGATTTGCGGCCGGCGCCTGGCCGGAGACGCGCGTGGAGTTGGTGGATGCGGCGAATGGCAACGTCTTCCTGAAGCTCAGCGGCACGGAATCCGAAACGCTCCGTCCCGTGGTCGTGGACCTGAAGGATCGCGTCGGAAAGGAGATTTTCGTCCGGTTAGTGGACCAGCGTTCTGGCCACTGGGGCCATGTGAATTTCGATGACTTCGCGTTTCATGCCGTCCGGCCAACGCTGGCGAACGAATACTCCGTCGCCGAAGCCAAGAAGAACGAGCCGCCCCCGGCCGACGCGGTGCTGTTCGCCGGCTTGGAGCCCGCCCAGGCGGCTGCCAAGGCGACGTTGCCGGCCGGCTTCAAGATGCACGTTTTTGCGGCGGAACCGCAGATTGTCCAACCCATCGCATTCTGTCTGGATGACCGCGGTCGGACCTGGGTTGCGGAAGGCCGCACCTACCCGCGTCGCAAGGGCAATCCGCCCAAGCCGGACGCACCTTCTTCCACGCCCACACCGGAACAGCTGAAGGACATCCTCGGCGGCGCGGACCGCATTCTTGTGCTGGAGGACACCGACGGCGATCACAAGGCCGACAAGACCACTGTGTTTCTGGAGAACGTGAACCTGATCAGCGGCCTGGAAGTCGGCTTCGGCGGCGTGTGGATCGGGGCGGCGCCTTACCTGCTGTTCGTGCCGGTGAGCGACTGGGACAATCCTAAGCCCGCCGGCGAGCCCAAGATTCTCCTCGATGGCTGGAATTACTCCGCCGACACACACGAGACGCTGAACACCTTCACCTGGGGACCGGACGGCTGGCTTTACGGCTGCCACGGCGTCTTCTGCCCGTCGCACGTCGGCAAACCCGGCGCGGCGGAAAAGGACCGGCAATGGATGGACGCCGGTGCGTTCCGTTATCACCCGGTAAAGCATCAGTTCGAGGTCTTCACCGAGGGCGGCTCGAATCCGTGGGGCATTGATTTCGACGAACACGGCCAACTCTGGTCGGAGATGTGCGTGATTCCGCATCTCTTCCACATGATCCAGGGCGCCCGCATCACGCGGCAGGGCGGCGAGCATTTCACGGTCGGGGCGGCCGAGACGGCGCGGAACGAGAAGCATCGCGATCCCCGCGGCCGCAAGCCGGTGTTCCCCTACGTGTATGAGGACATCACGGTCCACGCGGACCACCTGCACTACGCCGGCAATCAGGGGCCCCACGCTGGCAACGGGCGCAGCGATTCCGCCGGCGGCGGCCACGCGCACGCCGGGCTCATGTGCTATCTCGGCACAAGCTGGCCGGCGGATTACCGCGGCAAACTTTACCTCGGCAACATCCACGGCCAGCGCCTGAACGTGGACATTCCCGTCCGCAAAGGCTCCGGCTATGTGGCCAAGCACGGACCGGATTTCCTGAACTTCAACGACAAGTGGTCACAGACGCTCAATCAGCTCTATGACCAGGATGGCTCGATGTTCGTGATCGACTGGTATGACAAGAACCAGTGCCACCACAACAACGATGGCGGCCACGACCGCAGCAACGGCCGCGTTTACAAGGTCGTCTATCAGAACCAGCCCGCGACGAAGGTGGACCTCTCCAAGTTGTCCGACGCGGAACTCGCCAAACTGGTCCCCTCGAAGAACGAATGGCTGAGCCGTCATGCCCGCCGGGTCCTGCAGGAACGCGTCGCGCACGCCGCGGAGGCGGAGGATGCCTCCGAAGTGCCCGCTGAATTGCAGCCGCTGGTGAAGTTCATCAAGGCCGGCCAGAAGCTGGAGGTGGCCGGTGCGTTGAAGGACATCGTGAACGATTCCAGCGACGTGAATGCCCGGCTTCGCGCGCTGTGGGCGCTGCACCTGACGGCCAGCATCACGCCGGATGACGCCGCCCGTTGGGTGCAGGACCCGGACGAACTGGTGCGGGCCTGGACGGTGCAGACATTCTTCGAGAATGCCGCGGTGCTGTTTGCCGTGCCGCAGTTGGAA
>CAIWAH010000031.1 GCA_903910585.1 uncultured Verrucomicrobiota bacterium
GACGGTGGTATCTCCGGCTGAATGGGCGGCAGTTTCGCCACCCGGTGAAAACAGCCGCTGTTTCGCGTAGCGGGCCAAGAGAGAACCATCCGGTCCGAAAGCCACCGCCTCGTTGTGGACCCGCCCGGCAGAATCCCGAGATACCGCGCCGCCGAGCACCGTGACCTCGAATTCGTCGGCGAGCCTGGCGAGGAAGGATTCGTCTTCGCGGACGGCGGTCTGGCAGGTGACGGCAACGTTGTAACTAAAACCGGTGCTGAACATCTCGGGCAGCACCACCAGCGAGCCCGGCACGGGCGGTTCCGCGGCGAGGAGTTCCAGCACCCGGGCGAAGTTACGGGACTTGTCCTCCCAGACGCAGTCGAGTTGGACGGCGATCAGATTCATGGGGTCAATCCGCAGATTTCACCGTTTTTGCCGATTTTCCGACAATCCGTTGCGGCGATCTCATCGGCGCATCCCGCGTCACCCCCGGATGTTTGTTGTCATTGCGGCGGCGGGTTGCCGAAGTGGGCGGCGTGCGTGGCGTAAGCCGCCGAGTCGGCGAGCATGGATTCCATGGCCGCGACCAGCGGCGCCGCCTGCCAGGTGCCGGAGAACACCGCCTTGTCACCGATGCGACTCTCCAGCACGAAGGTTGGGCGCTGCGTGACCTGCAGGGCATGAAACTCCGCGGTGGTGGCACGAGCCCGGGCCTCGATCTCCGGTTGTTGCGCCTTGGCAAGCAGCGCAGCAGCATTCACTCCGGTTGCCCGTGCAACCGCCTCGGCGGCGACTTCCCAGCGGCCCACCTTGAGCCCGTCGCGGACGGCCGCGTGGGCAATCGCCAGACGGGCGCGGTCGTCATTGATGCCGAAGTCGCGGGCGGCTTCCGCCACCAAGTTGGGGGCGAGGTATTCCGTGACCCCGTCCTCGAACCAGCCGGAGTTCAACATGTAGGGCGAACGGACGATGAGGCCGCTGCGCCGGTAGAACCACTCGCACTGGGCGCGTGAGGTGGGAAAACCGCTGGCGTCCATGAGGGCAATCTTCCAGTTGAATTCCACCTGGTCGGCGAACCGGGACTTCAACTCGGCCCAAGCCGGTTCCGCCCAATGGCACCAGGAGGAAACGACTTCGAGATAGTAGGTGGCGCGAATGGTTGGGGCGGCACTCATGGTCAGGCGAGCGTTGGGTCAACTTCCGCGGGTTGCCAGAGCAAACGACCTTCCATCCCGCCGGCGATGACGAGCGTCTGACCTGTGATGTGCCGGGCCAGGGTGTCGGAGGCAAGGAACACGGCGGCATTGGCCATGTCGTCCGGACGGCCGATCTGGGGCAATGCCATCGTGGCGGTCACCTTTCGGACGACGGCGGCGTCATTGAGTTTCGCGGCGTTGCGCGGCACGACGGTCCAACCGGGACAGATGCAATTGATGCGGCCACCGCAGTAGACGGCGGTGTGCGGGGCCAGCCGGGCGAATTCGTTTTTGAGCGTGCGGACCAGCCCGTAGGCCATCGCGGCCTTGGCGGCGGCGTAGTCGGCATGCCCGGCTTCGCCAAAGACTCCCGCGGTCGAGGCGATCAGCACGGCATTTCCCCGGCGTTGCAGCCGGACGAAGCGGCTGAACTCCCGCAGGCTCAGGAAGGCGGATGTGAGCACGGCGTCCACTGTCGCGCGCCAGCGCTTCAGCGACAGGTCGGCGATGGACTCGCTTTCGCTGGCCCAGGAACCGGCGTTCACGATGAGCGAATCCACCCGGCCGAAGCGTTTCACGGCGGCGGCGAATAGCCGTTTCACTTCGGGTTCACGGGTCAGGTCTGCCCTTACCGCCAGTGTCGGGGCGCCCAATTCCTTGGCCAAAGCCTCGGCGCGAGTTTTGCCCGACCGATAGTGCAACACCACGGAGGCGCCCTCTGCGGCAAATTTCCGGGCGATGGCAGAGCCGATGCCGCCGGAGGCGCCGGTCACCAGGACGACTTTTTGGGCAAGCTGGGGATTCATGGGGGCAGAACGTGGCCAAGTAGAGAAAGAAAAAGGCCGCCATCGGCGGATGGCGGCCCAAAGTTTCCGTGAGGCTCAGCGCCCCTCGGTCATTGAACTGGGAATGCCGCTTTCCCAGCCCTTCGGTGAATTCCAAGGACGGGAGGAAATGTCGTCGTCGGTGGACTTGCAGCCGGTGGCGAACAACCCCAACCCCACGACGGCCCCGAGCAAAAGTGAACGAAGGGCGGCCTTCATGGGTGAAGATCAGTAAAGCACCGCGTCGCCGGCCGCGACCGCCACGTCACCTTGCTTCCAGTCCGGCAGAAGATTGGCGATGCTGCGATTGGCCTCGACCGTCATGATCCTGGCCTTGCCCACGAGCTTGTCGCCACGGCGGACCATCACGATGCCGCCTGGCTTGGCGCCACCGTTTTCGCCCACGTCCAGCACCACAAAGTTCCATTGGCTGTCGGTGGAGACCACCTTGCCCTTGAGACCGGGCATTTCGACGATGGTGTCGTCGCCCTTGTATTTGCGGAGCTCGGCCTCGGTGCGGGCGAGCATCTTCTCGACGCCCTTCTTGAGGACTTCGAGTTCATCGCGCTGCTCGGTGGTCTTCTTCAGGTCAGCCTGCAGCACGCGCACCTGGTCGGGCTTGATGGTGAGCGCCTGCCACTGGGCCAGCTCCTGCTGGGCTTCGTTGCGGGCCTTGGTGACGGTGGTGAGATCGTTGTTCAGCTTGTCGGCCCGGGCGGTCTGTTTGGCGGCCTCTTCCTGGGCGGTGTCGCGCTCGGTTTTGGTGCTCGCCAGCTCCTTGGCCGTGGCTTCGGCGGCGGCCTTGGCGGCCTTGGCCTCGCTCTCCGCCTTGTTCTTGGCGGTGGTCGTCTGGTTGAGATTCTCGGTGGTGGTCTTCAGGTTTTCATCAAGTTCGACCACTTTCGGTTTGGTGACGAACTGGGTGACCACGAGCGCGCCGGCGGCGGTAAGCAGCGCGAGAATGAGGGCAATGCGGAGCATGACGCGATGAACTGGTGAGTTGTTCTGGTCGCACGCTAGGTAGTCGGCGGCGGAGTGTCAACGTTCGCCTGCGTGAACGTGAGCTTCAATCCGGAGGTGGCCCCCGGGGAGGATCGGGTTCGCCACGCCGGTCAAACCGGTTCGCCGGTTGCACCTCGGGAGATTCGGCGGATGTTGCTGCCCGGTTACAGGGACGAGACGGCTTTGTGCTTGTCAGTTGCACGACCGACGGCTTTAACCGTAGCCGAAAGCTCGCCCCCCATCCTCCCAGTCAGGGGGTGAAATGTTAAATCACATCAAAACACACATGAACTACACCACCCACCAACTGCGCAGCGCGGACCTGTTCCGCCGCGCGCTCCTCGTCGGGCTTGGCGCTCAGCTGCTCGCCCCTGTGGTCGTTGCCCAGGACGCCGCCCCCGTGGAGTTGGAAAAACAGGAAATCACCGGCACGCGCCTCACCGGCGCCGAAGTTGAAGGCACGTTCTCCGTGGACGAATTCAAGGCCGACTCAATCGTCAACATGGGCTATGTGAGCCAGGCTGAAATGCTGCGCCGCAGGGTCCCGCAATTCGGCGGCGGCATCGGCACGGTCAACGACGGCTTCGGCAACGGCGGCGACGGTTCCGCGACCATCTCGCTCCGCAATCTTCCGGGGAACCGGACGCTCACTTTGCTGAACGGGCGCCGGACCACTGCGGACCTGAACCTGCTGCCCCAGCTGGCCGTGTCCGGGGCGGATATCCTGAATGACGGTGCCTCGTCAATCTACGGCTCGGATGCTGTGGCCGGCGTCGTCAACATCAAGACCCGCCGCGATTTCGAGGGGGTTGAACTGTTCTCCTACTACGGGAACACGTTTGACACCGACCTCTCCGATTTTCGCATCGCCGCCCTCTGGGGTGAACACACCGAGAAGTCGTCCTTCATGCTCGGCGCCGAATACAGCCATGCCAACTCGCAGCTGTCCGTGGACCGGGCCATCAGCAGCCCCGCGGGAGATTCCGTGTCGGCGACTTCCAATCCTGGCACTTTCACTCCGCGCGGACTGCCGGCCAGTCGGACTCCGCTGCGCTGGACCCTGAACCCGGCCTTTGCGGGTGGCAGTGCATTTGCGGTGACCAGTGCGGCGCAGATTCCCGCCGGGTTCAATCCGGTTTCCTCCATCGACAACACGGGTCTCACGGCGGCTCAGGCCATTGCAGCGCGCAATGCGGAGGAAGCCCGCCTCAACGCGCTCCTGCCGGCCAACAGCCCGGTGCGCTATGGTCCGTCTCCCTCGCTGGCTCCCGGAGTGAATCCCGGCTTCCCGTTCGGGTTTTATACCATCGCGGTCCGTCCCTACGAGCGATACAACACCTTTGGGTCGGCCGAGCATGAGATCTTCGGCAAGAATCTGGAGCTGTTCGCCGACGTCCTCTACTCCCGCAACCAGTCCGAGAACATCCTCGCGCCGTCGCCGCTCGGAGGCCGCGTCCTTCCGGCGAACAACTACTGGCTGCAGCAGGCCTTCCCGGGCAACGCGAACGCCTTCACGTTCGGCTATCGGCCGGTGGAACTCGGACCCCGTGTCACCTTCTGGGACTTCGAACTGGCGCGGATTGTTGCCGGGCTGAAGGGCCAGATCGGCGAATCGTCCTGGAAGTGGGAGGCGGGATTCACCTATGACCGTCAGGAGGTGGACACCACCCAGACCGGTGGCGTGCTCGCCGATGTCTATAACGGCCTCCTGGGACGGACGGATGCGTCCGCGTTCAACGCCATGGGCTACACCCCGATCGGGACGCCGGTGGGTGGCACTCCGGCCAACTCGGCAGCGACCATCCAGTCGCTCCGCGGCTCTGCCGGCCAGAAGGACGTGGTGGGATTGCAGATGTTCGACTTCAACGTCGGCGGCGAGGTCTTCGATCTTCCCGCCGGAGCCGTGGCGGTCAGCGCCGGCTACGAACTGCGGCAGATCACGATCGATTCGCAGCCCGATTTTGCGCTGCTGAACGGCCTCGTGTTCCCGTTCAATGCGGACAGCTCCTTTGCGGGCAGCCGCGACGTGAACTCCGTGTTCGGCGAGGTGAACATCCCGATCATCGGCGGTGATGTCACGCTCCCCGGCGTCAAGAGCTTCAACGTGTCGGTCGCAGGCCGCAATGAGCATTACGACGACCTCTCCCCGCACGCCACGGGCTTCAAGCCCCGTGTCGCCTTCCGCTGGGAGGTTCTGGACAAGGAACTCACCGTCCGTGGTTCTTGGGCGCAGGGCTTTGTGGCCCCCGGTCTGCGTGCCTTGGATCTGGGTTCCCCGTCGCAGTCCTACGATGAGCTCCTCAACCCCCTTACCGGCACCCGCACCCAGCCGGAAGAGGGCGTCATCTACGTCGGCAACGACAAGCTGAAGCCGTCCACGTCGGACACCTGGCTGATCGGTGCCGCCTATTCGCCGGAGTTCATCAAGGGCCTCACGCTCGGGTTGGATTACTACCGGATCGAGGAGGCTGGCATTCCGTTCCAGTCCTCCCAATACATCGTCAACCAGTGGTATGCGTTCAATCCGGCCAACCCGGAAGCTGCGGGGAACCCGTTCGGTGCCAATGCGGTGCCGAGTGCGCAGAACCCGACCGGTGCCCAGGTTGAGCTCAAGGCTGACAAGGAACTCTATCAGGTGCGGAATGTCGGTTCCATCAACTCCGGCAAGCGTCTCACGGACGGCTTCGACATCAACGCCGAGTATGTCCTCAAGACCGACGTCGGCACCTTCACCCTCGCGGGTGCGGCCACGCGCGTGCTGACCTTCGAGCAGGAGGACTTCCCGGGAGCGGGCACAATCGACTACTTGGGCCGCTACTGGGGTGGCGGAGCCTCGCTGGGCAATTACGGCTTCCCTGAGTGGAAGGCCGCGACCAGCCTCACGTGGGAGCTGGACCGCTACTCCGCCGCCCTGTCGTGGAACTATGTGGACGGCTACAAGGAACAGGAGATCAGCGACCGTCAGGTCGAGAGCTACCAGACCGTCGACATTCACGTCGGCTACAAGATCCACTGGATCGATGCCCAGCTCAACGTGGGTGTGAACAACGTGTTTGACGAGGCTCCTCCGCTGGTCCAGAGCAGCTTCGAGAACCAATATGACCGTGCGATCGCCGACGTCCGGCAGCGCATGTATTTCATGTCGTTGTCCAAGAAATTCTGACAACGGTGACCATTACAGGCCGGCTTCCTCACGGAAGCCGGCCTTTTTGTTGCCGGCGTCGCACTGGCGATTGGACAACCCGGCGCGAATTCCGGAATCTTTGCCCATATTCGTATGGCTTCGCGCACCCTGCTCATCGGCATAGATTCCGGCACCCAGTCAACCAAGGCCCTCGTCGTGGACGCCCGTTCCGGCAAGGTGCTGGGCGAAGGTTCCGCCAAGTATGGCCTCATCGACGGACTTCCGCCCGGCGCCAAGGAACAGGATCCGGCCACTTGGCTGTCGGCCACCACCAAGGCAATCAAGGCCGCGCTGGCGTCCGCCAAGGCTTCGGGCAACGAAGTGGTGGCGATCGGCGTCAGTGGTCAGCAGCATGGCTTTGTGCCGCTGGATGCCGCCGGCATGGTCATCCGGCCCGCAAAACTGTGGTGCGACACGGCGACTGCGGCTGAATGCGAGGAGATCACCGCCGCCCTCGGCGGTGCGAAGGCGACGCTGAAGGCGATCGGGAATGCGGTTCTGCCCGGGTTCACTGCCAGCAAGATCCTCTGGCTCAAGAAGCACGAGCCTCAGAATTTCGCCCGGCTCGCCACGGTGCTGCTGCCGCACGACTACCTGAACTTCTGGCTGACGGGCGAAAAGTTCATGGAGTTCGGTGACGCTTCCGGGACGGCCCTGCTGGATGTGCGCAAACGCCGCTGGAGCGAGGCGGCTGTAAAGGCGATTGATGCCGACCTGCTGGAGAAGTTGCCGCCCGTGTCGCCGAGTGATCGGCCGGCCGGCAGCCTCAGCGCGGCGACGGCCAAAAAACTCGGTCTGAATCCCGGCATCCTTGTAAGTGCCGGCGGCGGCGACAACATGATGGGCGCCATCGGAACCGGGAACACCCGCGAGGGCGTGGTGACGGCCAGTTTCGGCACCAGCGGAACCATCTACGCCTGCGCCGAGAAACCGGTGGTGGATTCCCAGGGCGAGATCGCGGCCTTCTGCGATTCCACCAACCGCTGGCTGCCGTTGCTGTGCACCATGAACGTCACCGTGGCCACCGAGATGGTGCGGCAGGATTTCGGTCTCGACCACGCGGCGTTCGAAAAGGCGGCGGCCAAGGCGCCGGCAGGTTCGGACGGGCTCCTGCTGCTGCCTTACCTCGAAGGCGAACGCACCCCGAACGTGCCCGACGGCACCGGCGTGTATTTTGGCGTTCGCCCGAAGACGTTCACCGCAGCCCACTTCGCCCGGGCGACCATGGAGGGGGTCACGATGGGGATGAACTACGGCCTACGTCGCCTCGCGGACCTCGGCGTCAAGGCCACTCAAGTGCGGGCCACCGGTGGTGGGGCCAAGTCGAAGCTTTGGCGGCAGATCATGGCCGATGTGTTCAATGCCGAGGTGGTGACGCTCAAGGTGGCAGAAGGCGCCGCATATGGGGCCGCCCTGCAGGCCCTTTGGTCCTGGCGCCTGAGTCAGGGCGAGCAGTTGGCCATCGGCGATCTCACGGATGAGTTTGTGCGGGTCAATCCGGCGGAGACGGCGACTCCCAATCCGAAGGCTGCGGCCATCTATGGCGAGCTGCAGAAACTGCAGGACTCCTTGGGCCGATCCCTGCGCCCGGCGTTTTCGGCGCACCGCCGCCTCGTGGCGGCGTGAGGCCGAGGGGGCGGTCCGCGCTTGTCCGACGGTCGGCGGCAGACTGCCGGCGTCATGAATGCAAACGAGGATTGTCTTCTGGGGGAAGTGGTCGAGTTGCGGGCCGTCGCGGGTGAGCCACTGCCGCCCGGCACCGGTGAAGGGTTTCAGGTGCGGGTTATCGCCTTGGGGACCGATGGGGGAATCGTCGAACGCGAAGGCCGTGAGTGGCAGGTGAGCCGCTCGCAAATCCGTCGCCGCTGCCGGGGGAATGTGAGCTTAGCGCTGGGAACCCAACGTCGCTGCGGACGGTGAGGTGGCGGTCGGTGATGACGGGGGGCGAGTCCGGTCCGGTTGGAAAAGCGGGAAGCCGAAATAATTTCAGCATTCCTTTCCGGCAGGAAATCGCTGACATTGCGCCAACTTCACCGCCCCATGAGCAATATTCCGAGGTCCGTATTCACGGTCAGTGCGCTGACGACCGTCCTTTTGTTTTCTGTGTCCGCGCATGAAACCGGAGCGCCCCATTCCGAAGTTTCCGAGGCGACGCCGCTGGCCTTCGCCGTGGAGACGAAGGGCCCGGTCCGGTTGAACAAGTCCACGGTCCCCGCAGGCACGACGACCACCGGCCAAGGCTATTGGAAATTCGCCGCCGCGAAGGACCTGACGCCGGTGCCCGACGCCGCCAAGCCCAAGCTCAAGGGCGCGCACGGCACGCTGATCGTTGATGCATCCACGGACACGGTCTATTGGGGCTTGGAGAATGTCGGCTGGATCGGTTTCAGCAACAAGCTGACCGCTTCCTGGATTGTCCAAGGCGACGCCGCGTTTGCGAAGGGCAACCTTCACGGTGCGGACATCTGGCCCCGCCGGGGCAAGGCGCCGCTCGTCGCTGCCGCCGACAACAACGAGGGCCATGTTTACCTGACTGACACGACTTTCCAGAAGGCGGAGGTGCTGGGGATTCCTCCGGTCGAGCCTTACGCCGACAAGAAAGGCTGGGCCCCCACCGATGTCGCGTTCACCGGAGCCCGGCAGTTGTTTGTCACCGACGGTTACGGCAAAGCCTATTTCATGCCCGTGAAGACCGATGGTTTGGCATATTCCGGCGAGTTTTTTGGGGGCAAGAAGATCTCCAACACGCCGCACGGCATTACCTACGACAAGCGGGACAAGTCGCTGCTCGTTTCGGCACGTCCCGAGGGCCAGATCAAGCGCTGGGATCAGGGGCACAAGCATTTTCACGAAATCGGCGGACTGCCCAAGGGAAGCACCGTCTGCGATGTGGATGTGTGGGGCGACTACGCGTTGGCGCCCTGCCTTGACGGTCCCGACGGCAAGCCCGGCCCGATTTACATCGTGAACATGAAGACGCGCTCAATCGTGAGCACGCTGAAGCCCAAGGAGGACCTTGGCTATGGCACGGCCCAGCACATTCACGACGCCTGCTGGTATGTGACCGGCAAGGGGGCTCAGCGTGAAGTTTACGTGGTCTTCACGCCGTGGAATCCCGGCGATGTCGGGGCGATGAAACTGGTGAGCGTGAAGGAATAGCTTTTTTCTGCCAGCCCACACACGACGACGCGCAGCCCGCCGCGGGCTGCGCGTTTTGTGCTTTTTGAGCCAGCTTTCGCGCAGTTTCGTCCCACCAACTTTTGCCTGACAGATGCCAATCGGCGCGAAGCGCCATGACCGGGTTCGATTACAAACAGGCCCGTCATGAATGCTTCTCGCATTTCCCTAGCTACCGCTACCCTCGCCACCATCGGACTGGCCGCCACTGCCGTCGCGCAGGACTGGACCGCCCAGGCCATCGCCCCCGTCACCAACCCCATCTTCTTCGAGAGCCCGCTGGCTCAGAGTGAAGTTCGCCCCATCTTCATGCATCACCGCCTCGACAGCGGGTTCGTGGGTGGCGGTTCCGTGAATGTCTATGCCGTCCAGCTGCGTTACGCGGTGAACGACCGGCTGGCCATCATCGCCACCAAGGACGGCTTCATCGAGACCGACACGCCAGGCATCGGCAACCGCGACGGCTGGGGTGACCTCGCCGCCGGCCTGAAATACGCGATCTACAAGGACGACGAAAAGCAGACGGTCGTGACGCCCGGCGTGACGGTCTCGATTCCGACCGGTAGCATGGAAGTCTTCCAGGGCGACGGCAGCGGTGTGATCAACGCCTTCATTTCTGCCTCCAAGGGCTGGGACAGTCTCCACCTGACCGGCAATATCGGCGTCCAGGTCCCGCTCGACAGCGACAAGGACAACTCAAACCTCCACTACAGCGTGATGCTGGACTACTACACCTGCAAGTGGTTCATCCCGTTTGTGGCGTTCAACGCGTTCACGACGCTGAGCGACGGCGCCGGCTTGGGTATCAACTCTGACGGCTTTGACCTGATCAATTTCGGCTCCAGCGCGGCCAGTGGAACCACCCAGGGGGCCATTGGCTTCGGCTTCCGCTCCCGCCTGATCGAAAACCTTGATCTGGGATTCGCCTATGAAGTGGGTGTGATCGACGACGGTGACGACATCTACAAGGACCGCTTCACGGTCGATCTCGTCTGGCGCTTCTGATTCCCGTTTCCGATCGACTCCTGTGTTGGCGGTGGACCCCGGTCCACCGCCTTTTTTTCTGGGTCCCGGAAACAAAAACGGCGGCATCGGGAATGCCGCCGCTGACCGGAGTATTGGTGCGTCGCTTAACCCGCGCCGCCGGCAGCCGCCTTCTTGGGCTCGCCCTTGAGCAGCGACACCGCGTAGTCGCGGTTCA
The DNA here is from genome assembly GCA_903910585.1 of uncultured Verrucomicrobiota bacterium. Classification (GTDB taxonomy): domain Bacteria; phylum Verrucomicrobiota; class Verrucomicrobiia; order Limisphaerales; family UBA9464; genus CAIWAH01. The sequence continues at coordinate 10,567 of CAIWAH010000031.1, forward strand.
TGCGGGCGATGAAATCGAGGGAGATTTCCTTCGGGCAGACGGCTTCGCAGCTGCCGGTGACCGTGCAGCCGCCGAACCCTTCCGCGTCCATCTGGTCCACCATCGCTTTCACGCGCTTGTAGCGTTCGGGCTGTCCCTGCGGCATGAGGCCGAGGTGCGAGACTTTGGCCGCGACGAAGAGCATGGCGCTGGCGTTCTTGCAGGCGGCCACGCACGCGCCGCAGCCGATGCATTGGGCGGCGTCCATCGCGAGGTCGGCGTTCTCCTTCGGCACCGGGATGCTGTTCGCGTCGGGCGCGGCACCGGTGCGAACGCTGATGAAGCCGCCGGCGTGCTGGATGCGATCGAACGCTTTCCGGTCGCAGACGAGGTCCTTGATGATCGGAAACGGAGCGGCGCGCCATGGCTCGACGACGATCTCGTCGCCGTTTCTGAAGCTGCGCATGTAGGTCTGGCAGGTCGCGACGCCCTTGTGGGGGCCGTGCGGCTTGCCGTCGATGACGAGCGAGCAGGTGCCGCATATGCCCTCGCGGCAATCGTGGTCGAAGGCGATGGGCTCCTCGCCCTTGTTGGCCAGGTCCTCGTTCACCACGTCGAGCATCTCGAGGAACGACATGTTCTCGTTCAGCTCGGGCGAGGTGTAGGTCTTGAACTCGCCGGCGGAGGCCGCGTTCTTCTGCCGCCACACTTTCAAAGTCACTTTCATAGGCTCTTCTTCGCTGGCGATCTCACTTGTAGCTGCGGGTGGACATCTTCACTTCCTCATACTTGAGGTCTTCCTTGTTCAGGATCGGGGCCTTGTCGGGGGCCCCGGCGTATTCCCAGGCGGCCACGAAGGCGAACTGATCGTCGCGGCGCTTCACGTCACCGGCATTGACGATGCCCTGCTGCACTTCGGGATCGGCGGCGGTGTATTGGTATTCCTCGCGGAAATGGCCGCCGCAGCTTTCCTCGCGCATCAGCGCGTCGCGGCACATGAGTTCGCCGAGCTCGATGAAGTCGGCCACGCGGGCGGCCTTCTCCAGTCCCTGGTTCCAGCCGCCGGCTTCGCCGAGGACCTTCACGTTGGTGCGGTATTCCTCGCGCAGTTCGCCGATGAGCTGGATGCCCTTCTTGAGCCCCGCCTCGGTCCGCGCCATGCCGCAGTATTCCCACATGATCTTGCCGAGCTGCTTGTGGAAGCTGTCGGGCGTGCGTTTGCCGTTGCTGGCGGTGACGCGCTGGATGAAGCCACGGACGCTTTCCTCGGCTTCCTTGAACTCGCCCTTGTCGGTCGCGGGCCGGCTGCCGGCCTTCACCGTGGCGAGGTAGGTGGCGATGGTGCTGGGGAGCACGAAGTAGCCGTCGCTCAGGCCCTGCATGAGCGCGCTCGCGCCGAGGCGGTTCGCGCCGTGATCGGAGAAGTTCGCTTCACCCAGCACGAAGAGGCCGGGGATGTTGCTCATCAGGTTGTAGTCCACCCAGAGGCCGCCCATCGTGTAATGGACCGCCGGATAGATGCGCATCGGCGTCTTGTAGGCGTCCTCGTTCGTGATCTCGTGATACATCGCGAAGAGGTTGCCGTAGCGCTCGCGCACCTTGTCCTCGCCGAGACGTTTGATGGAGTCGGCGAAGTCGAGATAGACGCCCAGGCCGGTGGAACCGACGCCGCGTCCTTCGTCGCAGACATACTTGGCGGCGCGGCTGGCGATGTCGCGCGGCGCGAGGTTGCCGAACGCGGAATACATCCGCTCCAGGTAGTAGTCGCGGTCGCCTTCGGCGATGTCCGCCGGGTTCTTGCCGCAATCTTCCTTCTTCTTCGGCACCCAGATGCGCCCGTCGTTGCGGAGCGATTCCGACATCAGGGTCAGCTTCGACTGGTAGTCGCCGGAGACGGGAATGCAGGTCGGATGGATCTGGGTGTAGCAGGGATTTCCGAAGGTCGCGCCGCGCTTGTAGGCGCGCCAACTGGCTGTGACGTTTGAGCCGCGCGCGTAGGTGGAGAGGTTGTAGACGTTGCCGTAGCCGCCGGTGGCGAGCACCACGGCGTCGGCGGCCCACGACTCGATCTTTCCGTTCGTCAGGTCGCGCGTGACGATGCCGCGGGCGCGTCCTTCGACGATGACGAGCTCCATCATCTCGTGACGCGAGTGCATGCGCACGGTGCCGAGGCCCACCTGTCGCTCGAGCGCGCTGTAGGCGCCGAGGAGCAGCTGCTGGCCGGTCTGTCC
>CAIWAH010000032.1 GCA_903910585.1 uncultured Verrucomicrobiota bacterium
GACGAGCACGGCGAGCTCTTCATGACCCACTGCCGCAGCTACTGGGGCCGCGGCGGCACGACGCACGTCATGCAGGGCGGACAGTTCTGGAACCAGGCCAACGCCAATTACGCGCCGTTCATTGTCGCCGACCCGCCGCGTGACTTCACCGGCTTCCGCAACTACCTCCTCGCCTCCGCCCGCTACGACCACGGTGCCGGCGGCGCCGGCGTGCGCGGCAGCGACGCGATCTACGGCGGCCACTCGCATGTCGGCACGATGATCTATCTCGGCGACAACTGGCCCGACGAGTTCCGCGGCCATCTGTTCACGCACAACCTGCACGGCCACCAGATCAACCAGCAGGTCAACCTCCGCGAAGCGTCCGGTTACAACACCGTTCACGCCGGCAAGGACCAGTTCTTCTGCAGCGATCCCAAATACGTCGCGGTGGACCTCCAATACGGCCCCGACGGCGCGGTGTATTTCATCGACTGGCATGACCAGCAGCACTGCCACAACCCGAACACCGAGCGCTGGGACCGAACAAACGGGCGCCTCTACCGGATGCAGTGGCAGGCGACTTGGAAGCCCGTGAAAGTGAACCTCGCGGCGAAGTCGGATGACGAACTCGCCGACCTGCTCACGCACCAGAACGCATGGTATGCGCGCACGGCCAAACGCCTGCTGGGCGAACGCGCCTTGGGCAAGAATCCCGTCGCCGCCACTGCCAAAGCCAAAATCGAAACGTTGGCCCGCCGTGCTCCGGACGAAAAGCAGCGCCTCATGGCACTGTGGACCGCCCATGAGATTGGCATGGGCGATTCGCTGCTCCCAGCCGCACTGAAGGACACTGACGAATTCGTCCGTGGCTGGGCCGTGCAGCTCGCGACCGAAAACCGAAAGCCGGAGGAACGTTTGACCGACGAACTGGTCCGGCTGGCATCCAAGGATGCTTCGCCCGTCGTCCGGCGCTTTCTCGCCTCCACCGTTCAGCGCGTGCCGACGGATACGGCCTGGAAACTGATCTCCGCCTTGGCCCAGCGCGCGGAGGACAAGGACGACCGCAACCTGCCCCTGCTCCTCTGGCACGGCCTCGCCCCGCTGATGGCCAAGACGCCCGACAAGGCCTACTACCTCGCCACCCGCACCGCCCTGCCGCAGCTCAAGGACTGGATCTACTGGTATGGCGCCACCCTCGAGGGAGATTCCCTGAACCACGTCGTCCGCAGCCTTGGGCGCCTCGACGGCGAGGACCTGCGCCGCCGGCTCGCCGGCGTCTGGCTGGCGATGGAGCCACGCGCCAACATCGCGCAGCCTGCCGATTGGAAGGAAGTTGCACCGACGCTCTACGGCAACAGCGACCGCCGCATCCAGCGCGATGCCGAACGCCTCGCCGCCGTGTTTGGCGACGCCTCCATGTTCCCGCGCCTTCGGGCCACGTTGGCCGACCGTCAGGCCGCAGCCGACGACCGCAAGCACGCCTTCGCCGTCCTCAGCCGCGCGCAGGATGCGGCGACGCTTCCCGTGTTCCTCGACCTGCTCGACGACGACGCCTTTCGCACCCCGGCGATCAGCCTCGTCGGCCGCTTCAATGCGCCCGAGGTCGCACCCGCCCTGCTCACCCGCCTGACCAAGTTCAGCGCCGATGACCGGGGCGCCGCCCTCGCCGCCCTGACCGGTCGCGCCTCGTTCGCGCTGGCATTGCTGGATGCGTTGGCGTCCGGCACGGTGAAGCGCGACCTGCTCACCGCGTTTCACGTCCGGCAGCTCGCCGGGCTCAAGGATGCGGAAGTCACCCGGCGCGTGACCGCCACCTGGGGCCGCATCGGCCAAAGTCCCGCCGAAAAGGAAACGGCGATGGCCAAGCTCCAGAAGACCTTCGACGAGGCGCCGCTCTGGGCCTACTCGGCGAACGAGGGCCGGAAGCATTTCCAGAAACTCTGCGCCTCGTGCCACGTCCTCGGTCAGGACGGCCAGCGCCTGGGCCCCGAACTCACCGGCGCCGGCAAGAACGGCATCCGTTACTTCCTGGAAAACGTGATGGACCCCAACGCGGTCATCGGCACCGACTTTCAGATGACCTCCGTGGAGACCAAGGCCGGCGACACGATCTCGGGCCTGATCCTCAACGAAACCGTTAGCGCGCTCACGCTCCGCACCACCGCCGAACAGGTCGTGGTGGCCAAGGCGGACATCACCAAGCGCGAGACCAGCGACCGCTCCCTCATGCCCGAAGGCCTGCTCGAAGCCCTGCCCGACCGCGAGCAGATTGAGCTGCTGAAGTATCTGACGGGGAATTGACCCGCCCAACGGACGCAGTCGCCGGACCGCCGGCACCGCCGGATGTTCACCGTGCCGCTTGCCTCCGTTTGGCCGGCTCCCGTAGGTTCCGCCGACTTCGCGCATGAAGATTTACATCGACGGACAGTTTTACGACGAGGCGAGTGCCAAGATCAGCGTCTTCGACCACGGCCTGCTTTACGGCGACGGCGTGTTCGAGGGCATCCGGATGTATCACAACCGCGTCTTCAAGCTGCGCGAACACATCGAGCGCCTTTACTGGTCGGCCAAGGCCATCCTGCTCGACATCCCGATGACGCCCGAGGAGATGATCGCCGCCACGGTGGAAACCTGCCGGCAGAACGGCCTCCGCGACGGTTACATCCGCCTGCTGGTCACCCGCGGCAAGGGCACGCTCGGCCTCGACCCGCGCCGTTGCCCGAAGGCGTCGGTCATCATCATCGCGGCGAACATCCAGCTCTATCCCGAGAAGTATTACCAGGAAGGTCTTACCATCGTGACCGTGCCAACCACGCGCATGCTGGTGAACTCGGTGAATCCCGCCATCAAGTCGCTGAACTACCTCAACAACATCCTCGCCCGCATCGAGGCCAACAACGCCGGCGTCGAGGAGGCGATCATGCTGAACACCGAGGGCTTCGTCGCGGAATGCACCGGGGACAACATCTTCATCGTCCAGAAGGGCCGGCTGTTCACCCCGCCGCTGAGCGCCGGCGCGCTTTACGGCATCACCCGCAACACGGTCTTGGACGCCGCGAGGGAACTGGGGGTCGCGTTCGCCGAGCCGAACCTGACCCGCTACGACATCTACAACGCCGACGAGATGTTCCTGACCGGCACCGCGGCCGAGATCATCCCGGTGGTGAAGGTGGACGGCCGCGTCATCGGCACCGGCAAACCCGGCCCGGTGACGGCCCGCCTGCTCGCCGCTTTCCGCGAGAAGACCAAGACGGACGGCGAAGTGATCTTTGCCTGATAGCCATGTTGTCCGTCGCCAAAACGCTTGGATGGACCAGCGGCGCAATCGCTGCCCTGCTGGCGATTGGATGTTCACATCCAGAATCAGAGGGGAGACAGCCGGTTGCCCGGTCACTGTCTTCGTCTGCATCCAACTCCGCGGCCACGACAAATGGGACAGTTCTTCGCCTGAAGCTTCCGACTCTGCCAAAGGTTTCCGCCCAAGACTCGCAGCGTTCCACGACTATCCAAGAAGCGGCAAAAGCCTACCGAAGCCAAAACGGAAGCTGGCCGGATACCGTGCCAGCGCTACGGAAGGCGCTGAAAGATTCGCGCAAGAGCGACAAGTTTCTTGATGAAGTGGAAAATCTCAGCCTGGAAGTGACCAAGTCAGGTGCATTGTTGGTCAAATGGGGAACCGAACCGGACTCGGCATTTGGAGTCTATATGCCGGCACCTGCGACCTCCGGGAAGTGACCCTTTTGCCCGTCTGACAATTCGTTTCACGCTGGCTCGCGAAAAGTCCGTCCCGGTGCACATTTCGTCACGATGATCTACCGGATTGCCGAACTGGCGGATTGGCTGAAGGCCCTCTCTACCGGCGTCTTCGCGAGTCCGGATCTGGAACGCGAAGGCTTCATCCACGCGGCGGAACGGGGGCAGGTTCAGGGCGTGTTCAACCGTTATTTCAGCGAGAAACCCGAGCTGGTGTTGCTGGCGGTGGATGAATCCCGGCTGACGGTTCCCGTGAAACGGGAGAACACGAGCGGTGGCACCGAGCTTTTTCCGCACATTTACGGGCCAGTGCCGCTGGCCGCCGTGCTGGGGCATGCCCTGCTCCAAACCGACGCCGACGGACGCATCCTCTGGCCGGACGGCTGGTAAGCGTTCAGCGGCGCCGGGCGACCACAAAGGCGTTGAACATCCCGTAACGCGCCGGGGTAGCGTTGAGCACGAAGTCCACCAGCGGATAGACCAGCCGGTCGGTGCATTCCGCCCGCAGCACGTCGCAGCCCGCACGCCGGAGAAAAAAAGCCATGTCCAGCGCGTTGGTGCAGACGATGGCGTCGTCGTCGGGGGTGAACGGTTCCTTGATAATCGGCGTCATCCGTTCGAAGCGCACCGCTTCCGGTTCTGACCGCATCTGCCGCCGGCGGGCCAGCAGGGCGCGAAGATTCCGCCACTTGTTCCCCACTCCCCGCATGCGCGGATGGTAATCGCGCCAGCCCAGCACCCGCAGGAAGTTGGGTGAGCTGAACACTATTTGCCCGCCCGGGGCGGTGACGCGGACGACTTCCGCCACGAAGGCCTCGGGTTCCTGGACGTGTTCCAGAACGTTGAGTGCGCCCACGCTGGCGAAGTGCCCGTCGGGAAACGGCAGCCGGCCGCCGTCATACCAGCGGCAGCGGTCCGTCAGTTGGCAGGAGCGGACGATGTTGGCCTCGGCCACGTCCACGCCCCACGCGTCGAATCCTTCGCGCGCGAGCGTGGCCACCACCTGCCCCACACCGCAGCCGACATCCAGAACCCGCGCTCCCGGTGCGGACGGCCGCAGCGTGCGCGTGAACTTCGCGTAGAAGGAGGCGTCCCAGTTGGCGAGGATGTCGGAGTAAGCGACGTCGTCGCGGACCTGGTCGAGATGGCTGGTGTTGGCACCCATATCAGGCAGTCGGCTGGCGTTCCGGAACGACGATCAGGAGTGCGACCAGCACGAGTCCCACCGCGATAGCCGACAGGCTGACCCAGAGCGTGCCGTGAGGCGGATCGAAGCGAAATTCCACGGTATGCTCGCCCTCGGGCACTGCGACGCCGCGCATGATGAAGTTGGCGCGAAGCAGTTCGGCCGGCTGGCCGTCCACCGTGACCTTCCAGTCCGGATGCCATCGGTCGTTCAGCAGCAGCACCTCCGCAGCCGCCGACTTGGTCTTCACAACCACCTGCTTGGGAGCGTGGCTAACAATGGTCGCCTCGCCCGGAACGCCGTTGGTATGAGGCGCGATTCCGTCGAGCGACTGCGACAGCAACACCTGCCGGGCCGGATCAAAGGCGGTGGAGCGAAGCGTCTCGAGGGCAGCTGCATCCGCGACTCCAGCCTGCCAGTCCGAATACAGCTTGGCGCGCGGCAGGGCGCCGGAGAATTCGATCACGGCATAAGGCCCCTGCTCCGTCGGCGTCACCGTCAGCAATTGCACCACGTCCGCGATCGGGGTGGTCGGCGCCGGCGGCGACACGCCCGGCTTGAGGCCGAGCCCGAACGGCAGCTTCACCCGCAGGCGTTTCTGCGCGGGGTCGAGCATCTGGTTGAGCTGGTCCACGATGTCCTTCGAGCCCAGGACATAGCGGGTGTTGGTCAGTTGCCAGAGGCGCCCGACCAGCGATGGATTGTTCTGATTGGCCATCAGCGACAGCGCGCCGAAATAGGCCTCCTCGAGTTCGGGCATTCGCGGCATCTGGTCGATGTCCAGCGACTGGATCTTGAAATATTGGAAGTGGTGTTCGAGCCATTCCTTCTGCAGGAAAACCCACGAACCGGCCGCATCTCCGCCCACCAGCGGCGCCGCCCGCCGGGGATCAAGGAAGGCCGTGACGCGTTGCTCCCACGGCTTCTGCTTCAGGAGATCAATCACCGGATTGCTCTGATAACGAGCGACGTAGTCGTAGTGCTTCACCCACGGGGTGTTGGCCCGATAGAGGTCCACCACGAGGATGCCTCCCAGCAGCCACCAAGCAGCCTGCGCCCGGCCACCGAACCCCCCGACCACAATCCCGACGACCACCGCCAGGCTGGCCGCGAAGAAGCCCACGGCCACCCAGACTTCGCGTATGGAGTAGGCTGCGGTCGCCGGCTCGCTCATGGAAAACTCGATCTTGCCCAGATACGCGGTCACCGCGCCCGCGCTGCCCGCGTAAATCGCCCCGGCAAACACTGCGAGCGCCAAGGTCACCAGACTGCCCATCAGCCAGCGGCGCTCTCCGGCCGGAGCGGACGTCCGCCACGCCGCCCACTGCTGCTTCCAAGAACCCAGACGCGCCTTGGGCTCGTCGAGATGGCTGCGGCCCAGCACCTCCAGGCCGTAGGCGAACAGAATCCATACGGCGAGGTTCATGCCGTGAAGGAATTTCGCCGGCAGCCGGATGGTGGAGAAATACGGCAGCGAGAAGAACAGCTGGTAGAATGGCGCAAACTTCCCGAACGCCAGCAGGAGCGATCCCACGGCCACCGCGGTCCAAAACCACACCTGTTTCCGCTCAGCCGGGGCGAAGGGAGACTTGTCGCGCCGCAACGAGGTCGCCACACCATACGAGGCGACCAGCAGCACCAGCACCCCGACGTATTCGCCGCTGCCGCTGAAGCGGCCATTGGGTGTGCCCGGCCCGAACGAGCCCCAGTAGGCCCCGCCTTCGGGCGTGTCCATGCGGTAACCGAAGATCCCCGGGACCGCGAAACGCAGCGTTTCGAGCTTGGGATAACTGCCCCACGTCGCGAACTCCCAGCGCTGCGCCCGGGTCTCCTCCTTCTGCGACATGCCCGCCACCCCGACAATCTGGGTGCCGATCAACGTGCTGAGCGCATGGGAAGCCAGCCATCCGGCACAGACCACCACGAGGGCGAGCCGGGTTCC
>CAIWAH010000033.1 GCA_903910585.1 uncultured Verrucomicrobiota bacterium
CACCAACCAGACGACCACCGGGGCGGTGTTCGGCGACCTCAATGGCGACGGCGCGCCGGATCTGCTGGTGTCCGGATTCGGCGGGCCCCACGCCGTCCTGCTCAACGACGGAAAGGGCCGGTTCACCGATGTGACGGCGGCTTCCGGCCTGTCCTCGAAGACCGGGGCGACCTCGCTCGCGCTGGCCGACTTGGACGGCGACGGCGATCTCGACGTGTATTGGTGCAACTTCGGTGTCCAGGCGATCCTGCGCGACGGCGGCGTGATCTCCACCCGCATGGTCAACGGCCAGCCCCAGGTGACCGGCCGGTTCGCCAACCGCGTGCGCATCATGGGCGGCCTGATGTTTGAGTTCGGCGAACCCGACGTGATGGCGCTCAATGACGGGACCGGCAAATTCACCCCAGTGCCGTGGGAATCGGCCTTTGTGGATGCCGAGGGAAAGCCGGTCGCGGCGCCGTGGGACTTCGGGCTGGCGGTGCAGGTCCGCGACGTCAACGGAGACGGCACGCCGGACATCTACGTCTGCAACGATTTTCAGACGCCCGACCATCTGTGGCTGGGAGACGGCCGGGGCCATTTCCGCGAAGCGTCGCCGCTCGCGTTGCGGAACATGAGCTACGCCTCCATGGGCGTGGACTTCGCCGACGTGGACCGCGATGGGCGGCTCGATTTCGTCACCGTCGAGATGCTCAGCCGCGATCTGGACCAGCACCTGCGCACCATGAGCCCGATGCAGCCGATCGACCGCGTCCCCGGGGACTGGCGGGGCCGCGAAGACCTGCCGCGCAATGCGCTTTACCGTGCCCGCGGTGACGGCACCTACGACGAGATCGCGCTGTTCGCCGGTGTGGCGGCCACCAGCTGGTCGTGGGCACCGCTCTTTCTCGATGTGGATCTCGACGGCTGGGAGGACCTGCTGGTTTCAAACGGCCATCTCCGCGACGTGAACAACCGCGATGTCACGGATCAGCTGGCCCGCCGTCCCGGCCAAAGCCTGCAGGCCACCAAGGACAAGCTGCAGCAGTTCCCCGCGCTGGAGCCCGGCAAATACGCCTTCCGCAACCGCCATGACCTGACCTTCGAGGATGTTTCCGCGGCGTGGAGATTCGATTCCCCGCGCATGGCCCACGGCATGATCACGGTGGATCTCGACGGCGACGGCGACCTCGACGTGATCGCCAATGCGCTGAACGGGCCGCCCCTCATCTGGCGCAACGATTCCAGCGCCCCGCGCGTGGCCGTGCGCCTCAAGGGACTCAGGCCCAACGCCGCCGGAATCGGCGCCAGGTTGAAACTGACCGGCGGACCGGTGACACAGACCCAGGAGATCATCGCGGGAGGCCACTACCTGTCCGCCAGCGAACCTCTCAGAACATTCGCGGCCGGAGCCGGCGAAATGACGCTCGAAGTGAACTGGCGCTCGGGCAAACGCAGCGTCATCCGCGGCGTGAAGGCGAACCACCTCTACGAAGTGGACGAGGCCGGCGCGGTCCCGGCAGGGCCAGTTGCGGCCGAAGCGGCGCGGCCGACCTGGTTCACCGATGTCAGCGCGGCCCTGAACCACTCCCACGCGGAAAC
>CAIWAH010000034.1 GCA_903910585.1 uncultured Verrucomicrobiota bacterium
AAGAAACGGGAGCGAGGGAGGCCGGGCCGGACGAGTCCGCCGGCTTCCTTCGTTCTCAAAATGGGGAGTCAATTGGGTAACACCCCTTTTGAGTCAACGGGCACTCCGCCCGCCCCGGTATGGGTAACACCTATTTTTGAGTTACAGCGGCAGTCTGCCACTTGCGCATCTTTCGACTTGGGATAGCTATTCCCGAAAGATAATACGTCCACGTATGAAATTGGAAACCTGCGATGTCGTGATTGTTGGTGGCGGTCCCGCGGGCTGCGCGGCGGCCTGTGTGCTGGCCGATCAGGGCCACAAGGTGGTGGTGCTCGAGCGGGAATCGTTCCCCCGCTACCACATCGGTGAATCCATGATTCCGTTCACCTATCCGCCGCTGGAACGGATCGGGTTCATCCCGAAACTGAAACAGTCGCATTTCACCAAGAAGTTCTCCGTCCAGTTCGTCGCGCCGTCCGGGCGCGCGAGCCAGCCGTTCTACTTCTTCAACCGCTACGACCGCGACACCGTGGCCCAGTCCTGGCAGGTCCTGCGCAGCGAGTTTGACCTGATGCTAAAGGAGCATTGCGAGTCCAAGGGCGCGGACTTCCGTGAACGCCACCAGGTGCTGTCGTTGCTGAAGGACGGCGAACGCTACGTCGGCGCCCGGGTGCGGAATGCCGACAGTGAGGAATTTGAACTGCGGGCGCCCATCACGATTGATGCGACCGGCCGCGACGCGTTGGCGGCCACCACCAACGTCTGGCGCCGCGGTGACCCCAAGCTGAACAAGATCGCCGTGTGGACCTACTACCGGGGCTCGAAGCGCGACGAGGGCATTGACGAGGGCCAGACCACCGTGGCGTTCATCCCGAACAAGGGCTGGTTCTGGCACATCCCGCAGCACCACGACATGGTCAGCGTGGGCGTGGTGTCCGACGCCAAATACCTGACCCGCGACGGCGTGAAGGATCCCAAGGCCATCCTCGAACGCGAGATCCCCAACAACCAGTGGATCGCCGACCGCCTCGCGACCGGCACGTGCACCGGCGAATACTGGATTACCAACGAATACACGTTCCGCTCGGAGTTCTCGGCGGCGGACGGCCTGGTCCTCGTCGGCGATGCCTATGGCTTCCTCGATCCGGTTTTTTCCAGCGGCCTGATGCTTGCCCTCAAGAGCGGTGTGGCCGCAGGCGACGCGGTGCATGAGGCGCTCGTGGCCCAAGACTACAGCGCGCACCGGTTTGCCGGCTACAGCGCCGTGATGCGCGAAGGCATCGAGAACATGCGCAAGCTGGTCTATGCCTTCTACGATCCGGCCGTGAGCTTCCGCATGGTCACCGACAAGTCGCCGGAACTCGCCGGTGACCTGACCGACTGCCTGTCCGGCGATGTGAACAAGGACTTCACGCGGCTGTTCGCGGCCTTCTCCGAGTTCACGCCGATGCCGGAGCCCCTGCCCTACGGCGTGCCCAAGCCGTCGGCAGCGGGCGCGCCGCTTGTCGCCGCCTGACCAACCCCTACCGTCCGTCGGTGAAACTGGTGCAGCTCACGCCCGGAGCGGGCGGCATGTATTGCGGCAACTGCTTCCGCGACAATGCCCTCGTGGCCGCGCTGCGACGGCAGGGACACGACACCCTGATGGTGCCGCTCTACCTGCCGCTGACGCTGGACGAAGCGCCCACCGCCAGCACCCCGACCTTCTTCGGCGGCATCAACGTCTATCTCGACCAGTTGCTCCCGCTGCATCGGCGTCTCCCTGGCTGGCTCCGGCGACTGTTCGATGCACCCGCGTTGCTCAAGCTCGCCTCCGGACGGGCGGCGAAGACCAAGGCGGAAGATGTGGGCGACCTCACGCTGTCCATGCTGCGCGGCGAGGAAGGCAATCAGGCCCGCGACCTCGACGAACTGATCCGTTGGCTCGAAACGCAGCCGCCCCCGGACGCGGTCTTCCTCTCCAACGCGTTGCTGATTGGTCTCGCCCGCCAGCTCCGCCAAAGGCTGAAGACGAAGGTCATCGTCTTCCTGCAAAGCGAGGAGACGTTCCTGGACTCCATCCCCGGTGAACTCGGCCGGGACTGTTGGGAAGCCCTGGCTCAGCGGGGCGCGGACGTGGACGGGTGGATCGCCCCGACGCGCTACTTCGCCGACCGAATGAGCGAGCGACTGCGGCTGTCACCCGAGCGCGTGCGGGTTGTGCCCAACGGCATCAGCCTCGACGGCTACGATCGGCTGCCGCCTCGGACCGCCAAACGTCCCGGCGATCCCCTCACGTTCGGTTTCTTCGCCCGCATGTGTCC
>CAIWAH010000035.1 GCA_903910585.1 uncultured Verrucomicrobiota bacterium
CCGTGGACGTTCGTGCGCGACTGCATCGCCATGAAGAAGGCGAGGTCGTCCACGCAGCCGGCGAGGTGCGGCAGCAGGCTGCTGACCCAGCGGCCGGACTGGCCGTGCTGGCGGAATTCGAAGGGCGGCTTGAGCACCTTACCCGGCTCACTGGTGGGCGCCTCGACACGGTCGCCGTTGCCCGGATCGAACGCCTCGCCGGCGCGCCGGAACAGCGCGGGCTTGTAATCGAACAGGTCCATCTGGCTCGCCCCGCCGTTCATGAAGAGCTGGATGACGCGCTTGGCGCGGGGCCGGTGGTGGGGGAGGAGGATTTCCGATTTCCGATTTCCGATGTCCGATTGCCCAGCCAGCAGTCGCTCACTACCGAGCAACTGGGCCAGGGCGGCGCTGCCGAGACCGCCGCCAAGCCGGTTGAGGAACTGGCGTCGGGATATTCGAACTCGGAAAAGAGCGGTGTTCACGGGCTGTTAGCTTACGCGACGCCAACGTTTGCCGATCAAGCACAACAACCCTCCACCAAGAGAGGCGGTGCCTGCCACCAATCCGGTCCAAAACTCCCGATCACCCATCCATCTTTCTTCAAACTGCCCGTCTCCCAACTCCAATGTCCGGTAGTTTGGCCAAAATGAAGAGATGCACAGAATCAGGCCCACGAAGAGAAGGAGGAGGCCAAGGCAAATCCACGCAGCCTTCACCCTTATACCTCCACGATCCGTCTGATCGAATGAGTCTTCCTTCCGCATAGGCACGTCAGCAGTCAGTTCGCGAACACGAATTCGTTGGCATTGAACAGCAGGCGGCAGCAGTTCGCCAGTCCATGCTGGCGGGCGTGCGCCGTGAAGTCGGCCAGTTCAGCCGCTGTTGGAACACGACCAAGTGTGAGTTCGAAGGCGCGTTGGAGTTGGGCTTCGACCGAGTTCGCCTCGGCTTCGAGGCGTGCGGCGAGGTGCTCGGCCTGGCGGACGGCGAAGGCGTTGTTCCACAGCGCGAGGGCCTGCTGGACGGTGACGCTGTTGTTGCGGGCGGCTGTGAGCTGGTCACCGGCGGGACAGTCGAGTGCGTCCATGAACGGATCGGGCAGGGTGCGGAACAGGAAGCGATACACGCTGCGGCGCCGGCCGGCGGCGGAGTCCACGTCGAACTTCGTATAGTCCACGCGCGGCGTGACATGGATGCCGGGCTGGAGGTCGAACTGCAAGTCGCCCGGTCCCCCCATGCGCAGGTCGAGCCGGCCGCTGATCTGGAGCATCGCGTCGCGCACGCATTCCGCGTCGAGCCGCGTGCGGTTCATGCGGGAGAGCAGGCGGTTGTCGGGGTCGGCGGAAGCGGGGGAAGTATTCAGTGACCAGTGTTCAGTAGTCAGTGGGAGCGCAGTCCCCGTCTTCACTGAAAACTGATTACTGACCACTGAATACTGGCTGGCCTGCCGATACGTCGCGCTGGTCACGAGCAGCCGGTGGAGTTCCTTGAACGAACCTTTCGCCTCGTCGCGGAACCAGACCGCGAGCCAGTCGAGCAGCTCGGGGTGCGAAGGTGCGGTGCCCATGCGGCCGAAGTCGTTCGGCGTGTCCACGAGTCCGCGGCCAAAGTGATGATGCCAGACGCGGTTCACGATGGAGCGCCAGGTCAGCGGGTTGTCGCGGTCGGTGAGCCACTCCGCGAGCGCGGCCCGTCGGGCGCCTTCCTCGGCCTTTTCGGGAACGGCGAAACGCGCGGAAAGACTGGCGACGCAGGCCAAGGCGCCGGGGCCAACTTCTTCCAACGGCTTGGTGATTTCCCCACGGCGGAGCACATGCACGGGCCGCGGCTGGAGAGATGGCCGGAGGCTGGCGTCGGGTTCGAAGTCGCTCGCCGCGGCATAGACCCGGGACGGCGCGGGCAGGGCCGCGAGTTCTCCGGCTATCCGCTCGTGCAACGCGAAGGTTGCAAGCACGCGCCACTGGGCCGCAGCGAGTTGGTCGGGCGGCGTGCCGGCCAAACGTTCGATTTCCGCCGGCAGCACGCGCACCGGTCCCGGGGCGTCGGTGAGCGCGAGTCGGAAGCGCCCAAGGAGGTGACCGCCGCCATGAAGCTGCTGGAGCACGAAAGCCATCGTGGCGCCCGGTGCGACGCGCAGCGGCTCCTTCAGCTCAAAGACCGCCCGGTGCGGTTGGCCCTCCTGCGGATGGATGCCCCAGGCGGTCTTCTCGTTGCCGTCGAGCGCGTGTGCAATCGTCCAGCCGTCCTGATTGAAGTCCGCCGTCGGGTTCACCAGCGCGAGGCGGCGCGGCGCGTTGGTGCCAGGCTCGAACAAGAGCACTTGGAATTCGCTCAGGTGCAGGTTGCCGTTCTCCGCCTGTCGGCCGGGACCCCGTTTCGGCAGCGAAGCGTCTGGCAGCAGTTCCAACTGGATCGCGGTCGTCACGAAGTCCGGCGCCGGCGCGGTCACCGTGTAGGTGTCGCGCTCGGGCGTGGGACCGGTGGCCAGCAGGGAACCGTCGGTCTGACGGACCAGTTGCGCGCCGCCAGCGGAGACGAAGGTCTGTGCCGCGACGGGTTGCCAACGGACGGGTGAAGCGAGGTTGGCGGTGTGCCAGGCGGCCACCTCACGGCGGGTCTCGGCGGCGAAGAGCAGGTTCGTTTCGCCGCGGTCCAGTTGCCGACGCCGGTGCATCAGCGTCTGTCGGCGCAGGTGGACCTTTGGATCGGCGTCGTAAACGCGGTTCGCGCGTTCCACGCCCGCGAACACCGCCTGCAGCGCGTAGTAGTCGCGCTGCGGAATGGGATCGAACTTGTGGTCGTGGCAGCGTGCGCAATGAACCGTGGTGCTGGTGAACACGCTCATCACCGTGCTCACCATGTCATCGCGGTCGAGGTAGCGGCCGATTTGCCGGTCGAGCGTGTCCTCACGGATGTCACGAAGGGAGCTCTCGTCCCACGGACCCGCGGCGATGAAGCCCAGCGCGATGGTGGCCTGCGGGTCATCGGGGAACAGCACGTCGCCGGCGACCTGCTCCTGCACGAAGCGCGCGTAGGGCTTGTCCGTGTTGAAGGCGCGGACAAGCCAGTCGCGATACGGCCAGGCGTTGGTGCGGATGCGGTCCTGGTCGTGCCCGTGCGTCTCGGCGAAATGCGCGGCATCCATCCAGTGACGCGCCCAGCGTTCGCCGTAGCGGGGCGACGCGAGCAGGCGTTCCACGACGGTTTCGTAGGCGTTGGTCGAGGTGTCGGCGACGAAAGCACGCAGCTCTTCCGGCGTGGGCGGCAGGCCGGTCAGATCGAAGGCGACGCGACGAAGCAACGTGCGTCGGTCCGCCTCCGGTGCCGAGGGCAGGCCGGCCTCGCGAAGTTTCCCGCGGATGAAGGCGTCCACCGGATTGCGGGTGGGATTGCCTGGCACCGCCGGCGGACGGATGGCCCGCAGGGGCTCATAGGCCCAGTGATTCGTTGGCGCAGCCGCGTGGGCGGACAATGCGAGGCACAGCCAGCCCAGCAGCGCCGCCAGCGGGGCGGAGGCGGTTGCGAAGTGCCGGTGCGTCATGGGAACTCGCTGAGCGTGCCGCCGCCCGGCAACCCGGTGAAGCGAAGTTTTGGCCAACGGTTCCGCAGGGTGGCTTGGTTCAAGGCAGCGCGATCACCCGGAAGAACCGGACCGGACTGGCTTCGGCCGCCGGCTCCGTCGCCGTGGTGGTGGCGCCGACGGCCAGGAGATCGCCGGTGGCGTCGGCCCAATCGGGGCCGAGCGATTCCTGGAATTGCAACCGGTAGCGCCGGCCGGGCTCGCTGCTCCACGTGACCTGGAAACCACCTTCGGCCGTCAGCGCCACCTCCTGGATGACCGGCGGAATGTCGGCGCCCACGGGAACGGCATTGGCGGTCCCCGGCGTCGCCCGTGACAGGGGCGGGAAGGGCCCGACGGCGCCATCGGGCCAGCGCCCGGTGACGCCGTTCGCCGGTTGGGCGCCGAAGCGCAGTTGGTCCACGACGGTGCCGTCCGGGGCAAAGAGGGCGATGGTTTCGCCGTTCTGGCTGAGCTTGAAGCTGACGTGCAGGTCGCCGCCCGGCTGGTTCTGGCCGGTTTCCTCGTCGGCCCAAGCTAACAGGAAGCCGCGGGCCGGCAGCAGCGTGCCGGCCGGGATCGTGAACTGGCGGGGGTCGGCGAGATTGTCGGTCAGGGTGAAACCGGTCAGGTCCACCGCCGTGTCGCCGGCGTTGTAGAGCTCGAACCAGTCGTCGGAGTCACCGTCGGCCGGGTCGGGCACGGCGCCCTGGTTGGCGGCCATCCATTCGTTGATGAAGATCCGGGGTGTCGGGACGACGTTGGCGGCGCCCGGCGTTGGCGTGGACAGAAGTTGTCGGGCATCGCCCTGTCCGTCGGGCGAAAAGCCGAGGCTCCGATCCGGTCCCGGGGCGCCGTAGCGGACATAATCCAGCACCGCCGCCTGGCCGTTGAAGATCGCGGTCAACGCCAGCACCCCGTCCGTGGGCGCCAGACGGAATCCGGTGTGCAATTCGCCCGGGACGGTTTCGGCGGGTTCACCGTCGAGCCAGACGAGCAGCCTTTGTCCGGGAGCCAGGGTGAGCCCCGCTGGGAACGGCCAGCGACTAGGCTCGGCGAGATTGTCGGTCAGGTGGAGGCCATCGAGGTTCACCGGCGTGGAACCGGCATTGTAGAGTTCGACCCACGGATCGCGGTCCCCGGCGCCGTCGGTCAGGCCGGTGCGGTTGTCCGGCAGCACTTCGTTCAGCCACAGGGCCGGGAAGGCCGGCAGGGTGGCGCGGACAGCATTGGGGGCGCCGGGCGTGGCAAGCGCCACGGCGACCGGTGGAACCGTTTCCAGAGTCAGGCCAAAGACGATGTCCGAACTGCTGTCAGCCACCTGATGGACCTCGGCGGCGAGCACATTCTCTCCGCGGCGGAGGAGCGAGGAGGACAGGAGGAACGGGCCTTCCTGCGCCGCATTGCCGACGTTGCGCTCGGCCAGCGTCGTGTGGCTCAAGCCGTCCGTCGGCAGACCCAGCCGGTGCAGCGGTTGGCCGTTGAGCCAGACCGCGACGCCGTCATCCACCACGGTGGTCAGGGCGAGTCCGAGGGAGGAGGGGTCGCCCGTGAAGTCGAAGCGGGTCCGGAAATAGTAGGTGCGTGGTCCCAGGGTAAGCGGGGTGTTTTTCGGTCCGGGCAGGGCGTCGGCCTCGCTGTAGAGCAGGGCGGGTCCGGCAGGCCAGGCACTGTCATCAAAACCCGGCTCGCGCCACGCGGTCCCGCGGTCCAGGCCGCTCTGGTCGTAACGCCAGACGGCGGCCAAGGGGACCAGCGTCTGGGGCGCGGTGTTGGAGACGGCACCAGCGGTCGCCCAGTTGGCGGGCCGCCGGTTGTCCTGGGCCGGGTCAATGAGCTGGAGCGACGCGCCGGTGCCATTGGCCGCCGCCGGCCACGGGGACACCGGTTCGTAGGCGACGAGATCCAGGGTGGTGGCCGGACCGTCGCCGGTTCCGGCGCGGAGCAGGCGCAACGTCTCGCCGGCGTTGTCGAGCGGGCGGCTGAACTCGCCGGCAACCCACGGGCCGATTCCATAGGCCTCGGCGAAGGACTGGCGATCCTGCGCGACGACGACGTAGCCGCCGGGAGGGATGACGAGGGCCGGGTCGAATTGCAGGCCGGCGCCTTCCAGCCGGTGGCCGGCGAGGGCGAAGGCCGTGTTGGTGGACCGGTTGAACAGCTCGACAAATTCCGCGCCGTCGGCCGCGGGGTGATACATGATCTCGTTGATCACCAGTTGGTCGGCTGCCGCCTCGACGGTGCCGGTGAACCGCACGGTGAGGTCCGCCGCGGCGCCGGGCACCGGGAGGCCGCGGAGGTCGAAGCCTTCGACGCGCAACGGGTTGGCGCCCGCGACTAGCGGCACGGCCAGGCTCCAGTTGGTCAACGTGGACCAGGTGGCCGGATACGCTACGCCGTTGACGCGGATTTCCTTCACGGTGATCGGCGCGGTGCCGGCCAAGGTCGTCCAATTGCGATCGGTGCCGGAATCGTTGGCGGGCGTGAGCAGGCGAAACGGCGCGTCCACCGTGGCCAATTGCGAAAGCAGGTAGGTGCGGCGCTGGGAGAGCCAGGTTTTCACGGCCGTCGGCGCCTCGAAGGCCGTCCCGGCGCTCACGGTCACGCCGTTGGCCTTGAGCGCGTTGTAAACGCCGTCCAGCCGGGCGGCGACGCGGGACTCCAGGAGCGGGCCGTCGGCGGCATCCCGGACCGCCCGCCAGTAGGCGCGCTGGAAGCCGGGCTGGTTATACATCCGGCCAACCACCGGGTCGCGGTTTCCGTCGCCGAAACGGGCCGGGCCCCGATACATCAGCGGTGCCTGCGGCGTGTAGCCCTGCTGGGCGCTGGGCAGCATGACCCAGTCGATGTCCCACATGAACAGCAGCCACTTCCCGCCGGGCGGCTTGTAGGCATACATGTTCTTGCCGATGTCGTGGCCGTAGCTGTCGAAGTTCGCGATGATGTTTTCGGTCGCGAATATGCGCATCCACTCGTCGAGATCCACGAAGGCGTCCATCTGCCGGGCGTAAGTCTGCGGATCGGTCGCGTTCGCCGCGTCGGCCAGCGTGAACAGCCGGCGGTAGTCGTTCACCGCATCGCCGGCGGCCCGTTTCAACCAGGACCAACGGTAGCGGGCCAGTTTCTTGGCGCCGCCGGTGGTCGTGTAATTCTCCAGCCGCGGGGTGCCCACCTGGGTGAGGCCCACGCTGTCATTGTATTCGAACCATTGCTCGATCTTGAACAGGTCGCCGTCGGTGGCCTCCGGCAGCCAGCTCGCAATGAGGTCGGAATTCACCTGCTGGGCATCCTCGTAGATGCTGCCGCGCTGGGTTTCGGTGACGCCGTTCACATGCAGCCGGATGTGCCGGCGGTGGTTGAACGGGATGCCGAGCTGCCGGGCCAGCCAGTAGGAGAAGGGTTCCTGCTGCGCGGTGCCGTCCCGGCCGGGCCAGTCGAGCACCACGTCGTTGGCGCCGAGGAAGCGGTCATCGTCCGGGAACAACAGGACGTAGCCGCAGAGGTTGCCGGCCGGGGTATTGTAACCGGGCGAGATGTGCGGGCTGCCCGCGTAGGTGGCGCCGACGCCGTGAACGACCCGCTGGTCGTTGTAAACGAACGTCACTTCGAGCGGCGAATTGTCGAGCCGCGACCGCTGGGTCCAGCGGTCAAACGTCGCCTGCGTCATCCAGAGCCGGTAGGTGCCCAGCCGGCCGGGCGGTCGCGCCTCGCCGAAACGGATCAACGCCTCGCGGGCCGGGGCCCGGTCGGGATACGTGCCGCTGGCGGGCGGGGACGCGGCATCCCGCGCCACGACGTGGTAGGCGACCAGCTTTCCGGCGGTCTGGCCGGGCAGCCGGGCGCTGTAGATCCCATCTTTGGCCACGGCGTCGGCGCCGGAGCCGTCATCGGTCATGCCGATCACCGAAAGCTGGGTGGCCGGATCCACGCGGTAACGCAGCTCGACGCCGGCGATACCGTCCGGATCATCCACCCGCACCGTGACGGTCACCGGCGTCCCGGCGGAGGGCAGCACCGGTGCGGTCGCGAGGTCCGTGACGACGGGGCCGGCATTGGCCACGGTCCGGCTGTTGCGGGCTCCGGGAGTGCCGAGGTTGGCCGGCAACGTGAGCCGGCCGATGGCCTCAAGATAATTGCCCCGCAGCCGCAGCAGGAGATTGGGCGTGCCCCGCAGCCAGCGGGCGCGGGCCCGGATGGTCCCGGTGGCGCCCGGGTTCAGCCCGCCGGCCAGGGCGGTGCGAACGCGGTTCGCGCCGGTGTCGCCGCGGCCGACGGCCTCCAGGCGGAACGACTGCGTCGGGCCGTCCCAGGCCGATTGGTCTTGGGTGCCTTGCGCGGTCCAGCCGGCGGCGCCGGTGGCGAACGTGCCGTTGGCCACGAGGTTGGCCGTCGTCGGACCGCGGACTTCCACGTCATCCAGCAGGCAGGCCCCGGTGTCCTGCAGGAACACCTGCAACTGGTCCACGGTCCCCACGCCGTGGTCCAGCGTGCCGGTGGTTTCGATCTCCGTCCAAGGCGCCTTTGCGGACTCGTCACTATCCGCCCAGTTGTCGGCGAGCCGGTTGTCGGCGCGCGGATCGGTCAGTTCCAGGCTGCTGCCGCCGCCGTCGGCCCAGCGCCCCCAGCGCCCGCCTTCGCCGTAGGTGACGTCGTTCACGACCACATGGAGCACGTTGGTCGTGCGGGTGCCATCGGACGCGATGGTCACCACCGGGTCGGGCATTGTCAGCGCCACCCTTTCCCCGCCATTGGCCAGTGAACCGGAATAATCGCCCAGACAGTTCGCCGCGTTGAGCTGGGTGTAGTTGGTCCGCAGCCGATCAGCCTGTTGGGCCACCACCAGGTAACCCCCGGCCGGCAGCGTGGTGCCGGCGGGAAAAGTGAACGCGATGCCGTCCTCCAGCCGCCAGCCGCCGAGGTCAACCGCCGCGGCGCCTGGATTGTGCAGTTCGATGAACTCGTCGTCGCTGCCGCCGGGCGGATTGAACATGAGCTCGTTGATGACAACCGGCGGCAACTTGCGGGGGGAATTGACCGCCGCCGGAGTCGGTTCCCGGAGCGGGGAAAGCGTCGGCGACCCGTCCGGCGTCCTTCCCAGCGAAACGCCATTGGCCTGGGGGCCAAAGCGGATGGCATCAATGACCCGGAGACGGTCGGCGCCGAGCAGATAGACCGTCTCGCCGGCGGAGCTGAGAGCGAAACCAAGCTCACTGGCGTCCCACGCCAGGTGGCCTCGGCCGGGAATCTGGGTGCCGGCGGGCAAGGTGAACCGATTGGTGGTCGGGTCTTCGGTCAACACGCAGCCGGAGAGGTCCACCGTGTTGGTGCCGTGATTGTAGAGCTCGACGAAGTCCGTCTGCGGCGGGTCGGTGTGGGCCAGGATTTCATTGAACACCACATTTTGGGCCGGATGCTCGCGGGCGGGTTCGGATCCTCCCGGCGAACCGCCGAGCAGCGCGCTGGCATCCCACGCACGGGGGTCGCCCTCGCCGAAGGAAGGGTTGCGCAAGACCAGCGAATGCCCCGCCCCATCCGCCGCGGCCGGCCAAGGGGGCTGGTCGGACCAGTTGACCTCCAGCAGGAGGGCGCCGGCCGGATTAAGCAGGCGCACCGTGCCACCACCATTGGGAAAACGGTTGGTGAAGCCGCCCAGCACGCCGGTCAGCCCGTAACTTGCCTCGAGGTCCGCCGGGTTGGGTGCGACCACCACAAACCCGCCGGCGGGCACGACCAGATTGGTGGGAAACGTGAAGCTGATCGCACCCTCCAGACGATGGCCGCCGAGGTCTTCCGGAAACACTTCGGCGTTGTAGAGCTCCACGAACTCCAGATTCCGTCCGTCCGGGCGAGACGCGGGATGCGGCATGATTTCCGAGATGACCCAGCCGGTGCGCCGGCTCGACTGGCCCAGGGGCTCGGCCCGGATTCCCAATTGCGCGAGCAGCAAGGTGAGGACGGCGGCGGTTTTGAGCATGTTCCTGAGCGTCGGCACGAGGGAGCGGTGACGAAAGAAAATCCCGCCTCGACCCGGAGTCCACCACGGGGATTCGGCTCAAGACCGGATGGACGTTCCCCCGGAGCGTGTTAACCTGCCGGCACTCCGAACGGCTTTTGCCATTACTGCCACTGTGTCTTTTGCCATGAACCAAAATCGAATCCCCATGTTACCGGCCGGTTTCCGGCTGGCCGCCGCGCTGATGTGCGCCGCGGCCACCGCCACGGCCGCCACCACCACGTTCTTCTCGTTTGAAGACGGCACAACCCAGGGCTGGGCGGTGAATGCCGCCAGTTGGGCCAACGGGTTCTCCACCCTCGCGGTCGCGGGCGAACACGCCACCGACGGTTCCAAGAGCCTCAAGATTGATTTCACCGGCCAGTCCTTCAAATGGGGCGGGTTCGCCGAGAACTACGCGAACCCGGCGTTCCTCGAAGCGATCAAGCCGGGCGGCAAGCTCTTCCTCGACGTGTTCATCCCGGAAAGCAGCGCCGGAATTTCCCAGCTCGGCTTTGTCATCCAGCAGCCCGACGTGACGGGGGACAAGAACTGGCAGCAGGTCTGGTTCTGGATCGGTGGAGCCACAGGCAGCTTCACGGTTGAACTGCCCTTTGAGCGCCTGGGGTCCGGTCCGGTGAACCTGCACCTGGGCCAGAATGCCACGGCGGATGCGCCGTTCACCGTCTTCGTGGACAACTTGCGTCTGGAACCGGACCCGCCGGTCGGCCCGGCGCCGATCACGCTCCAAACGTTCGAGGATGGCACGACCCACGGCTGGGTGCTGAACAACGACTGGGGCAAGGGTTTCGCCACTCTGGAAAACGCCGCCGGCACGGCCACGGAAGGCACGCGGGCGCTGAAGGTCACCTTCCCGGGAGACGCATGGAAGTGGGGCGCCTACAACCTCAACCTCACCGACCCGTCCCTGCTCGAGGCGATTCAATACGGCGGAAAGTTTCTCTTCGACCTGGTGGTGCCCGCGGACAGCGACGGCATCCAGAACCTCGGATTCTCCTTCCAGCAGGCCGGAGTCGAGGGGGCGTTGGGCTGGCAGCAGATCTGGTATGGTGTCAACGGCCAGACCGGCACGTTCACCATGGAACTGCCCTTCCTGCGCACCAGTGGCGGCGCGGTCCATTTCAACCTCGGCCACAACTCGACGCCGGACAAAACCTACACGGCCTATCTCGACAACCTGCGGGTTGTGCCCAATCCGCCCCCGCCGCAGGGCATCACCCGGACCAACGTGACGCCGCTGTTCTCCTTTGAGGACGGCACCGCCGAGGGCTTTGAGATCAACAGCCAGGGCTGGGGCCTGGCCTTCGCCACCGTGGAACCGGCCGAAGGCAATGCCACGCACGGCTCCAAGAGCCTCAAGACCACCTTCCCGGCGGGAGATTTCAAATGGGGCGCCTTCGCCAACAACATCACCCGGCCCGACGTGCTGAGCGCGGTGTCCGAAAACGGAACGCTGCTCGTGGATGTGTTCATTCCGGAGACCAGCTCCACCATCCAGCATCTCGGCGTCTCGCTTTCCCAGCCGGGTGCGACCGGCGGCAAGGACTGGCAGCAGGTATGGTTCTTCGTCGGCGGCCAGACCGGCCGGTTCACGGTTGACCTGCCGTTCACCCGGGAAAACGACAAGGCCATCTACCTCAACTTGGGCCGCAACTCGACCGGCGATACGGATGCCGAGGTGTATTTCGACAACTTCCGGGTGCAGACCACCGAACTGGTGGGGGCCACCGTGGGCACGGCCAAGGCCACCGGCGTGACCGGCGGCAAGGTGAAGCTCGAGTTCACCGGGACCCTGGAAGCGGCCGACAGTCCGGCCGGTCCGTTCCAGACCGTCGTCGGGGCCACGAGCCCGCGCGAAGTGGATCCCGCCGCCGTCGGCGACCAGAAGTTCTACCGGACCCAAGGACAGCCGATTGTGTTCCTGAGCGACGATTTTGAGGGCGCCAACGCCGGCTGGACCGTGCGTTATGTGGCCGGTTCCGGAGCGGCTCCGGCCTGGGAACTCGGGACGCCGGCGTATCCCGACGAAGTCACCTTTGCGCACAGCGGCACCAAGGTTTGGGCCACCAGCCTGACGTCGCCCTATGCCGATGGCGTCACGGTAGCGTTGACTTCCCCGGTGATTGATCTCGCCAATGCCTCCACGGGTGTCCGGCTGTCGTTCTACGATCTGCTGGATGCGGGTGGGACCGAAGGGGACGGCGACCAGGTCGAGGTGTTCGTCCGCGCCGAGAATGGCGGAGTGCTTGCGGGCGCGGAGGGCGCGGTGTGGACCGGCAAACGCAGCTCGGCCGGGCCTTACTTCTTCCAGCGCCGGGTCGTGGATCTGCCGTCCGTGGCGAACGGCAAGAAGGTGAAGCTGGAGTTCCGGCTGACCTCCGACGCCTCCGGTGCCGGCCTGCAAAAGGGCTGGTTCGTGGATGACGTCAGCGTTTACGCGAAGCCATAATCGGGCAGTCCGCAAACGGCAGCAAAAGGCCCGGATTCCTCGGAATCCGGGCCTTTATGTTGGCGTGAAACCGCCAGCGGGGCAGTTCCGACCGTGAACCGACGCCGCCTGGAGCCGGTGGCGGCGAAGGGGATTTCCTCCTGCTTGACCACACTGTGTCCCTCGCGTAACCCGCAGCGCTGTGTCGCCCAACCGAATCCTCTTGCTGCTGCTGTTTTCGTTTCTTGCTGGAATCCGAGGTGTCGCCCTCGGACCGGCACCGCTGTGGCCCGCAGAAGGATCGGAAGCGGTTCCGACCGAACTGGAACTCTCGTGGGAGGTGGGGGTGCAGGAAGATCTGATGATCAATGGAGGGTTTGAGTCGGGCGTCACCGGTTGGATCCACATTACCTCGGGCCTCAGCGTGCTGGAGGCGATCCAAACCGCCGATGCGGCGGAAGGAGCCCGTCTGGGCCGGTTGATGATGCGGACTCCGCGGACCTTCGCCGACATCTTCATATTTCAGTCGGTCACGCTGCCTTCTTATCCGGCCACCATCGCGTTGCGGTGGAAGGACGCGACGATGGGCGGGGGAAGCTTGCAGGGCACCTACCGGGTCCTTGCGACAGCGACCGGTCCCGGCGTCACGGTCCTGTATTCGTCCACTGTGGGCATCAACGATTCCTTTGAGACATGGAATCCGCATGAGGCCGATCTGACGGCATACCGGGGAAGACCGACGATCATCGAGTTTGGCATGACCAATCGAATCGCGGAACCGATGCAGCTTCGACTGGATGACGTGCGACTGGAGGTTACTCCCACGGCGCCGCTGTTTGAGGTGTTTCTTGGAACTTCCGCCACGCTGGGGTCGGCCCAGCGAATCTACCGCGGATCGAGTTCCTCCACGCCCGTCGCCGGGCTGGCACCCGGCACGCGTCATTTCTGGCGGGTGGACCAGTTGGTCGGCACCAAGCGGATCGCGGGCTCCGTGGCGAGTTTCGTGACCGACGGCGAAATCCCGCCGCAGGCGCCGGTCCTGTCCGTGCAGTCCGTGGAGGGCGAGCTGATCCGCATCGCGATTCCCACCGAAGCCGGGCGGACCTACCAGCTCGAACGCAGCACCGACCTGTCCCCGAACGGGTGGTTGGCCGAAGGCGACCCGAACTCAGGCACCGGCGACGTGATCGTGGTCGAGGCCGCCATGACGCCGACGGAAGGTTGCTTCTTCCGGGTCATCGCGGAGTAATGGCCGGACCAAGGGGGAGGCAAATGCGTCTGTGCGGGCGGATGAGTCTGCCCGACAGGGCGACGAAGCGTCTCTGGACGAGTTCTCCCCGAGTTTGCAGTGCTGATGGGGGGGGCCGAAAAGGGCGATGCCCGATCAGGGTTTGCCCCTAAGTTTGGTGACGGCGGCGTTGAGTTCCTCGGCCTGCTGCGGGAACAGGTGACGCTGCTCGATGGTGGCGGCGACGGCGAGCGCTTCGGACTTGGCCCCCTTGGCGCTCAGAAAGCGGAATCGGGCCAAGCCCAGAATCGCCGCCACGTCAGGCTCCAACGGGGTGCCCTTCAGCGAATCCAGCAACGGACCCGCCTCCTCAAAGCGGCCAACGAGGATGAGGGCGAGGGCGCGGTTGACCCGGGCGGATACCGAATTGGGCATCCGCTCCAGGACCTCGAGGGTCACTTGCACCGCTTCGCCGGCCTGGTTGCCCCGGAGGAGCAGGGACGCGGCATAGTTGTTGGCCACGACCGGATCGGTGGCCTGCAGCAGATACAGGCGGCGGCTGGCTTCAATCAGGGAATCCACATCCCTCGCCTCGTAGGCGGCCTGCTGCATCTGGCGCCAGAACTGGGCCGAATTGCCCGCCTTGGTTTCCAGCGTGCGCAGCAGGCGTGCGGCGTATTCCGGATAGCCCAGCTGGCTCATCATCACCGCCGCGCCAAAGCTGAGCTGCACATCCTGGGGTGGTTTTTGAAGCAGGCGGTCGAATGCATCCTCCGCCCGGGGCCGGCGACCGAGGTGGTGTTCGCCCACGCCCTCGAAGAAGTGGCTGAGGTTCCCCAGCGTCTCGTTGATGCGGTCCACCTGGCGCATCTCCACTGCCAGTCCCCGCAGGTCATCCCACTCGCCGACGGCGATGAGCGCTTCGGCGGCCCGGACCCAGATGATCGGCGCGGCGGAGAACTTCTGCACCCGCTCCTTTGTGAAGTCCTGGATGTTCCGGGTGAGCTTCAGGGCGCCCAGGGTGTTCAGATACATCTCCGCCTCGTCCACCGTGGTCATCGCTTCGCTGAAGCTCTGGGCCAACTCGACGGCCCGGGCCCGCTGGCCGGCGAGGCGCAGCAGGTTCCAGAACCGCACGT
Source organism: uncultured Verrucomicrobiota bacterium (assembly GCA_903910585.1). Taxonomy (GTDB): domain Bacteria; phylum Verrucomicrobiota; class Verrucomicrobiia; order Limisphaerales; family UBA9464; genus CAIWAH01. The sequence continues at coordinate 14,350 of CAIWAH010000035.1, forward strand.
GGTGTCTGACCCTGTCGCCGCCGAGTTCCCGCAACTGCGTGAAATGCCGCTCGTAACTGGCGACATCGATCCGCTGGTAATCGACCCGCATGAGCATGCGGAAGGCGAGGTCCTGCAGTTCGGGCACCTTGGTGGCCGACTCCAGGGTGGAAATCGCGTTGATGTGTTCGTCCGAGGGACCCCAGCCGGCGGTCCAGGCGGCCCCATACAGTTTCGACCGCGGATCCTGACCGAACTTGTCCCCGTAGCGCCGCCATTCCTCGGCGAACTGCTGGACGAGCCCCTTCTCAAAAAGGGCGGCCAAAAGGATGGGCACCGTCACCTCGTTCTTGGGGGCATTCGTCTGGCCGAAGTGAACAATGATCCAGTCCCACTGACCGAACGTCGCGTTCACCTGGGCTGCCAGCTCGTAGTCCTGGTGGTTCGACTGGGACAGCTTGAGCAGCCACGCGGAGCGTTCGCCGGCGAGGGCAAGCCAGGCGAGTTCCGGCTGGGTTTGTTTGCCCAAAGTCCGCAGCAGCCCGCGGTTCGCGTCCAGGTCGCCCTCGTTGCTGCTGATGGCGCTGATCCAGGCCTGGATGGCTTCCTCGGACTTGCCGGCGGCATCGGCCGCCACGGCGGTCTTCTTCAGGGACCGAGCCTTCAGCAGGTCGATGCCGCTGACCTTGATCGGGGGGAACACACCGTCCGGCGTCGTGCGGAAGATGCGCGGCCACATCACTGCCATCGAGCCGAACAGCAGGATGCCCACGACCGCGAACCAGCGGAAGGCGCGGTCATAAAACAGGATGTGGAGCAGGTAATTCCGCTTCACCGCCGCCGGCGGCACCTTGCGGCGCCGGCGCTCCCGGGTCCGGCGGAAACCGGAATCCTCACGCCGGTAATCGGGTGCGGTGGGCGAATCGTGATCACCGGAATTGGCAGGAGTGCGGTCGGTTTCGTCCATTGGCGGCCAGAGGTAAGCCTGCCGCCCTCCGGATGGAAAGCGGGGAGTCGTCGCACGCGTTTTGAACGCTGCCGAAGAATCGGCAAGTTACGGATTGCCTTTCTTAATCCGGCTCATTAACTCCTGTCCCTACCGTGAGGTTCCCGACTCTGAAACTGTCCATCACCTGTCTGCTTGGCTTTGCCGTAGGCTTGGTTGCGACCCGTGCTCAGGACTTTCGGGTGCAGGGCGCAAAGCTCCTGAATGATGGTCGCCTGGAGGTCACCTTCCCGACCGAACTCGGAGCCTACAATCGCCTCCTGATGGGGAATTCTCCCGGAACGATTTCGGTTCCGGTCGAGTTGGGCAAATCGGGCCGCCTGACCACCCGCCTGCCGGTTGCCGGAAATCTGGCGTTTTTCCGCGTCGAACGCATTCCCAACGGGCAGAGTCTCGACACGGACACCGACGGCATTGCCGACGTTTATGAGCTGAATCTTGCCGGCCTGCTGGACCCCTTGGAGCCGCTGGATGCGCAGCGTGACCCGGATGGAAACGGCAAGACCCATCTCCAGGAGTATCTGGACAGTTTGGGAATCAAGCCGGACCCGGCGTTCGTCAGTGAAACCTCCCCGATGGCCGGCGAGGATGGTGTCTCGGTGACGCGTGAGACCGTCGCCTATTTCTCCGAGGCGCTGAGTCCTTCGACCACTTTGTCCGTGGACAAGTTTTGGGCCGAATTCGGCGGCCGGAAGATCCTCTCGCGGGTCGAGCTGGCTTCCGATCGTCGGAAGGCGACGCTCTTTTACCTCGAAAATCTGCCGGCCAACGCGCGGGTCGCGGTGCGGCTCGTCGGCGACGGCCTGAAAGACGTCAACGGTCAGGACCTGGATGCGGACGGAGATGGGCAGCCGGGCGGAACCAACGTCTTTACCTTCGACACGCTCGCCACCACCCCCATCGGCCGCACCGCGGTGATTGGCCGGGTCTTTGCGTCCGAGCTGGCGGCCGGTGGCGGAAATCGCCCGCTAGAAGGTGTGATCGTGACCGTGGACGGCGCGGAAGAGTCGCTGCGGACCACGACCGATGCGCAGGGCAATTTCAAACTCCAGCCGGTTCCGGCTGGCCGATTCTTTGTCCATGTCGATGGCCGGACGGCGGTGGGCAGCCAGTGGCCGGGTGGCGCCTATTATCCGTTTGTCGGCAAGGCTTGGGATGCCATTGCCGGTGTGGAGACCAATCTGGCGGGCGGCAGTGGCGAGATTTTCCTGCCGCTCGTTCCCGCGGGAGCCCTGCAGGCGGTCAAAGCCACCGAGGAGACGGTCGTCACGTTTACCCCGGAAGTGATTGCCAATAATCCGGCGCTCGCCGGAGTCACCGTCATGGTGCCGCCCAACGCGCTGTTCAACGAGCAGGGCATCCGCGGTGGCCGCGTGGGCATTGCACCGGTCCCGCCGGATCGTTTGCCCGAACCGCTGCCTCCGGGATTGGAACTTCCCCTGGTCATCACGATTCAGACGGACGGACCGCAGAATTTCGACCAACCCGTGCCGGTCCGTTTCCCGAACCTGCCGGATCCCAAAACCGGGAAGAAGCTGCCGCCCGGCGCCAAGAGTGCGCTGTGGAGTTTCAATCACGATACCGGGGAGTGGGAAATCGCCGGGCCAATGACCGTGACCGCCGATGGAAACTACGTGGAATCCGATCCGGGATACGGCGTGCTTCAGCCGGGCTGGCATGGAACCCGTCCGGATACCAACAACCGGTGTGACAATATCCGCCGTCCCCGTCCCCGCCTCCGTCCGGGTCCCGACCCGAATCCCAATCCCAACCCTGATCCCGGCCCCGGTCCTGGCCCCGTGGTAAACCCGGTGCTGCCGGGAGATGATACCGGCGGCGAGTTTGGCCCGGTGGATCCCGACGAAGGTTTTGGCGAACCCGATCCTGATCCGGATCCAGAACCGGGTCCTGGCCCGGGACCTGACCCGGATCCGACGCCCGGGGACCCCGATGCCCCGGACGGTTCTATTCGCGGAGGCGGCGTCCCGGTTCCATTTGTGCCCTGCGACAAGGGACATGTGGAATGCGGCTGCGATGAGGTGGGCAACTATGTTCCGGCGGCCATTATTGTGGCGCCGTCAGTGGTGCCGGTTCCGGGCGATCCGCTGCGGGGACGGTCGCCGGACGGACGCTATGAACTCACCGTCAGTTCTGGCGTGCCGACCACGTTGGTCGTCCGCCGGGTGGCGACTGGAGTCAACGTCCTGACCACCACCGTTCCGGGAGGCACCTGGGGGTTCGCTCCTGGCGGAGACGCATTCGTTTACCACTATCTGTCGGGAGGGAACCACCACATCGCGGTGCATCATTTGGGCAGCCCGACGCCCAACACACCGGTTTGGACTTCGATTTTGCCTGAAGGTTCGGCCGCCTTTGGTTTCAGCCCGCACGGTTACTACTTTGTCCATGCGTCCTTGCAGGCCGGAAACAACGTCCACCTCACGGTCGTCAACGTGTCCGTCTTCACGGGGGATCGGGCGTATGACACCATCTTCGCTGCCTCGGTTGGTGGAGGCGACGGGGTGAGCACGGCCGGCTGGGGTTTCAGTCCGGATTGCTACGACCGCACGTTCCTCTTTGCCCGGGTGCTCCCCGGCGCGACCTCAACCGAGGTCAATCTGGTCAATTTGCCCCGCGGCGCCGTGGTGCATTCACGGGTGAACCCCCTCGGCAACGGTCATTGGGAATTCAGCCCGTGTGGGGATTTGCTCGGCTTTGCCTTCCGTGGCAACGGCGACTCACAGACGCTGGTTGAGCTGATTCGCACTGCCGATGGTTCAGTGGTTTCCGGTTCATCCGCGAACCTGGCGGCGGTCCCGGCCGGAATCGTTTTCCGTTCGAGTCTGGCTGATCAGGAAGCGGTGACCGGAGGCGTTGCGACCCGACTCGCGGAAAACACGGCAGACCGCTCCTGCACTTCGCCGCCGCCCGCACCGGCCCGGGCAGCGCTTCGGCGGGCCGCCGTGGGCGACGTTCCGGTCCCGGTGGCGCCGTCGCCCTCGACCGGGCTTCATTACTTTGCGATCTACGATTGGGAGACCGGCACCTATACTCAACGGGGCAAGGCTGGCAGCACCGGCGTCGGGCACGTCCGCCTGATCCTTCCGCCCAACCGGATGGTTCGGAACTACGTGGTCCGGGCCGACACCTTGGAAATTGGCTGGTGCGATTTCACGACCTTGGACGCCGGTTCCAATTTCACCATGCCGCCGGTTTATCTCGGGCGTGACATTGCGCCCGATCGCGATGGCGATGGCCTGAGCGACCTCGCGGAGGCCATCCTCGGAACTGACCCCGCGAGGGCGGATACGGATGCCGACGGCATACAGGATGGTGCCGAGGTGCGTTCCGGGGGCGATCCCGTAAGCGGCCTGCAGGTGGCCACCGGCGTGATCGCCGGCAGCGATACGCCGGGCAATGCCTACGACGTCGTCGCGTTGAACGACTTGGCGGTGGTTGCCGACGGGTTGGCGGGCATCACCGTGTTCAGCGTCGGCAATGGGCGCAATCCGCAGCGGCTCATCCAGGTGGACACGCCCGGTGACGCGCGGTCGGTGGCATCCACCCGCAGTTTTGCTGCGGTCGCCGATGGCTCTGCCGGCTTGGCCATCGTGGACATCCGGGACCCGCTTTCGGCCCGCCTGCTGCATCAGGTCAACTTGGGCGGTTCGGTGATTTCCGTGGCCATGGCCGGCGAAACGGCCGTGGTGGGACTCAATGGTCGTCTGGCACTGGTAGATCTGCCCAGCGGCACCATCCTGGCCCGCTATCCGGTCACCGGGGAAGTGGATGATTTGGCGGTGAACGGCGACTTCGTATTCGCTGCGGTCGGCAACCAGTTGCGCAGCTTCCGCTTTGAAGACGGTGAGCTGACGGCGCTGGATTCGCTGGCACTCAATTATTTTGCGGAAGGCCTGACCGGCCGCCGTCGGCTGTTTGTCGGGGGTGGCCGGGCGCTGATTTCCAGCTATCCGGGCTTCGACAGCGTCGATGTTTCCGATCCGGCCAACCTGCGTCTGTTGGGGCCCGCCCGCGACGGTGGGCCGAACTCCTTCAAGCAGGTGCTGGACAACGGATCCGGTCTGGGTGTCGCGGCGGTGGGTGTGAATCCGCGGGTGGACGGCACGCACGATGTCAGCCTGTTCGACCTGCGCGACCCGGCGGTCACCGACCGTCTGGTGGGAACCTTTGAGACGCCGGGCTTGGCCTACGCGGTCTCGCTCTACAACGGTCTGGCGTATGTCGCCGACGGCGAAGCAGGGCTGCAGGTTGTGAACTACCTCGCCTACGACAACTTGGGCGTGCCTCCGGCCATCACCTTCCTCCCGGGCATCACCGTCACGGGAGCCACCACCGGGCAGGCCGAGGAAGGCAAGCTGGTCCGCCTGACCGCCCTGGTCACCGACGATGTCCAGGTCCGCAATGTGGAATTCTATCTGGATGGCAGCCGCGTGGTGACCGATGGAAGTTTCCCCTACGAACAGCGCGTGTTCACCCCGTTGCGCTCGGCGGAGAAGTCCACTTTCACGCTGCGGGCCAAGGCCACCGACACCGGCGGAAACGCGACTTGGTCTCCGGAATTCACCGTCACACTGGTGCCCGATGCGACTCCGCCGCGGGTCGTCAACACCTCGCCGATCGCCGGGGACATCGTCGGTTCGGCCAACTTGGTGAAGGCGCTGTTCAGCGAACCGCTGGATGCCTCCACGGTCACCGAAGCTTCCTTTTTCCTTCGTTCGGCGGGGCCGAACCAGACTGTCGGTGACACGGATGACACTGCGGTCACCGGGGGAACGCTGGAGTATCGGGCCAGCGCCAACGGCGTCTTCCTCCAATTTGCGGAGACACTTCCGCCTGGGCTGTATTACGCCACCGCCCGCTCACCGTTGGCCGACCTCGCCGGCAACGGCATGTCCTCGACCAAGGTCTGGTCTTTCTGGGTGCTTGGTTCGCAGGATACGGATGCCGATGGCATCCCCGATGTGGTCGAGACCGAGCTTGGTTATGATGCGAACAATCCCGACACCAATGGCAATGGTTTGCTGGATGGTGACGAGGATCTCGATGGTGACCAGCTCCGCAACCGCTGGGAACTGCTCTACGGCTACGATCCGCGAAAGGGAGATTCGGACGAAAACACCGTGTCGGACCGTGCCGAAGATCCCGATTTCGACGGCCTCGACAATGAGGACGAGCAAACCGCCCGCACAGACCCGCGCCGGGTGGACACCGATGGCGATGGCTGGGACGACAACGGTGAAGTGCTTCAGGGGCTCGACCCGCTCGAAGCCGGCAGCCGGCCCACCCTGGGAGTTGTTTCCCTGCCGGTCAGCGTGCTCAACGGCGCTCCGGTGGCCCTGCCTGCCGAACTGACGTTGCAGGTCGGTTCCCAGCCGGTGAGTTACCTCAATGCCCATCAGGAATCGTTGCCGTCCGGTTTGGAAGTCGGGCTGGTTTCCGCTCCGGTGAGCTACCTCAATGCCCAGTTGCCCGTCCTGCCGCCCGAAACCCCGGTGGCTGTATCCTCCACTGTGGTCAGCTACCTGAACGGTGCCCCATCGGCACCGCCCACCGATCAGTTTCTGGTTTCACCGGTCGTCAGCTATGAGCGGACCCAGCCGGCGCCTCCTCCCACCGCTTCCAATGCCCAGTAACAGTTTCAAGTCATGAATACCTACAGTTCCTCCGGCCTCCGCCGCGCCACGGCTTGGGCCGCCTCGCTGCTGTGCCTGACCTCGGTCTGGGCGATTGATCCCGATCTCCCCTACAGCAGCACGTCCACCGGTGCCGATGGGGCGCTGACTTTCCGCCGGATCATTCCGGGCGGACTGCAGCACGTGGACATGGCCTACGATCCCGGCGCAGGCAAGGTCATCCTGTTCGGCGGCAACGGACCGTCCGGCGTCAGCTCCGACACGTGGGAGTGGAGCGGTGGCGACTGGGTGCGGCTATCACCGGCCACCACACCGCCGGCCCGTTACGGTCACCGCATGGTTTATGACGCGGCCCGTCAGGAAATCGTGATGTTTGGCGGCTACCGTAATGGCCAGCTCGGGGACACCTGGGTTTTCAAGAACGGCAATTGGACCGAAAAGCAGCCGGCGACGGTCCCGCCCTCCCGTACTACCAGAACATGGTGTATGATGCGCATCCGGATCGGCAGAAGGTGCTCATGGTGGGCGGCCTCGGGGCCAATGAACGGACTTGGGTTTGGGATGGCACCAATTGGAGTCAGCTTTCACCCACCACTGATCCGCCCAACTACCATAGCACTGGCATCACCTACGATCCCATTCGTCAGGAGGTCGTGATGTTCAATGCGGGCGCGCAGACTTGGACGTTCAATGGAGCGAATTGGACACCGAAGTCGCCCGTCAACGAACCGTCGGGCCGCTACGGCAGTCGGCTCGTGTTCGATCCCGTTCGAAATGAGAGCATTCTCATTTCCGGCGAGAGCCGAAATGACGTCTGGGCTTGGAATGGTGTGAACTGGCTGCGACGCGATGACGTCACGATGCAACGTTCGTATTTTGGCGCGGTCTGGGATGCCACTCGCAGCCGGGTGGTCCTGTTTGGCGGCGATACTCCGGGCGACAACACCAGCGCGGACACGATTCTTTGGGACGGCAATGCTTTCGAGAAACTGAGCGGTGAGGTCCAGGATTTCGACATGTCCGGACGGGCGAACGGCATTTGGAACTTCACCACCATCAATGTTCCTCCGGGTGTGACCGTCGCGTTCCGCAAGAACGCGGCCAACACTCCGGTCCGTTGGCTGGCGACTGGCGACGTGACGATCGAGGGGACGGTCAGTGTCAGCGGTGGACGAGGTGATAGTTCCCTGCCACTCGGCGTGGTGGCCCAAGGTGGTCCCGGCGGTTTCGCCGGCGGTAGGGGTGCAGTTCGCCGGGATCAATCGGGGACTTTTGTAGGTTCACCGGGCCAAGGGCCAGGAGGCGGTCTGCCGGGCACCAGCCGCCAGACCAGCCCGAACGAGCGCGATGGCCAGAACGGCAACTTTGGCGATGCCAGTTCGCCGGGTTCCTATGGCAATGTCTTTATCCAGCCGCTGGTGGGCGGTTCCGGTGGCGGCGGTGGTGCCTCCGATGAAAACACGAACGGTGGCAACGGCGGCGGAGGCGGCGGTGCAGTCTTCATCGCCTCGTCCCGCGACATCATGGTGAATGGTGCCATCGAGGCCAATGGCGGCGACATCGAATGGGCCGGCGCCAGCTACGGCGGCCGTGGCTCCGGTGGCGCCATCCTCCTGCGTGCCGACCGTATTTCCGGCACCGGGCGGTTGGACGCGTATGGCGGCTACGCCGGCTATCCCAACGGCCGCATCCGGCTGGAGGCCTTCTACCGGCAGCTTGCGGGCCAGACCCGGCCGATCAGTGTCAACAGCGCCCCGATCGCCAACACCGACTTCAACACATTGGGCACCCTGACGGTCACCCGGATCGCCGGCAACAATGTGCCCCCGCTGCCCTCCGGCAACACGCTCACGCCGGATGTCATCTTCACCTCGGCTGGTCCGATCTCGGTAACGGTCCAGGGCGCCGGCATTCCCGCCGGCACCCCGGTCAAGCTGCGCGTGACGACCAGCGAAGGGGTCATTGCGGCCGGTCCCGTCAACCTTGCGGCGGACAACACCGCGGTCTTCGATGGCGTCAATGTTCCTGCCGGCATCGGCACCATCCAGGCCTTCGCGGAGTTCCAGGTGTCGAACTGACCCCATTTCCTTGAGGTCCTGTAAAATGGGCGGCCTTCGGGCCGCCCATTTTCGTGGGGATCTGCCGCAAAAAGCCCTTTGACGCCCCCCGCGCCCCGGATAACGTCCGCGCTCCGTCTCTACGGAAGCCATGGACAAAGAGCGCAAGCTGATCATCGCCGGCAACTGGAAGTGCAACAAGACCGTCGCCGAGGCCCTCGACCTCGTCACCGGACTGAAGCGTGAACTCGCTGCGGTCAAGGAGGTGGATGTCGTCGTCTGCCCGCCCTTCACCGCCCTCGAAAGCGTTTCCCGCGCGATCTTGGATTCCAACATCCGCCTCGGCGCCCAGAACTTCGGCGAGAACGGCTACGGCGCGTTCACGGGCGAGATCGCCGCCGGCATGCTGAAGGAATTCTCCGTCGGCTACGTGATTCTCGGCCACAGCGAGCGGCGCCAGTATCAGAAGGAAAACGACGCGCTGATCGCCAAGAAGGCCGCTGCGGCGCACGCCGCCAATCTCGTCCCGATCGTCTGCGTGGGTGAAACCCTCCTCGAGCGCGAGGCCGGCATCACCAATCAGGTGGTCGAGACCCAGGTCCGCGGCTCCCTGGCCGGACTGTCGCCCGAACAGGTCGAGCGCACCGTGCTGGCCTACGAGCCGGTGTGGGCGATCGGCACCGGCAAGACCGCCACCAGCGCGCAGGCCCAGGAAGTTCACGCGTTCATCCGCGGCGTCCTCACTGCCCTCCATGGCGAGGCGGTGGCGAAGCGGGTCCGCATCCAATACGGCGGCAGCGTGAAGGCCAACAATGCCCGCGAGCTGCTCGGCCAGCCCGATATTGACGGCGCCCTCGTCGGCGGCGCCGCCCTGGAGGTCCGTTCGTTCGCCGACATCATCAAGAATTCCATCTAACGCTTCCGACCATGTCGTTGCTGATCAATCTCCTGAGTTTTGTCCTCGTGCTCATCTGCCTGTTCCTCGGGCTGCTCATCCTCGTGCAGCTGCCGAAAAAGGAGGCCGGCATGGGCACCGCGTTCGGCGGCGACGCCGCGGTGGCCATGTTCGGTGCCGGTTCCGGCAACGCGCTGACCACGATGACCAAGTATGCGGCCGCCAGCTTCCTCGGCCTTTGCCTGCTGCTGGCCACGCTCACGGCGCACTCGTCCAAGAGCCGCGCCGGTGGCGTCCAGAAGGAGCTGAACCAGGCCGCGGCCGCGGCCGCTCCGGCCGTCAACCCGGCGATGAGCCTCACCACCACGCCCGGCGCCTCGAACACCGCCGCACCGGCACCCACGAATGCCGTGACGCCGGCCAAGTGATGGCCAAGAATCCGGCTGCCATGCCGGATCCCGAGAACGCCCCCAGCCACTGTGCGGGGGCGTTTTTGTTTGCCGCGATCCGGCCGGAACGATGGCGGATCCCCGGCGGCTGGTTCGTCCTGTTGCTTGCCGCTTGGGTCAGCGGCTGCCGCCCCCTTCCGCGGGCGGACCTCACGGTGCTCAACGGGGCCGACCCGGGTTCGCTTGATCCGCTTCTCGTCAGCGGCATCGAGGAATTGCGCGCCGTCCTGCCCCTGTTCGAAGGGCTCACCCGTCCGGATCCGGCAACCGGTGAGGCCCGGCCCGGGCTGGCCGAGCGCTGGGAACTCTCGCCGGACCGGCTTACTTACACGTTCCTTCTCCGCACCAATGCCGTCTGGTCCACCGGCGAGCCGATTCGGGCGGATGACCTGCTGTATTCGTGGCGCCGCGTGCTGGAGCCGACCAATGCCTGCCAGTATGCCTCGCTCCTGTTCCCGGTGCGGGGCGCGGAAGATTACCTGTTGGGCCGGACCCGCGACTTCGGTTCGGTCGGCGTGAAGGCTCCGGCGCCGAATCGGGTCGAAGTCACCCTCGCGAACCCGTGTCCGTGGTTCCTGGATCTGTGTGCGTTCCAGACGCTCGCCGTGGTGCCGCGCGGCGCGATCGAGCGGTTCGGTGACCAGTGGATCATGCGCAATCCGCCGTTCAGCGGCGCCTACACGCTCGATTTCTGGCGGCTGAATGACCGCATCCGGCTCCGGCGCAACGTCCGCCATTGGGATGCCGGCAACACCGGCTGCGAAGTGGTGGACCTGCTTTCGGTTTCCCAGCCCGCCACCGCGCTGAACCTCTATCTCAGCGGCCAGGCCGACGTGATCTGGGACAAGCCGCTGGTGCCGGCCGAACTGTTGCCGGAACTCGAACGGCGTCCGGACTACCACACGTTTCCGATGCTCGGGAGTTACTTTGTCCGGATGAACGTGACGCGGCCGGCGCTGGCCGATGCCCGGGTGCGCCGGGCGTTCTCGTTGGCGGTGGATCGGGAACGCATCGTGCGCCGCCTCGCACCCGCCTGCACGGCGGCGACCCACTTGGTGCCCACCGGAACTGCGAATCACCGTCCCGGCGAGGGCGCGCGGCATGATCCTGAACTCGCCCGGAGACTGCTCGCCGAAGCCGGGTTTCCCGGCGGCCGGGGGTTTCCCCGGCTGAGCTACCTCTGCGACAGCTCCGGCGGCGGCGGTGCCCGGATGCACGAGCGGGTCGCCGTGGAACTGCAGGCGATGTGGCGGGAACAGCTCGGCGTCGAAGTCGGGATCCGGCAAATGGAGAAGCAGGTCTATCTGGTCGCCCAACGGCAGCTCGACTACGACTTCAGCCGCAGCAGCTGGATCGGCGACTACAACGATCCGAACACGTTCCTCGATCTCTTCACCTCTGCGAACGGCAACAACCGGACCGGCTGGAAGCATTCCGAATACGACCGGCTGCTCGCCGAATCCCAGCGGACCACCGATCCCGGGTTGCGATCCGGTCTGCTGGCCCGGGCAGAGACCCTGCTCCTGGCCGAAGAGGCGCCGGTCCTGCCGCTGTGGTTCGAGGCCGGGTTCACCCTTTTCGATCCGGCCAAATGGACCGGCATCCACGGAAACCTCCTGGATGTTCACCCGCTTCATTCAATCCGGCCCCGCGGCGCTCCGGCCGCGGCCCATTGACTCCGATGTATTTTCTCCGGCGCATCCTGTTTCTCGTTCCGCTGCTGCTGGCGATCAGTCTGCTCGCCTTTGGGCTGCTCCGGCTCGCGCCCGGCGGGCCCTTCGACCGGGAGCGCGCCCCGGCTTCCGAGGAGATCGAACGCCAGCTCCGTGCCCGGTATCACCTGGATGAATCCATCCCGCGCCAATATCTCCGCTGGCTCGGCGGCGCCGTTGGCGGCGACCTCGGGCTTTCCCTGAAATACCGGAACCACAGTGTGTCGGAAATCATCCGTGACGGCCTGCCGGTGTCGCTGGCGCTCGGGCTGCTGGCGTTCGGCTTCGCCTTCGGGTTCGGAGTGCCGCTGGGATTTCTGGCGGCGGTGCGCCGGGGATCCTGGAGCGATTGGGGCGGCAGCTTCCTTGCGCTGGTGTTCATCTGTGTGCCGGGCTTCGTCGTCGGGCCGGTGCTCGTGCTGGTCTTCGGCCTGAAACTCGGTTGGTTCCCGGTCGGTCTCTGGGGCGCTCCGCTGCAGGCGGTGCTGCCGATGGTGGCGCTCGGGCTTTATTTCGGCGGACGCGTCGCGCGGCTGTTGCGCGAAGGCATGACTCAGGCCCTGCAAAGCGAGTTTATCCGCACCGCGCGGGCCAAGGGGCTCGGTGAGTTCAGCATCCTCACCCGGCACGCGCTCCGGCTCGCGCTCATGCCGGTCGTGTCCTACAGCGGACCGATGCTGGCCGACCTGCTCACGGGATCCTTCGTGGTGGAGAACCTTTTCCAGATCCCCGGGATCGGCGTGTTCATGGTCAACTCCTCGCTCAGCCGCGACTATCCGCTCGTGGTCGGCCTGGTCCTGCTTTACGCCGTCCTGTTGCTGGTGCTGAACCTCCTGGTGGACATCACCTACGGGCTGCTTGATCCGCGCGTGCGTCTCGACTGAATCGAAGTGACGGTCTGCGCCCGCTCACAGGCGCAGGTAAATCGCCTTGAGATACTTCGCTTCCGGGAAGGTGGCCGGATGATCCGGCGCGTGGCCGGTGGTGCCCAGTTCCGCGAAAGATCGGCCGCTCCGGCGCACCGCTGACCGGACCGCCTCGAA
>CAIWAH010000036.1 GCA_903910585.1 uncultured Verrucomicrobiota bacterium
GCTGTATCTTAATGGAGGGCCGCTCCAGCTTTTGATGGTGCTCGGATCCGGTATCGAGGGGTCGGGGGGAAGCCAAAGGTGGGCCCGAGCCGGCTAGTCAGCCTACCGTGCAAAGGATTTCCGCGCCCGCCGCAACACGTTTTCAGTTTGCGCAGTCTTGGCCTGCAGCATTTGGCCGCGAAAATGGAAGTTCTCCCGGAAGGTTGGGTGGTCCGCTGCGTACAGTGGTCGGGCCGGGAACTTGTGCGCAATTGCCCGCAAGTTGGCAGGCGAGGGAGGCGGATCAATTTCTTGTGAACATCTCCACGAGAGCGGCGGCGGAACAAAAAAGAGGCCTGGGTTTGTGGCCGGGCCTCGTAAAAGGAGATTTTTCCGCGTTGCGCCGTGCGGGCTGCGCCCCGCGGATCTGGACACCAGCCAAAGGATAACACGCGAGCGCCTGAGATTGGATTGTTGCACTGCGCCACAAAGATCCCAAGACGCGCGATTGGCAAAAAAAGGCCCGGAGTGTGAACCAGGCCTTATCGAAAGGGCGGTCGCCGAGCAGCGCAATGGCAACAAACGCTGGAGGAGACCTAGCCAAAAATATTTGAAATTTGATTTCCATCGGCCGCTGAAGGATGATCGGTTTGCAAGGACTGGTCAACCGGAGGCAACCGATGGAAACATTCACAAAGCTGTTTGGCAGCCTGCTTGTATTTGTATACCACTGCTTTGACCGGATCGTGATCCACGGCTACCTGAGCGGATTGTCGCGGCCCGATCAGGTGGTGTACTTTTTCCGGAAGGTAGTGGGCGAGCCGGTGGTGAGCAAAGAACTGTTGAGCAAGCGCACGGGCGACTACCAGCGGTGGGTCGAAGCCTACGCCGGCAATCACGAGATCCGGGTGGAGTGGGCCGAGAAGGGCGTGCGGAAGGAAGACCACGTCCGGCCGTGGCTGGAGCAGATGGAGAAGCAAAACCGCTTCGGGGTGTACTTCCTCTTCAAGAGCATGGAGCAGGGGCCGACGTTCCGGATCAGCACCCCGAAGTTTCCCACCGCCGATCCGAATCACCGCATCCTGGCCCCGCAGCGGAGCCGCTTCACCCACTACTACTTCTACCTCCGCGACGAACGGCTGGGGCCGATGGTGATGCGCGTCGCTTCGTTCTTCCCCTTCCAAACGACCTACTACCTCAACGGACACTCCTTCCTGGAGCGGGAACTGTTGCGATCCGGTACCGGGTTCAAGAAACAGGACAATGCGTTCCTGGCCGTTGACGACGTGGCCGCGCTGCAGTCCGCCGCCGACGGACTGAGTCCGGAACTGATACGGGAACGGCTCGATTACTGGACGTTTCACCTCGGCCCCAAGTTCTCGGCCCGCGAACGCGAGCAGATCAGCCTGTCGCGCTTCTACGCCATTGCCCAGATCGAGTACTGCCGCAATTTCATCTTCAAACGCCATTTCCCGATCCACAAGATCTTCGAGCGCGGCTGCGAACTGGGCCTCTGGCGGCTGACGGCGCACAAGATCAGCGAGATATTCGGCGTCCGCGTAACCCGAAAGCTCAAGGGCAAGCTGGCCACGGTCGTCGAGCAGGTCGAACAGGGCCACCATGTTTTCCGGGCCTACTGCAAGAACGCCTTCGTCAAGCAGTACGAGAAGTTCGCCGTGTTCCTGCGCAACGAGGTCTGTTCGAACAACTTGTCGGACTTCCGTTTGAAGAAAGGTCTCGATCATCTGGACGCCGTCCGGAAACGGTTCCAGACTCTCACCGACCGATTCGCCGCTCATCAGGCGCAATGGCTCAACGTCCATGTCGACTTCCCCCTGCTGCAACGGATTGCGCTGCCGGTGAAGATCGGCTCGGTGCACTATCCGGGATTGAAGATCCACGACGTTCGTCTCATCCGCCTGTTGGAAGTGCTGCTCCACAATGGCAGCCTCCTGGGCGGTTGGACCTCACGCCAGATTCACCAGTCCGTGCTGGCTTCGTTTCGCTTGCCCGAAAACCAATACGGCCTCAATCAACTCCGCTACGATCTCCGGCGCCTGAAAGGTCATGGACTCCTCGAACGCGACGCCAAACGGTACGCCTACAGGCTCACCACAAAAGGCGTTGATGTCGCCTTGCTGTTCCTCTTCTTTCATAAACGGCTTTGCGGACCCCTTGCCAACAGCCGCTTCCATCATCGCCCGTCTCCGGATCACAAACCCCACAGCCAACTCGAAAACGCCTACTACAAGGCCGATCGCGCCATCGAGGAGATCGTCAAATTACTCGCAGCCTAACCTCAAAATGTTGAAGTACTCTGATTTAGAATCTTTGATTCAAGAATCTAAACTGCGCAATGACCGAATCGTCTCAACATTCTACCGGATTTAGACCCGATAACTTCGTCGCCATCACGGCCTATCGGGTCGCCGAGCATTTCCGCCACTGGGAGCGACCGACTCGGATCGCCGCGATGGCGGCCCAGGAGTTGCCGCGTGGTTCACTGGCTACAGAAC
>CAIWAH010000037.1 GCA_903910585.1 uncultured Verrucomicrobiota bacterium
CGTGCTCGGGGCCTGGCTGGGACATGCGGTGGGGCTGAGCGCCGGCGGCTCGATGCTGTTCGCCGTCCTGGCGGCGAGCGCGAGCTACATCGCGGCGCCGGCCGCGATGCGTTTGAGCCTGCCCGAGGCGAATCCGACGCTCTACCTCACCGCTTCGCTGGCGGTCACCTTTCCCTTCAACCTCACGGTGGGCCTGCCGCTGTATTTCACCCTCGCCCGCTGGTTCCACGGTTCGCAGCCCGGTTAAACCGATTCCGCTCCCATGACTCTCTATCCGATGAAACGCGTCACGGTCGTCTGCGAAGCCTACGCCCGCGCCCCGGTGACCGAACTGGTGACGTCGGTCGGCGCCCACGGCTGGACGGTGTTCGCCGTGGAGGGCAGCGGCCATCAGGGCAGCCGGCCCGGGGACATCCCCGAGTTCGCCAACATCCAGTTTGAGGTGATCGTGCCTGCGGCCGTCGCGGAGACGCTGCTCGCGCGCCTGCAGGCGGAGCTGTTCCCGAACTTCGCGATGGTCGCCTACGAATCCGACATCCGCGTCCTGCGCCGGGACAAGTTCTAGGCCACGGCGAGCGGCTTCCAGTAGCTGGCCAGGTCCTCGGTCGGCGCCACCGGCAGCACCCCGGCGACGAGCGGTTCCTGCGGATTGCGGAACTGGATGCCGGCGAAGTCCATGTAGTGGCCGAAGATCTCGGTGTTATCGAGGAAGCCGGCGAAACGCTCGGCGCCCGGCCCCAGCGCGGTCACCGGCACGTAGTCCGAGGTGTGGTTGCCGCTGGTGAACGCGATGCCGAGGTGATTGGCGAGCACCTGGCCCAGCGCGGCGGTGTCCGAATTGAACCCGTCGAACAGCGCGTAGCCCTTCTTCTTGAGGAAGGTGTCCAGCAGGTCCATGCGCCGGGCCGAGGCGGTGTAGCCCGTGGATTCCTTGAGCCGCGCGATGGCCTGGTCGCGTTTCTCCGCCGTGCGCAGCCGGTTGAGGATCTCCCCGATGGACTGTCGCACCTGCTTCACATGGCGGAGCGAACGGTTGCTGCCGGTGTAGTTGTCGCCCATGCCGTTGAGGCCGGGATTGGCCGTGGCATGGTCGGTGGTGATCAGGAGGAATGTGTCCGGATGCTCGCGCTGAAATTCCAGAACCACCTCGATCGCCTCATCGAACGCGATGAGTTCATGGATGGCCGCGGCCGCGTCGTTGCTGTGGCAGCCGTGGTCCACCCGGCCACCCTCGATCTGGAGGACAAAGCGTTCCTCCCCGGCGAGCCGCTTCAGGGCCATCCGCGCCATCGTGGCGAGCGACGGCGTAGGGGCCGGCTTGGTCAGGCCGCCCAGCTGGTCCACCACGTAGGGAATGTGCCCGTCGGCAAAGACGCCCAGCCACGGGCGGTCCAACGGCGCCGAGGCCAGGTCTTCGGGCTTCTGGAGCACCGCGTAGCCGATCTGGCTGAAGTCGGCGAGGCGGTCGCGCCTGTCCTTCCGCTTGTCCCCCCGGAAATGATTCCGCCCGCCGCCAAGCGCCACGTCAACGCGGCGTTCGTAAAGCTGGTCGGCGATGTCCTCGCCGCTGCCGCGGCTGTTCACACAGGCGACAAATCCCGCCGGGGTGGCGTGGGTGATCTCGGTGGTCGTGACCAGGCCGCGTTTCCAGCCGGCGTCACCGAGCAGTTCGTAGAGGGTCACCAGTTTCCCGCCCTTGCTGGTCTGGTTGACCTTGCCGTTCGGAATCCGCACCCCGCTGCCCCAGGCCGACGCCGAGGCGGAGGAATCCGTCACGAGCGAGTTCTGAGAGCGGACATTCATCAGCGCCTGGTGCGTGCCGGGACGGTCCAGCAACTGCAGCCAGGTCAGCGCCCGGCCGCGGGAGTATTCCGAATACTGGTTCGCCGCCGCGAGGATGCCCGAGCCCATGCCATCGGCGACCAGGTGGATGATGCGGCGGGGCATGCCGGCCGGAAGCGGCCGGGGCCGCACGGCGGCCGGAGCAGGCGGCTTGGCGGTAACGCAGCCGGCGGTTAAGGCCGGCACGGCCACCAGGGACTTCAAAAACTGACGCCGAGGATTCATGGACCAAGGAAACGCGACTTCTTTCGCATCACGGCGGGCTCACGACAATGATGCAGTTCGTGTCCAGACGCCGACGAACCCGACTGGTATCAGGAATTCTGGGGGTCTGAACGTGCCCGAAAGTGGGCGGACGACGTCACGGAAGACCGAAGGACGGGAAACGAATCAGCAACGCCTCAGGGCTTCCCGGCACTGTAGCCCAGCTGGCTCTGCACGGTGGAAACGGTAGCGGCGGGCGTCGCCTGATTGCGGACCGCGAGTCCCGCCGTGTAGCCGCTGGTCCAGGCCGAGGCGGTGGACGTTCCGCTGACCCGGTAAAGTTCGTTGCCGTAACTCACCAGCGTGGAGGCCGGTGCGGCGAGATCCACGAAGGAACCCACATTGGCCCACGGCGCGATGCTGCCGTCCGCCTCCTTGGCGGTGACCGCCAGGATCCATGGGTCCGCGGCCGGAAACACGGGCTGGGTCGTGCGCTGGTTGCCCGCGGCAGCGAAGATCACCCCGCCCCGGCTGGCGATCTGGCGGCTGATGTCGCTGAGGATCGGCGAGGGCGTGTAACTACCAAGGCTCAGGTTGAAGACCGTCGCGCCGTCACTGGCGGCCTGGAACAGCCCCTTGGCCACGTCGAAGGTCGAGGTCGTCTCGCTCCCGCCATAGACATCGTAACTCCGGACGCGGACCGCCTGTCCGGCCTCCTGCATGCCGGCGATCATCGCCTGCGCCATGGACGTGCCGTGGGCCAGCTCGCTGCCGGAGGCGCTGCCCGGCGCGATTTGGGTGCGGGACAGCACCAGGGCTTCCATGTCCGTGGGCAGGCTCTGCACCGCGGTGTCGATCAGGGCGATCACCGGACCGTTCTTGCCGTCCAACGGCGGGACCACCACGCCCGACGCATTGGCGGCCGTCGCGGTCCCGGCCTGCCGCTCCGGCGGAAGTTCCGGCTGGGCGACGCGGTAATTGTCCTCGGCCGTCACCCCGTCGTTGGCCTTCAGAATCGCCTCCCGCGCCTTGGTCGCGGCCTCTTCGGTCGGGAAGCGCAGCCGATAGGCGCCCACTTCATCGATGCCGGCGACGAGCGTGCCGCCGAACAGCTTCGCGATACGGGCCACTTCACCGGGCTTGATCTTCAGGCCGGCCTTCACGCGGAGGATGAATTCTTCGCGGATCGGTCCGCCCTTCGCCTCGTCGGCCTCGGCCTCGACGAGTTCCGTGGCGCTTTCCCGGTCCGAGCGGAAGATCAGCAGGCGGGACGGCGAATTGGACCGGCTGATGACGGCGAAGTTCAGGTCGCCCAGCAGCCGGGTGAGCGCCTCGCGCTGGCTCAGGCCGGTGAAGCCGGCGGTCACCGTGCGCTGCGTGCCGGGCTCGACGCGGACTTCCCAGCCGGTTTCGCGCGCGATCCGCGCCAGCACACGCCCCAGCGGCCAACCCTGGATGCGGGCATCGACACGATTGGAGCGCGCCTGCCAGGCGAGATGATTTGCCGGTGACTCGGCGCCAAGGACGCCAGCACCGAGCAGCCCACCGGCCGACAGCAGCAGGATGATTAGTCGTTTCACGGGCGCGATGACGACGGAACCGTAGCAGGCGATCCCCGAAAGGCGAACCGCGATTCGCCCACAGATCATCCGGCACGGCGGTCCCGCGATGCCAGAGCACGAAACCGCATCGGGCTCTGGTAGGAACCCAGCGCCAGCGGTGGACTGCTGGGCCCGGGATTCCAGCCCCACGGCGACACCACCGACAGTTGCCTTTCCGTGAGGATGGAAGTTTGCCTGAGGATGCCGTCCAAAAACAGACGGACACGGTCAGGCCGCAGTTCCAAGGTCAGTTCCACCTCCCGATCCGGCTCCAGGGTGAAGTCAAACCCGGCCGGACTTTCGTTGGTCACCCCGTCAATGGCCTGCACGCCGGACCGGTGCCGCGTCCAGCCATCGAGTTCCGCCGAACCGACGCCCGCGGGATGCCGGAAAAAAAGCGCAGCCGACTCGGTGCCGCCCAGCCGGGTGATCAACACCCTCAAATCGCACGCCGGCGGCAGCGACCCGGCCAAGGCCAGCACGCAGACCTCCTTGCCGGAAACCAACGCCTCGCCATCGCGGCGCCAGCTTCCGGAAACTGCGGTGGCGCCCACTTCGGCCGGCAGCGGGAACGGCTGCCACGCCGCCGAACTGGGCGCCGGGGCCGGCCCGGGTGTTCCTCTTGGACGTCGCAACCAGAAGATTCCGCCCAGCGCGCCGGTGGCAGCGGCTCCGATCAGCACATTCCGACGCGAAACCCCGGAACCATTCCGCACCGCCGACGGACTGGGCTTGGCCACTGCCGGTTCTTCCAGCCGCCGTAGCAATTCCGCGATCGACTGCGGCCGGTCTGCCGGATTCGGCTTCAGGGCCCTCAGAATGGCGGCTTCAACCGTTACCGGCACGTCGGGCCGCACCGCCCGGGGCAGTTCGAAACTGCCCAACGGCAGGCGGCCGGTCAGCAGTTCGTAGAGCACCACTCCCAGCGCGAAGATGTCCATGCGGTGATCCGGCTCGCCGCCCGCAAACTGCTCGGGCGCCAGATAGCC
>CAIWAH010000038.1 GCA_903910585.1 uncultured Verrucomicrobiota bacterium
CGTTCACGCCGCCGAACACGGTCAGGCCCGCCGCCTGGGCCCCGGCGACCAGCACGCGGGCGTTGCCGAGGTAATGCTCGATGAGCGCCTGCACCTGCGCCTTGCCTTCCGGCGTGTAGAGCGCCGCGGCGGCGCGCTGCACCAGATAGGAGACGCCGTTGAACTTCGTCGTCATGCGGCGCGACCAGAGCGGGTGGAGCGGCTTGCGTTCGCCCTTCGCGGTGCTGGCCAGGAGCGTCTTGGGCACGACGGTGAAGGCGCAGCGGGTGCCGGTGAAGCCGCCGTTCTTCGAGAAGCTGCGGAACTCGATGGCGCACTCACGGGCGCCCGGAATCTCGTAGATCGAGTGCGGGATGCCGGGCTCGGTGATGTAGGCCTCGTAGGCGGCGTCGAACAGGATGATGGCCTGGTTCGCCAGCGCATACTTCACCCACGCCTCCAGCTGCGGCCGGGTGGCGGCGGCGCCGGTGGGGTTGTTGGGCGAGCACAGGTAGATCACGTCCACCTTTGCGGCCGGCGGCTCGGGGATGAAGCCGTTCTGCGCGGTGCACGGCAGGTAGGTGATGCCCGCGTAGGCGCCAGCTTCGTCGGCTTCGCCCGTGTGGCCGGCCATGACGTTGGTGTCCACATACACGGGATAGACCGGGTCGCTGATGGCGAGGCGGTTCTGGTCGCCAAGGATGTCGAGGATGGCGCCGCAGTCGCACTTCGAGCCGTCGCTGACGAAGATCTCGTCGTCGGCCACGGCGAGGCCGTGGGCGCGGAAATCGTTCTGGGCGATGGCGGCGCGGAGCCATTCGTAGCCCTGCTCGGGACCGTAGCCCTTGAAGGTCGCGCGGCTGGCCATCTCGTCCACGGCGGCGTGCATCGCGGCGATGACGGCGGGCGGCAGCGGTTCGGTAACGTCGCCGATGCCGCAGCGGATCAGGCGCTTGGCGGCCTCGGGATTGGCGTCGGTGAACGCCTTCACGCGGCGGCCGATTTCGGGGAAAAGGTAGCCGGCTTTGAGCTTCAGGTAATTGTCGTTGAGATAGGCCATGGTGGTGCCAGTCGGTCAGAGATCAGTATTCAGTGGACAGAAAACAGTGCGCTTCCGCCGCCGGCCGGATGCCGGAAGCGGAACGGGGGCGGACGTTAGGAAGGGCGTTGTGGCGCGGCAAGTGCGGGCTTGACTGGCGACACGCACGGCGGCTTCGAAGTCGGGTTCCAAGGAGTCATCATGAAAAAACTAAGCATCATCGGGTCCGGCGTGCTGTTGGCCGGGGTTTCGAGTTGGGCGGCCACGGCACCCACCATCTGGTTTCAATGGTCGTCGGGCGTCGGGGGCAACGATCATTGGTATGGCGTCAGCCAGGACGCGGATACTTGGCAGGCCATGAACAATTTGGCCGTCGGATTGGGCTACAATTTGGCCAGCCTTGGAGACAGTAACGAGGAGAATTTCGTCTCCAATCTCGTGCCCGAACAAAATGCCTGGATCGGTTACAATGACATCCTCGTCGAAGCATCGTTCGTTTGGTCTGATGGCAGCCCTGTGACTTACTTCAACTGGGCGGCAGGCGAGCCCAACGACGCTGGTGGCGAAGATGCCACCGTGATCAACTGGTCTGGCGTCAGTTGGAACGATTTGCCTCACGATGGTTCTCGTGTTCAGGCCATTTTCGAATCCGTGAACAATCCCGCCGAAGTCCCCGAATCCAGCCATGCGGCTGCGGTGGGCGGATTGGCAATTCTGGGCTTTGGCATCTGGCGTCCACGCCGGAGTCGGGCCTGAAGTTTCGCTCTCAACCGTTGCGTGACACCCGGCTGCGGCCGGGTTTTTCTTTTCCCGTGGGCACGCTCAACTTCGCCTTCGGCTCGAACATGGATCTCGCGCAGATGCACGAGCGCTGTCCTCATTCGACGCTGGTCGGCACGGCCATCCTGCCGGAATGGAGATTTCGGATCACGCGCCACGGCTATGCGACGGTGGTCCCCGAAACCGGCGCCGCCGTCCACGGAGTGCTCTGGAATCTGGCCTTGCCGGACGAAGCCCGGCTCGATGCCTACGAGGGAATTGCCGAAGGGCTTTATTCCAAGCTGCACCTGCCGGTAAAGGCGCCGGACGGGCGCGCCCTCACGGCGATGGTTTACGTGATGAACGACGCCGAACCGGGAGACCCGATGCCGGGATACCTTGAAGATGTGATGGCGGCCGCCAAAGGCCACGGCTTTCCCCAGACTTATCTGGAGGAGCTGGCCGGCTGGCGTCCGGAGTGAACATTCGCGGCGGGAAGGACAGAAAGCGTCCCCCGCGAGATGATCCGAAACCCAGCGGCGGGTTGCGGGGCAACCCGCCCACATCGGGACTCAGTCACTTCCTTTTCCGGAACCCCTTGGGCAAATTAGACGGATCCGGTTCCGGGGCCGGCGCAGGTTCGGATTCCGGGGTGGCCGGTTCCTCGGCAAGGGCTTCTGGCGTGGGCTCGGGAATGCCCAGGCGTTCGCGGGCTTTGCGGGCCGCGGCGGTGTCCGAATAGTCCCGCACGATGCGGTCCAAGACGGCGAGCGCCTTGTTGGGCTGGTTCAGCCGGCCGGAATACAGGTTGGAGAGCCGGATTGCGGTCCAACCCCACTTCTCCCGAGGCAGCTTTTTGTTGAGGACCTCCTCCAGTTCGAGAGCGGCAGCGAGGTAGTTGCCGAGGTCCTTCTCATAAATTTCCGCGATGCGGATCGCCGCGTGCTGCTCGCTGGGGTTCGCCTTGAGGTATTCGCGGAGCAGCTGGATGGCATCGAGGTGATTGCCCTTGGTCCATTCCTCCTCGGCCTTCTCGTAGTCCGGGGATTTGAACTCGGTGTAGTCCTCGGCCATGACCGAACGGCCGGCCCGGCCACCGATCATCTGGGCCACGTCATACGCAACCATCGCACCGAGGCCGATCATCGCGACCAGGAAGCAGCCGAGGTAGAGCATCGAGGATGATTTGTCGGCCCGCTTGGCCGGGGCCGCAGGGGTCGGCTTGATTTCAGTGGCCGCCGGGGAATTCGTCGGGAGGTCCGCCACGGCATTGGTCTCGGCGGCTGACACCGTATTGGTCGCTGCGCTGGCTCCTGACACGACGGAGTTGGTCTCACCGCTGCCGGCGGCGTCCGGAGCGGCCGCCGGCGTGCGCTCCAGCTCCACCGATTCAATCACCCGGGTGGGCCCGGTCTGGTAGGCGGCGCGGAACTTCGAGAAGGTGATTCCCGCAAGCACCAGCAGCACCAGATAGATCGCGATGCGGACGACGAGCTTCATTGGACGCGGGAAGCATTGGGACGGACCCGTCAGCGGAGCAACGCCGATTTCAGCGTCTTCCCCGATTATCGCCGCCTTGAATTCCCACTTACGCCAGGATCCGCTCCCGCTTGGGATCGTAAACCGGCCGAAGATGCGGCGTCGCGGCGATCCGCCGGCCGTCCACGAGCAGTTCGTAACGGCCGGCGAGAATCCATTCCGGCGTCACGGCTTCGCCGCAGTTCTTCACGTAGCCCATCGCGATGCCGCCGCCGACCGTGTGACCGTAGCTGCCGCTGGTCGTGTAGCCCACGCCCACACCGTCGCGGAAGATGACCTCCCCGCCCCACACGGGCGGCTCCGGATCGTTCAGCACAAACGTGGTCAGCAGCTTCTTTCGCGGACGCTCCTTGGCGGCCAGCATCGCGGTGCGTCCAAGGAAGTCCTTGGTGAAGTCCACCGCGAAGTCGAGGCCGGCCTCGAACGGCGTTTCGTCCGGGGAAAGCTCAGCACCGAAAGCCCGGTAGCCTTTCTCCAATCGCAGCGAGCTGATCGCGTAATGACCGGCATTGGCCACCCCCAGCTCGGCGCCGGTCGCCAGCAGCAGGTCGTGAACGCTTGCGGCCTGCTCCACGGGAACATGCAGTTCCCAACCCAACTCACCGACGTAAGTGAGGCGAACCGCGCGGACGTTGGCCGTCCCGAGTCCGATCGTCTGGGCGGTGCCGAAGGGAAACGCAGCATTGCCCAGGTCGGCATCGGCGATGCTTGAAAGCAGGTCGCGGGAACGCGGCCCCATGACGCCCAGCACCGCGTAGGCTCCGGTCACGTCCACGATTTCGCAGCATTCGCCGGATTTCAGGTTCCAGCGCAGCCAACTCGCATCCCGGGCGGCCTGGGCGCTGCCAGTGATCAGGTAGAATTCATTCCGGCCGACCCGGACCACCGTGAGGTCGCTCTCGAAGCCGCCGCGTTCGTTGAACATCCCCGTGTAAACGACCTTGCCGGGCGGCACGTCCACGTTTTTGCCGCACAGCCGCTGCAGCACGGTGCACGCATCGCTCCCGCGCACGAGCAGCTTGGCGAAGCCGGTCTGGTCGAACACCGCCACGCGCTCCCGGCAGGCGCGGTGCTCGAAGGCGTGGTTCGCGAACCAGTTCTGGCGGCCGAAACTGTATTCCGCCGTGGGCACCGCCGCGCAACCCGGTTCACTTCGGGCGAACCAGTTCGGCCGTTCCCAGCCGCCCTTCGTGCCGAAGCAGGCGCCGGCCGCCTTGAGCCGTTCATGCAGCGGACTCAGCCGCACATCCCGCGCGGTCACGGGCTCGCGATTGGGCCAGGCCATCTCGTAGTGGAGTCCGAGCGATTCGGTCACCCGGTCGCGCAGGAAGGCGCGGTTGTTCGCCCAGCCACCGAAACGCCGGATGTCCACGCCGGTTAGGTCGTAGGGCATCGCGCCGCTCAGGATCCACTCCGCGAGCGCCTTGCCGGCTCCGCCCGCGCAGGCGATGCCGGCGCTGTTGAATCCCGCGGCCACGAACAGCCCGCGCAGTTCCGCGGTTTCGCCCAGCAGGAAATTGTTGTCGGGCGTAAAGCTCTCGGGACCGTTCACGAACTTCGAGAATCCAGCTTCCTTCAGTCCGGGAATGCGGAGCAGGCCCTGCGCGAGCGGTTCGCTGAACTTCTCCCAGTCCGGTTCCAGCAGGCCGAACGAGAAATCGTCGGGCACCCGCTGAACATCCCAAATCTTCGTGGTGCGCTGAAACGCGCCCAACAGCACGCCGCCGCCGCCATCCGGCAAATCCTCGCCGCGGAAGTAGGTCGAGCCGTCCATGTCGCGCGTGCAGGGACAGTTGCCGTCGGCCCCGGGCAGCGGGTTGCTGACGACGTAATGATGCTCGACCGGATGCAGCGGGATGTTCACGCCCGCCGTGAGCGCGAGCTGGCGGGTCCACATGCCTCCGGTCAGCACGACGACCTCAGCCTGAATGGTTCCGAGATTCGTCTCCGCGCCGGTGATGCGCCCGTTGGCGGAAAGCAGCTTCATCACCCGAACGCCCTCCATCACCGTCGCGCCGCCAGCCCTGGCTCCCTTGGCCAGCGCGAGGGGAACTTCGCCCGGCAACACCCGCCCGTCGTGCGGAATCCAGAAGGCGCCGGCGAGGTCATCCACGCGGATGCAGGGAAATTTGGCCTGCGCTTCGGCCGGGGTGATCTCGTGGCATTCCACCCCCAGATAACCGGCGACTCCGGTCGTGCGCCGATACTGCACCATGCGGTCGCGGTTCCGGGCGAGCAGCAGGCTGCCCACCATGCGCCAGCCCACGTCGTGACCGGTGAGTTCCTTCAGCTTCGCGTAGAGGTCGGCGGAATCCTGGTTGATCCGCATCATGCTGCTCGACACCCGCAGGCGTCCGACCATGCCCGCGGCATGCCACGAAGTGCCGCCGGCGAGCTTGTTCTGCTCAACCAGCACCACGTCGCGCACGCCCATCTGGGTCAAATGCCAGGCGACGCTCGTGCCGGCCACGCCGCCGCCGATGATCAGAACACGGGTTTGGGAAGGGAGGGAAACGCTCACGCACGGAAGCTAACCATGCGCCCTGGGAAAGGAATCCCCGGCATCGGTGAAAGCGGCCGGCATCAGGTGCCACCGCGGATCACTGCAGCCGGATCCGGGCATGGCTGATCTCGTTTCGGCTCCCCGCCTGCGCGCCGGGCAGCTCCACCAGGTCCAAGGAAGGCGAACAGCCGATCGCCCGTGCGCAGCAGGCTCGTCCACCCTTGGCACCACAGCGGAACGGCGCCGTGGTTGGCATTGGCATAGACGTAAACCGTCTCCTCCGCCTCGACCACAGGAACGGGACTCCGGGAGGTTTCCGCCGCCAGGGAGTTGCCCAGCATCAATCTCAGGGCCATCAGCGGAATCGCGTTCATCTCACCCAGCGAACCAGCCCTTGCCCGCGGCGGCGTGCGTCATTCCGCCCCGATTACAATTGCCTCCGGGAAATCCCACTCGCCCGCGCCGGCGGCTTCCGGTAGTCCGTGGTGTGTCCCGTCGCTGAGAAGACAGCCGAAGTGGACCTCGGACCTGGAACACTGATTCACCTGGCAACGCACACCACCCGGAGTTTGACCCCATGTTACCCACCCTTGCCCTGCTGGCCCTCGCAACAATTCTCGGTCTTGGCGTCATCGCCCTCTGCATCCGCAAGATTCCCCCCGGGAAAGCCGGTGTCATCGTCGGTCTCGGCGGCATGCGCGTGTCGTTCGACTGGATCCTCCGGTTCCCGATCTTCCAGTCCCTCGAACTGGTGGACATCTCCGTCAAGAAGCTGGAGATCCACCGCAAGGGGAAGGACGGCCTGGTCTGCCAGGACAACATCCGCGCCGACATCTCCGTCGCCTTCTACATCCGCGTCGAGGCCACGCCCGAAAGCGTGCGCAAGGTCGCCCAGATGCTCACTCCGGAACGCGTTTCGGACATGAACCAGCTCCGCGAGCTGTTCGAGGCGAAGTTCTCCGAGGCGCTCAAGACCGCCGGCAAGCAGATGGAATTCCACGAGCTGTTCACCGAGCGCATCAAGTTCCGCGAGCAGATCCAGAGCACCATCGGCAAGGACCTCGACGGCTTTTTCCTGCAGGACGTCGCCATTGATTACCTCGAGCAGACCCCGCTCGACCAGCATGACCCCAGCAATGTGCTCGACGCCGAGGGCATCAAGAAGATCACCGAGATCACCCAGCGCGAACGCGTCATCGCCAACGAGTTCTCCCAGCGCGCCCAGGTGCAGGTCGAGAAGGAGAACGCCGACGCCGACATCGCCAAGCGCGAGCAGAAGCGCCGCAACGAGGAGGACACCGCCAAGCAGACCCGCGCCATCAACGAGGTGAAGGCCAACGAGGAGGCCGAAGCCCGCAAGGTCATCGAAACCCGCCGCCAGGAGGTCGAAGCCAAACGTTTGGAAGCCGAGGAGGCCATCCGTCTCCGCACCGAGGACATGAACCGCGCCGTGCAGGAGCGGGAGTTCACCGTGAAGAAGGAGAAGCAGCGCCTCGAACAGGAAGCCGTCCAGGAAGGCGAGGAGGCCCGTGTCCGCCGCGAACGCACCGTGTCGCTCGCCGAGATGGACAAGGAAGTGAAGGTCAACGAGGCCGCCGTCGAGGTGGAACGCAAGCGCGCCACGGTGGTCGCCGAGCAGAAGGCCGTCACCCAGCAGCAGGA
>CAIWAH010000039.1 GCA_903910585.1 uncultured Verrucomicrobiota bacterium
GCGACAGCCCGAACTGCGCCGTGATCCGCGACGCCACGGTCGAGAGCGTGACGCGGTCCATGTAGTTGATCGTCGAGGCGAACAGCAGCAGCCCGCACACGAGCCATTTCCAGGAAGCGGTGCGGGCGGGGGTGTTCATGGAAAGGAGATCAAGGCAAGTCGGGACATTGCTCGATCAATCCAAATCATTTCCGCGTAACCCGAATCGTTACCGGCAGTGATTCCGTCGCTCGCAAGTCTTCAATGATGCTGAATCTCAGATCTCCAACAAACAGTTCATACTCGGTGGTCTCGTCTCCTGCGGTCGTCACAGCGCCTTGCACAATATACGACTTCCATCCGGCAGACTCGTATGTGTTCTGGGCTGTCTGGCGCATTAGTAGTTTTGGACGCTTGTATGCTCGCTCTCCCCAAGCGGTCTTTAGGCCGCTCTTCGTAGTTTGCTCAGCCAACATCACCCCAAATCCTGGCCGCTCGCACCAGACCGCCACCGTTTTGCCATCTGGTAGCCCAAACTCGTAGGCGTCACCCTTCTTCATCAGCAATTGAGTCGTGAACGGAATTGCGGCCGCAGTTACTGGCACTTGGTTTGTGCGGGAACACCCCGCGACGAAAACGGCCAAAAGTGCCATCAACACTCCGCTTTTCATGCCGCACTGAAGCAGCGCGAGGCGTTGAAACAGAACGCGACGGGTTTTGAGAGCAGCGCACTCAGAGTGATCGTTTCCGCCACAATTCGGCCGGCTGAGCAGCCCATGGCGACTGGTTGGCATATGCATGTCTAAACTCACTTGTAGTCGATTCCTCACCCCTCCCACGACTTGCCGTTCCAGCGGAGGACGCGTTCCAGCAGCCTTACCACGTCGTCGCTGAAGACGCGGAAGAGCGCCTCGCCTTTCTCCACCGAGGCGAGCTGCGGCGAACCGATGTGGCCCGGCCCGGTGCGTTCGCGGGTGATCCAGCCGCGCGTGGCCGGCTGGAAGGCGTTGCCCTGCTCGACCGTAGTCAACCCGGTGAAGTCGCCCACGAGGTGCGGCGCGAGGCGCAGGATCATCGAGGTCTCCCATTCGCAGGCGTGACCCATCTCGCGCTGCACGAGCGAGGGTTCGGTTTCCCACGGCTTCGTGCCGAGATTCCAGTAGGTGGCAAACAGCAGCAGCAGGTCGTCGCGCTGTCGGTGGCGTTGGCGGACCTCGAAGACGGTCTGCTTGCCCGGCACGTCGTTGCCGCCGTGACCGTTGAGGAAGACGAGCCGCTTGAAGCCGTGCGTGATGAAGTTCTCCAGCAGGCCGCCCAGCACGTCGAGGTAGGTGCGCGGCGGCGCGGAGAGCGTGCCGGCGAAGTCGAGGTGATGGTCGGAGTTGCCGAGCCAGAGCAGCGGCGCGAACACCACGCGGTCGCCCAGCGCCGCGTCCGCCCGCCGGACGATCTCGCCGCAGAGCAGGCTGTCGGTGAACAGCGGCAGGTGCTGCCCGTGCTGTTCCAGCGCCGCCACGGGAAACACGATCGGCGTGTCACGGCTGATCCGGGCCAGGGCGGGCGAGGAGAGGTCGGCGAGCTGCATGTGGGATGTTTCCCGGACGCTGCCACAGCACCCGCCGCCGCCACAAGCCGGGCGACGCAGAGGCCGCCCCAAAAGTGCTGCCGGTTTTCAACCGGCAGGCCCCGTGAATCGGCGCCGACCACTGACAGTGAACGCCCGATGCGGGCTTCAGCTCTGGCCGAAGGCCACTGCTCGGAATGTGGGCTGCGCCCAGAAGCCTTCGGCCCGCGCCGCCAGCCGAGTCTGATTCGGGCGTCCCTGTGACGCCGCTGCCGGCAAGATGCCGGCAGCACTTTGCAACCCGCCGGCGGCGGTGCGCCGGATTGCGGCTTTCCGAACGGCCGGATTGGGCCATATTGGTTCCGGCATGAGTGCCGAGGCCAACCGCCCGCAGCCGGTGGACGTCCGTCAGCGACGCCGTGGCCTGCCGCGTTCCTTCCGGGAGCTCACGCCGTCGAATCACTTCAATCCCCGCACCTTCTTCCGCGAGATGGTGTGGAAGGCCTTCATCACCGAACGGAGCGGTTCGACCAAGGTCCCGGCGTTCCCGCGCCTCGGCCACGGGGAGCTGGCGCTGACGTGGATCGGCCATGCCTCGTTCCTCGTCCAGTTTCCGGACCTCAACCTCATCGTTGACCCGAACTTCGCGAACTGGCTGTTCCTGCTGAAGCGCCTGAAGCGGCCCGGCATCCGTCCGCAGGACCTGCCGCCGATCGATGTCGTGCTGCTCACCCACGCGCACTTCGACCACTTCCACAAGCCGTCGCTCCGCAAGCTGCCGCCGTCGCCCAAGATCGCGGTGCTGCCCTGGGGCTGCGGCTCGCTGGCCCGGCGGCTCGGCTTCGAACGCGTGGTGGAGCTGAAGTGGTGGGAGAGTTTCGGCGCCGGCGAATGGCGGGTGACGCTGGTGCCAGCCAAGCACTGGGGCGCCCGCACGCTGCGCGATTCGCACCGGGGCTGGGGCGGCTTCATCATCGAGCACCAGGGCCGGCGCCTCTATCACGCGGGCGATTCGGCCTACTTCGACGGCTTCGCGGAAATCGGCGAACGGATGCGTCCGGAGATCGCGCTGCTGCCCATCGGGGCGTATTTCCCGGACTCCTTCCGGCATGTCCACATGGGACCGGACGAGGCGGTGAAGGCCTTCCGCGATCTCCGCGCCGACTGGCTGGTGCCGATGCATTTCGGCACGTTCAAACTGAGCTTCGAGGCCATGGACGAACCCGAGCGCTGGCTCCGCGAACTGGTCGAGGCCGAACGCCTGCACCGGCACCTGCGCGTGCTGGAAGAGGGCGTGCCAGAACGCTTCTGATGCCACCGGACGGCTCGCCCGGAACGACAGGCGGGTTTCCGGAAGTCCTCCCTGAAAATGTCCCCGCGCACGGAAGCGCCAACGGAGCGGCGCCGCCGGTCCAAGGTCACTTCCAACTGATCGCCGCCGTGGCGACCGCACCGGCATCGGCCCGTTCGGCCAACGACCGCACGATGTTCACGGCCCGGCGCTCCGGGCGACCGGAGAAAACTTCGCGGCCGCCCGCGATAACATTCACCGGCTGATCGAGGTCAAGCAGGCGGTCGGAGAGGCGCAGGCCCAGCGCGGCCGTGACGTCGCCTTCGACCGTGATCGTCCGGTCCTCCACGCGGGCGACGATCTTCTGGCGCTCCCTGATTTCCCCGGGTTCGCGGATTTCCAGCCAGTAAAAGCGCCGGTGCACGACGTCGTCCTGCTGCCACACGACCCGCTTGGGCCAGGCTTCGCGGGTGAATCCCGCCATCCACGGAATCCCCTCGGCATCCTTGCGCTGCATCCAGTGGCCGAGGCCTTCGTAGATGCGGGCGAAATGGACGTAGCCGCCGGCGTCTTCCTGGGCGAGGCGGTCGAGTTCCGCCGCGCGTTCGGCGGCGATCCTGTTGCGGTTGTAGGCCGCATCGTTGCCGCCCATGAAGATCGCAAACGGCAGGTTCCGCAGTCCGAGCAGCGAGGCCTCGTTGGGATGGCCCGCCATCATCGCCGCGGCGGCAAAACGGTCGGCCATGCGCGGGGCGAGCTGCCACACGCCGTCCCCGCCGGCCGAATAGCCGAGGAGGTAAACCCGGTCCGGATTCACACCGCGCAGGGCGACGTAATCCTCGATGAGGCGCTGGAAGAGGGGATCAATGTGGGCCTCGTGCCAGAGGTTCCACGTGTCGGTCGGAGCCCGCGGGGCGACATAGATCCCTTCCGCCGGCTGGTAGAGGCCGATCTGGTTTGTCCATTGGCGGTCGTTCACGCCGGACGGGGCGTTGCCGCCGCCGTGCATGGAGATCCAGAGGCTGTGACCGTTGGTGGGCGCTTCGCCAAAGGTCTTTTCCATCCACCGCAGCGTCTTCCCGTCGAGCGTCAGGGCCCGCTGATCCAGCTCGCCGCGTCGTTCCTCGGCCAGCTGCGACCGCCGGTCGGCGACGAGCAGCTCCTCGGCCCGGGCGGCCTCGGCCTTGGTCAACGGGGTTTCCAGCGCCGGATCGGTGAGCGACCGCCGGGCGGGTTCGGCATTCAGCCAGTTCTCGAGCGCCACGATCGCCGGGGAGACGACCGCGAGCCGGTCCCAGTGGGCATCTACCGTGGGATTGCCCGGAGTGAGCGGGCCAAAGGCCAGTTCCCGCACCTCGGTTCCCCGGGTGAAACGCAGCCAACCCTGGGCGCCGGGGGCGAGCGTGAAGCGGGGCATGTCATTCAGGTCGGCCGTGCCGGCCTTGGTGTCGGCCAGCGCGCACTGCCGGCGCACGCCGTCGAGCACGCAGACCTTGGCCACGAGCCGCGCGCCGCCCGCGTGATCCCATAGGCGCACGCCAAGCTGGGCGAACTCCCGGGCGCCGGCCTCAGCCTTGGCATAACGGGCGGTGACGTTGACCGCCCCCACGGTGTCGCTGGCCCGGGCCCAGACCATCGGGAAGGCGACGTCGCGCTTCCACGACGTGGCGTAGATCGCGTGGCGCGGCACCTCGGCCTTGGCCTGGGCGGCGTCACCGACGAACCAGCCGCGGTCGAGCCCGTTGGCGTCGTATTCGTCCGCCCCGGTGAAATGCCAGCCGCCGTCCCAGATCTCGACCCAGGTGTGATTGCCGCGTTCGTTGGCCCAGAGCGGCGTCCCGACCGCCCGCGCGGGAATGCCGACGGCCCGGCAGGCGTCCACCAGGATGATGGAAAGGCCCGTGCAGGTGGCGCGGCCCTGGGCGACGGATTCCGCAGGGCTCTGGTTCGGGCGCTTGCGGCCGGTGTTGTAGTGGACGTTGATGAGCTTGAAGAGCTCGCGGTTGAGGGCCTGGGCCGCTTCGCCCGCGGTCTTGGCGTCCTTCACCAGCCCCTTGGCCTTTTCGTAGAAGTCGGCGCGCCAGGCCTCGCGGGTCTCGTCAAAGACGGCATAGGGCAGCACGTCGTTGTGGAACAGGTCCGCCGGAACGTCCTTCGCCCACGGAAATTCGGCCCGGGCGCGGAAGGCGAGGTCGAGGTTGGCCGTGAGGAATTCCGCCGACAGCGTTTCGCGATCCTTCGCCGGCATGTGTTCCACCAAAAAACGGGCGGCCGATTCCCCGGCGGCACCGTGTTTCTCCTTCGCGGCGGTGATGAAGTCGTCCAGCGGGCCGGCCCAAACCGCAGTGACGACGAGGAACAGGAACCAAACGTGTCGCATGGGGACAGCGTAGCCCCGGTGAACAGAAACGGCCAAGCCGGCAGGCGGCCAATCTTCCCGTCGAGGTGTTCCGGAGCGGCCGCCTCATGCCATTCAACTCTTCGGGGAATCGTCTCAGTTCCCGCGGGCGGCCCGGGTCACCAGGGGTTTCAGGGCTTTCGCGAAGGCATCCGCGTGACGCACGAATCCGAGGTCGGTCGGGTGGGAACCGTCCACGGTGTCCTCGCCATCGGCACCCAGCAGGCGTTCGGCCTTGAGGTAATGCAGGTCCTTCACCCCGGCCTTCTTCAGCCGGCGATATGCGACGGCCAAGGCGGCCTGATGCGATTCGTTGCCCCGGCGGCGCTCGGCTTTCAGGAACCCGTCGGCGTAGTTGCGGTCCTCCACGAGGAGGATCGGCGTTTTCGGACGCGCTTCCCGCAGACGCCGCACAAAAGGCTCGACCCGTTCCTTGACCTGCTCGGTGGACAGGTTGGGCAGGCAGTCGAGCACGAACACCACCGGGTCGAGTTCGGCGAGGAGATCCGCCAGCGCCGGTTCCATGCGACCGCTGCCGGAGAAGCCGAGGTTGATCGTCGGGCACTCCAGCTTGCGGCCGACGAGCGCGACGTGCGCCATGCCGGGCCGCGATGCGCAGCCGC